>CAZRXR010000058.1:0-10620 GCA_964604125.1 uncultured Synergistaceae bacterium
AAAACGCCGCCGGGACGTGGCGCCTAGAGGATCGCGCTTGCCACGGTAAAATACAGAACCAGTCCCAGCACGTCGTTGACCGTCGCCAGCAGGGGGCCGGAGATCATCGCCGGGTCGAACCCCGCTTTCTTGACGACAAACGGCGTCAGCGTGCCGAGCATGTTGGAAAGCATGACCACCGAGACCATCGAGACGCCGACGACGAACGTGACGCCGCCGCCGGTTCCCAGAATAGCCGATCTCAACACGGCGAGGGCGGACATCGCCGCGCCGAGGATGACGCCCGTGACGAGCTCGCGCAGCAGCACCTTCCAGAACATGCGCCCCGGAAGTTCGCCCAGCCCCATGGCGCGGATGATCAGCACCGACACCTGTCCCGACACGTTGCCGCCCGTGTCTATCAGCAGCGGCACGAAGAATGAGAGCGCCATCACCTGCGACAGCAGCGACTCGTAGTTTTCGATGATGCCCGTCGTCAGCACGCCCGTGACGAGACACAGCAGCAGGCACGGCAGACGCCGCAGCGTCTCGCCCCACAGGCTGTCCCCGTCGTTGTCGCCGTAGAGGCCGCCCGTGTGGTGGAAGAACTCGGTGTTCTCGTCCTCCATCACGTCGAGCACGTCGTCGAACGGCAGCATACCGAGCAGACGCCCGTCCTTGACAACCGGCAGCACCTGCACGTCGTAACGCGACATGACGCGCGCCGCCTCTGCGCGATCGGTCTCGGGAGAGACGGCGTGGCAGTCGCCGTCGGTCAGCTGCTCCACGATCGTGCCGGGCGCGGCCAGAACCATGTCCTCAAGAGCCGCCGTGCCCAAAAAACGCCCGCCGTCGTTGACGAAACAGTGGTAGACTTGATCCTTCCCCGGCGCGTCGCGGCGGATCTTTTCCAGCGCCTCGGCGACCGTGTCGCGCGGGGCGAGAATGACGCCCGGCGCGCTCATGATGTAGCCCACGGAGTCCTCGGGCCAGATGTTCTCCGGCTCGAGGATCTTTTTGATGTTCTTGGGCAGTTTGTCGGCGAGCAGACGCCCCTGACGCGACGGCAGGGCGCTGAACAGATCGGGCAGAAGGCTTTCGGGCAGCGAGAGAAACAGGCCGCGCAGTTCGCCGACGGCGGCGCTGCTCAACAGGCGCTGGCGCTCGCGCCGCGAAAGGCCCTCTATAAGCCCGGCCAGCTGGGCGGGGCGCAGGATGCTGCACAGCGCGAGGCCGCTGCGGGGCGGCAGCCGCAGGATCTCCTCCCTGATGACATCGGGCGAGAAACCGCGTATCAGCGCGCGCGCTTCGTCAAGCTTTCCCTGCTGAAGCAGATTTCTGAGACGGGAACTGAACCCCAGACGCCCGGACATGGATGATCGTCCTCCGGCGCGGGCGCGTTCGTCTTTTTCATGAAGGTCACCTCGCAACGGCACTATTTCAGTCCCAGGACGGCGCCCGCGGTCTCGAAGTAGACGATCAGCCCGGCGATGTCCACCACCGTCGTGATGAACGGCCCCGACATCACCGCCGGGTCGATGCGCGCCAGACGCGCCAAAAGCGGCAGCACGGTTCCCGCCAGATTGCCGATCAGCACCACGAGCAGCACGCCCAGCCCCACCGTCAGCGAAACGCCCGGCCCCACGCCGATCATCCACGCGCGCGCCAGCCCCAGAAGCCCGAGCGCGCCCCCCAGCAGCAGGCCGGCGGCCGCCTCGCGGCCCACGACGCGGCCAAGATCCTTCCATTGGATCTCGCCCACCGTCATGCCGCGTATCATCAGCGTGGCGGCCTGAGTGCCCGCGTTGCCGCCCGTGCCGATCAGCAGGGGCACGAAGAACGTCAGCGACACCACGCGCCGCGTCAGCGGCGAATAGTGTTTGAGCACGGTCGAGGTGAACGCCTCGGTGATGATGCAGACCACCAGCCACACGAAGCGCTTGCGCGCGACGGTGAACAGACCGGCGTCGAGGTAGTCCTCCTCCACCGGCTCGATGCCGGCCATGCGCTCGATGTCCTCCGTGGCCTCCTCCTCCACCACGTCGAGAACATCGTCGAACGTGATGATGCCCACGAGCCTGCGCTCGCTGTCCACGACGGGCAGCGTGTGCAGGTCGTACCGGGAGATGATTTGCGCGGCCTGCTCCTGATCGTCGGACGTAGTCACGGAGACGGGATCGCCGTTCATCACGTCCACCACCTCCGCGCCCGGGTCGGCGAGGATCAGATCCTCCAGTTCGACGGCGCCGAGCAGGTGGCGGCTTTCGTCCACCACGAAGCTGGTGTATATCGTCTCCTTGCTGCTGGCCTTCTCGCGGATGCGCTCCAGAACCGCCTTCACGGTCATATGAGCCTTCAGCGCGATGTACTCCGCCGTCATGATGCGGCCGGCGCTGTCCTCGGGATAGCCGAGCAGCGTGTTGGCCAGCTTGCGCTCCTCGGGAGAAAGACTGAGCAGCAGACGCTTCACCGTGGTGGCGGGGAGTTCGTCGAACAGCTCCGTGCGGTCGTCGTCCGACATCTCCTCGATGATCTCCTGCACTTCCTCGCCCGTGGCGTGCGCGAGAAAGACCTCCTGCACGTCGATGTCAAGCAGTTCGAACACATCGACGGCCAGATCCTTGGGCAGCAGGCGGAAATACAGCACCAGCTGCGCGGGAGAGAGTTCCTCCAGCCCCTCGGCGATGTCGATGGGCTCCATGTCGGACAAAAGCTCCTTCGCCTCGCGGAAACGCTTTTGCCGGATACAGCCGGCTATTTCCCGCATCGTTCTGTCGTGTTCAAGGGACACAGAAAACGCGCTCCTTTCCAGCCCGGCCGCGGGAGAGCCGCGAAGGTTCAAAGACGCCCCGCCTCGGCCGGTTCGTGATGGGTACTTCGCAACGGAACTCCGTCTCGGTGGTTTTCCATTTTGAGCGGGATCGTCTCCTCTCGTTGAAAAAATCGCTTGGGCCGGAGCGGCGCGGGCGGGTCAGTCGGCGCCCGGAGTCATCAGGTCGGCGATCGTGTGTTTGTCGAGGTAGTCGAGGATCATTTTGTCGAGCTCTTTCCACATCGGCAGCGTGGGGCACACGTCCCTGCGCGGACACACGCCGGAAGACGGACGCAGGCACCCCACGGTGGCCAGCGAAGGCTCGGTCAGTCTGAGCACGCGCCCCACCGAAAGCCGCTCGGGGGAAACGGCCAGCCTGTAGCCTCCGCCTTTGCCGCGCACGCCCTCAAGGATCCCCTCGCGGACGAGCGACTTGAGGATCGCCTCCAGATATTTTTCAGAGATGTCCTGGCGCTCGGCGATCGCCCGCAGGGGCACGTACCCGCTCGCGCGGTTTTCGGCCAGATCGAGCATGACGCGCAGCGCGTAGCGCCCTTTGGTAGAAACGAGCATAAATTCAACCTCCTTAAAGACGTTCTTTTATTATATACCATGCTTGCAAAAATTGCGCGCCGCGCGGATAAAAAAACGTGACGCCCCCGTCCGGCGACGTCACGTTCAGCGCGAATAAAATCAGACGCTTTTTTAAAGAAGAATCAGCGCTCTTTCTCTCTGCGGTGCGTCTTGACATCGACAAATTCAACCTTGAGCACCATGCCCAGCCCGCGGGCAAGGTTGTTCAACGTCCGCAGCGAAGGATTGCCGCGTCCGTTCTCCAGACGGCTGATGTCGGGCTGGGTGATGCCCGTGCGCTCCGCGAGCTGTTTCTGCGTCACGTTCTTCTTCCTGCGCGCCTCGATAAGTGACTTGATCACCTGATAGACAGGGTCATACGCATCCCATTTCGCCTTGTTGTCAGGGTTCTGGAGCTTCCGTTCCAACTGTTTCCTAAAATCACTCACCGGGGGTCCCTCCCAAACCGGCGCCGCCGTCCGTCGCGGCGGTCGTTGCCGAACGTCCGCGGGCGTCGTCGCGCGTTATGTTCAAATGAAAAAACGTTTCGGGTACTTGAATCCTTTTAAACTACATTCTAGTAGCTATGATATTATAGATGGCAAACTTTATCGTGTCAAGGGCGGATCTCAAAAATTATCGTTCCTCCAAAAGTTCTTCCGGCACGCGGCGTTTTCGCCCTTGTAAAACGGCGGAACGCTTTTGTGTGGCGCGCGGGCGCGCGACGCGCTACAATACGCTGAAAGAGTTTCGCGAAAGGGGGGCTTTTCGTGGATCAGGCGGAACGGCGCCTTTTTCTTATCCGTTATTTGCTCGCCGAGAGGCCGGACGGACACGCGGGGATCCCGCCTCCCCCGGACGCCGACGGGCAGAAGCGACTGCTGCGGGCGCTGATGAACGCGCGCCCGCCCCGGGAAATCGCGGCGGGGTTCCTCTCTGTGCAGGACGAGTACCTGCGCGAGGAACTGCGGCGAAAGGGCGTCGTCAACGCCGGAGCGCTCGCGTGCGCCGAGCCGGGGATCTGCCTGTGGCAAGGCGACATCACGCGCCTGAAGTGCGACGCCATCGTGAACGCCGCGAACGGTTCTCTGCTCGGGTGCTTCGTGCCATGCCACGGCTGCATCGACAACGCCATCCACACCGCCGCCGGCGTGCAGCTGCGCCTCGCGTGTCAAGAGCTTAAAAGGCGGGAAGGCATCGCCGAGGAGCCGCCGGGACGCGCGCGCGTCACCCCGGGTTTCAACCTGCCCGCGCGGTTTGTGCTGCACACGGTCGGGCCGCTCGTGGAGGGCCGCGTAACCGACGAGCACAGGCGTCTGCTGCGCTCGTGCTACCGTTCGTGTCTGGAACTGGCGGAGAAAAACGGCCTTTCGAGCGTGGCGTTCTGCTGCGTCTCGACGGGCGAATTTCACTTTCCGAACGAGGAGGCCGCCGGGATCGCCGTCGCGGCGGCGCGCGGCTTCCTGGCGCGGGGAGCGCGGATCAAGGTGATTTTCAATGTGTTCAAAGAGCTTGACAGAAAAGTCTACGCCCGTCTCCTCGGCCTCTGACGCGAAAAGCGCGGCTCTCGCGCGCGCGGCCGCTCTCATCCGCGAGTGCGACGCGCTGTGCGTCGGCGCCGGCGCGGGTCTTTCCGCCTCGGCCGGGTTCGACTACGCGGGAGCGAGGTTCGACAGGTATTTCGCCGACTTCGCCGCGTCGCGTGGTTTTTCCGACATGTACTCGGGAGGGTTTTACCCCTTTCCGACCCCCGAGGAAACATGGGCGTTCTGGAGCCGCATGATCTACGTCAACCGTTACATGGATCCGCCCCGCCCCGTCTATCCCGCCCTGCTGCGCCTCGTCGGCGGGCGCGATTATTTCGTGATCACGAGCAACGTTGACCACTGTTTTCAGAAAGCGGGGTTCGACCGCGCGCGCCTGTTCTACACGCAGGGCGACTACGGGCTGTTCCAGTGCTCCGTCCCCTGCCACGCGGCGACGTATGACAACGAGGAGACTGTGCGCCGGATGCTGACCGCGCAGCGCTTCGCGTTCGGCCCGGAGGGCGAACTCGTTCCGCCGGATGGCCCGCCGCTTCAGCGCGTGCCGCGAAACCTGATCCCGCGCTGCCCACGATGCGGCAGGCCGATGACGGTGAACCTGCGCTCCGGCGACACGTTCGTCGAGGACGCCGGCTGGCGCGCGGCCGAGGAGCGCTGGTCGGCGTTTACGCGCGCGCACCGTCGCGGGCGCGTCGTGTATCTGGAGCTGGGCGTGGGATACAACACGCCGGGCATCGTCAAATACCCGTTCATGATCGCGACGTACAAAAACCCGGACGCGGCCTACGTCTGCCTGAATTTCCAAAAGGGTCGCGTCCCCGGGGAGATCGCCGACAGAAGCGTCTTTCTCGAAGGCGACATCGGCGATTCGCTCGCGTCTCTCGAGTCGGCGCCGTAAAAAGCGCGGCGGAAAAGCCGCGCTTTTTTCCCGCGCTTTCGGGCGCGGCGCGGAAATTTTCCGGGCGGGATCCGGCGCGGCGATGTTTCGTATAAAAAGGAATTTACGGTATAAAAAACCCCTTGCAAAAACGCCCCGGGGCGCGTATACTACGTAAAAATTTTCCCGCGGAACAGCGGCCGCCCACACTTCATTTCGGAGGTCAACCCATGGCGATGTACATCAACGAACCGGCGCACACGTTTAACGAATATCTGCTCATTCCCGGCTACTCGTCGGCCGAGTGCCGTCCCGAGAACGTCTCGCTGAAAACGCCACTGGTCAAGTACCGCCCCGGGCACGACGAGCCGGCTATCGTGATGGCGACGCCGATGGTCTCGGCGATCATGCAGTCGGTCTCAAACGACACGATGGCGATCGCGCTGGCCAAGGCCGGGGGCGTGTCGTTCATCTACGGCTCGCAGACGATAGAGAGCGAGGCGGCCATGGTCTCGCGCGTGAAGAACCACAAGGCCGGTTTTGTGCCAAGCGACTCCAATCTCCGCCCCGACAGCACGCTCGGCGACGTGCTCGCGCTCAAAGAGCGCACGGGACATTCCACCGTGGCCGTCACCGACGACGGCACGCCGACGGGCAAACTGGTGGGCATCGTCTCGAGCCGCGACTACCGCGTCAGCCGCATGAGCGCCGCGGAGCGCGTGGAAACGTTCATGACCCCCCTGTCCAAACTGGTCACCGCCCCGGAGGGGACGACCCTGAGCGAGGCGAACGATCTGATCTGGGAGAACAAGGTCAACTCGCTGCCCATCGTGTCCGACGACGGACGGCTTGTGGCGTTCGTGTTCCGCAAGGACTACGCCGAGCACAAGGAGAACCCCGACGAACTGCTCGACGCCAACAAGCGCTACGTCGTGGGCGCGGGCATCAACACGCGCGACTACGCCGAGCGGGTGCCCGCGCTTGTCGCGGCCGGCGCCGACGTGCTGTGCATCGACTCGTCGGAGGGCTTTTCCGAGTGGCAGGAGCGCACGCTCGCGTGGATCCGCGAACACTACGGAGACAGCGTCAAAGTGGGGGCGGGCAACGTGGTTGACCGCGACGGGTTCAACTTCCTCGCCGAATGCGGCGCCGACTTCGTCAAAGTGGGCATCGGCGGCGGCTCCATCTGCATCACCCGCGAGACGAAGGGCATCGGGCGCGGACAGGCGACCGCGGTGATCGAGGTGTGCCAGGCGCGCGACGAATACGCCAGAAAGACGGGCGTGTACGTGCCCGTCTGCTCCGACGGCGGCATCGTCTACGACCACCACATCACGCTGGCGCTGGCCATGGGGGCCGACTTCGTGATGCTGGGCCGCTACTTCGCGCGCTTCGACGAAAGCCCCACAGCCAAGCTGCTGGTAGGCGGCACGTTCGTCAAGGAGTACTGGGGCGAGGGGAGCAACCGCGCGCGCAACTGGCAGCGCTACGACCTCGGCGGGAGCGGAAGGCTGTCGTTCGAGGAGGGCGTGGACAGCTACGTCCCCTACGCCGGGCCGCTCAAGGAAAACGTCGAGAAAACGTGCCTCAAGATCAAGTCTACGATGTGCAACTGCGGCGCGCTCTCCATCCCCGAACTTCAGCGCAAGGCCAAGCTCACACTCGTGAGCGCCACAAGCATCGTCGAAGGCGGCGCGCACGACGTGATCCGCAAGGACAAGAGCGCGGACGCGCGGTGACGGCCGTCTCAACGGCGCGCCCGAAGCCTATGCGACGCCCGAACCGTATCGAAGCACACTAGATCCTCCTTTCCGCGCGCGAACGGCGTCCCGCATCGCGCGGGGAACCGCTCTCCGCGCCCTCTGAACGGCGTCCCGAAGCGCATAAAAAACTCGCCGTGCCTTTAAAGGCACGGCGAGTTCTGTTTCGCGTGATTATCATACGCCGCGCAATTCCTTGCGCTTTCAGCCTTTTACGATCCCTTCCGCGCGGAGGCCCGCTTTTCACGCCCTCGCGGAGCGCTTGATTCCGCGCGCGTTTCTCTCACGCGCGCTTTCGCACTTGCCGCAGCCGGAGCACCCGGAGCAGAACGGCCGGCTGCCGCAGCGGCCGCACTGTTCGCGGAAGAAAGGCGCGTAGCGCTCGCCGCGCGAAAGCGGAAAACCGAGCGGCGTCGTCAGAGCCAGTTCCGGCGCGCCGCATTCAAAGCTGACGCCCGACTTCCACGCCATCTCGCTCTGCAGCCTTTTGGAGTTCAGGCGGTACGCTCGTCCGTCCTTCACGAAGACCGTCCCCGTCTCGAAAAACGAAAAACTCACGTTCGCGGCGCGGCACTGCGCGGCGAGCGACTTCACCCAGTCAAACGAGCAGGGGCGCGCGCCGCCGTAGTTCTCGCCGCCGCACATCACGCGCTCGATCCCGCCCCGCGCGAGGTACGCCGAAACGTCAACAGGCCCGATCAGCGGCGAGCAGGTCACGCTCTTGTGGCGGAACGGCAGGCCCAGCAGGAGAGGGACGCGCTCGTCTGCGCGCCGCTGGTTCTCGGCCGTCACGCAGAGGATCACGTTCTCCCAGCCGGCGCCCCAGTCGGGCGGCAGATGCGCGGCGACGCGCTCGGGGCGCTTTGTGATCAGCAGAAAACCCACGTCGCTTCTCTCGCGCATCACGCTCCACGCCTCGGGACGCCAGACGTCGGCGTCGTCGAGGAAGAAGTCGGATGTCATGCACACCCACAGCGTCAGCCCGGCGGGAACGACGTACCCGCCGCTCCTGTCGCGCCGCACGGGGTAGTCGAACGCCTCTGTCCTGTACACGCGCGAGCCGTCCGCGCCGCGCAGCGCGTCGAGAAAGTACATGTAGCAGTTGGCGCACCCCTCGCTCACACGGCGGCAGCCGTGCCACGGGTTCCAGATCGTTCGCACGGGACGTGTCTCCTTTCTTTCGCGCTTTGCTGCGCGCTCCTCGCGGCCATTATAGCGCGGGCCGTGAAATAAAAAAATTCCCCCGCGGCGATAAAACGCGGGGGAATTTTTTAAGCCGATCCGGCAGCCGTCTTTCAGCCGTTCCGCGCGGGAGCGGACGGCCCGGCGGACGATCCGACCTCGGACAGGGGCGGGGGCAGGAACTCCTCCACCGCGCCGGGGGCGGGAACCGTCCATTCCTTCTGGAACGGCAGGCGCGTCGCCTTGCCCGTGTCCTTGCGCGTGTTGCCGGCCTTGCGGTCGCCCGCGCTGGAGATGGCGAAGTCCGTCGTCATCGACAGAGCGCTCACGGGGCACACGTCGTTGCACTGCGCGCAGAAGCAGCAGCGGTCGGTGTGAAGTTCCACCTTGCGGGGCTTCTGCCCCTCGGTGGAAGGATCCATCACAATGGCGTTGGCGGGGCACACCTTTGTGCACATCGAGCAGCCGATGCACTTGGAGCGGTCATAGTTGAGCCTGCCGCGGAAACGCCCGTAGGTCGGGACGGGCGGGTTCAGCTTCACCTTGCCCTCGGCGGCGGCGGCCAGAGCGTCGGTCACCGAGTCGGGCATCCGCTTAACGGGGAAGTTGCGGCACAAAGTCTTCTGGAAAAGCTGACGGAGAACCGTCAGCGACATCGCATTCAGCATGGGTGAACTCTCCTCTCTTTCGCCGTTCAGTCAAGCATGACCTCGACGGTCTCGAGGATCATGCCGGCCAGCGACAGGACGCCCACGTAGAACCAGTAGAAGCGCGAAGCCTGCCAGATCTTCAGACGGCCGAAGACGCTGCGCAGATACGTGACGCCCACGAGCGAGGTGCACAGCACCTTGATCCAGAACCACACGAAGTCGGCCACATAGGCCACAACGGCGGGCGCCTTTCCGCCCAGCAGCGAGCCGGGGAAGAAGATGCTCACTATAAGCGCCGAGAACGCCAGCGAGCGCAGCGTGACCGCCAGATTGACGATAGCAAGGTTGGTGCCGCTGAACTCGATCGTCATGCCCTCGAGGATCTCCGTCTTGGCCTCGGCGATGTCCATCAGGCCGGTGCCGCTCTCGCCGGGCGTGACCATCAGCGCGGAGATGAGGAAACAGACCAGACCGATGAAGCCGATCCATCCAACCAGACTCCACGGCGAGTACACCCGGTACGTGCTCAGGTCGAACGGGGCGGCGGGCACGCCGGCCCTGCCGACAAGCCACGCCACTGTGGAAAGGATGATGGCCGTGGGCACCTCAAAACTCATCATCATCACGACTTCGCGCTGTGCGCCGATGTTGGCAATCGGCGAGCCGGAGGCGAACGCCGCCATCGCGATGCAGATGCTGGCCGACGTGATCAGGTACATCACGGTGATCGCGTCGCCGCGGCCGCTCAGAACAGCGGGCACGGAGCCCATCGGGATGTAGAGAAACACCATGAGGATGAACGCGAGGCCGAGTAGGGGCGCGCCGTTGAACATCCATCCCACGGCGCGGCGCGATGTGATGTTTTCCTTGCCGAGGAGCTTGAAGAAATCGTAGAACCCCTGCAGGAGCGGCGGGCCGACGCGGCGCTGCATCACGGCGTGGCCGATGCGGTCGATCGCCTGAAAGTACAGGGCCAGCAGGGTGACAAAAAGCGCGAGCAGAATCGCGAGGACGATCTTCAGTACGATCATTTGCCCATCCTCCTCCTCAGATCCGCAGTCTTCTGACGGCACATCTTCAGCAGTTCTTCCTTGGTGAAGACGGCCTTGCGGTTGGCGGCACGGTCGGTGACGACCATGCGCTCGGTGCAGGAGATGCACGGATCGACGCTGTTGATGATCAGCGCCGCGTCGGCGACCTCGTTGCCGATGAACATCAGCGGCCAGGCCTGCGAGTTGGCGTA
>CAZRXR010000059.1:0-9979 GCA_964604125.1 uncultured Synergistaceae bacterium
GGCGGCTCCGGCGGCACGGGAGGAACGGGTCGCGGCTCCGGGCCGAAAGGCGGTTCGGGTGGCACAGGCGGTTCCGGTCGCGGCCCCGGGCCGAAAGGCGGTTCCGGCGGCGCGGGAGGAACGGGGCGCGGCCCCTCGGGCGACACATCGCGCTCCTCGATCGTGATCGCTCCCGCGGGGCAGACGGGCAGACAGTTTCCAAACCCGTCGCAGTAATCCTCGCGAACGACCTCGGCCTTGCCGCCGATCATCCGGATGGCCCCCTCCAGACACGCGGACGCGCACGCGCCGCAGCCTGTACACCTGTCGCGGTCGATTTTGACGATTTTCCTGAACACAGAACATACCCCCTCGCGGGCCGCTTTTGGCGGCGAATTTGTTTTGACTGATCTGGATAATTATAGTAAGATAGCGGCGTCGAAGTCGGTTGTTTTTACAACGCTCTGAGAAAGGAGTTCACCATGGATCTCAACGTACTCACCGGAAGTCCTCTGTTCGCGGGCGTCGCCCCCGCCGATCTCCCCGGGACGCTGGCGGCGCTTTCGCCCAGGACGCGCTGGTGCGGGAAAAACCGGCTGCTGCTCGCGCAGGGCGACAGGCCGCCGGGGATCGGCCTGCTCGTCAGCGGAACGGCTCTCGTCGTCATGGACGACTTCTGGGGAAGGCGCGCCGTCGTCACGGCGCTCGCGGCGGGAGACCTGTTCTGCGAGGCGTTCGCCTGCGCGGGGTTGCGGGAGCTTCCCGTCGGCGTGGCGGCCACTTCCGAGGCCGAGGCGCTCTTTTTCTCGCCCGGCCGTCTTTTCGAGGCCGCCCCGGCCGGCCCGGCGCTGCGCGCCGTATCCCGCAACCTGCTCCGCCTGCTCGCCGCGAAGAACGTCTCTCTGCTGCGCGCCAACGCTCTGCTGCGGCGGCGCGCGATCCGCGACCGCGTGATCGGCTACCTGTCAACGCTGGCGCGGGACGAGGGAAGCGTCGAACTGACCCTCCCGATGAACAGACAGGAACTCGCCGACTTTCTCGCCGTAGACCGCAGCGCGCTCTCCGCCGAACTGTCGCGCATGAGGGCCGACGGCCTCATCGACTTCCGCAAAAACCGTTTCCGTCTGCTGAAGATCGGCGGCCCCGTGTGAACGCCGCTTTATTCATATCGCGCCGAAAAAAGCCAGAGGGTGGGCGGGATTCCCCGACGGACACGGGAGACTGCCGACCCGCCTTCGGCGAGCCGGAAAAAACGCCGCCCCGTCATAACGACATGCCCCCGGCGGCGGAAACGTCTCCGGGGGCTGAAACGACTGTCTTTTTAACGCGCGGGGACAAAAAAAGCGAGAAACCTCGCCGGGAGAAAACACCCGGCCCGGCGTTTCCGGCCCCGCGAGATCCTCGCGCTCCGGCACGCGCGGCGTGACCTTTCGCCGACACCGGCGGTTCGCCGCCGCGCGCCGTGACCCGCCGCGAACGGGAAAAAACGGCCCGCCTCGCGCAAAACGCGCCCCGGCGCGGTCGCGGTCGGGTGTGTCCGCGGCTATTCCGGGCGGCGCGGTCAAACCGCGCCCCGCCGGTTCGTCTCCAGCGAAGCGTCTTTCCGCGCCGGAGCGCCCCCTCGGAGCGGACGCGCGCGGCTGAAACGGCACACGGCCTTTTGGCGCGCGGGGCGTCACGATCGCCTCGCGACGCTCACGCCGCCCTTCCGACCGCCGCGAAAACCGAAAACCGCCCGCCCCGTCAGGCGGAAAATACCCGCGCGTCGGGCCGCGAACGCGGCCCGACGCCGACTTTACCGCGCCGCGGCGAAGTCCCCCGCCGCCGCCGCGAACACCTTGAAAATCTTCAGGGTCTCGGGCAGGGAGTGGATCATCCGCTCCGGGTGCCACTGCACGCCCACGCAGAACGGGCCGTTTCGCGCCTCCAACGCCTCGACGACGCCGTCGGGGGAAAGGGCCGTCACGGCAAACCCGGGCGCGACGCGCGCCGCCGCCTGATGGTGGAAACTGTTCACCGCGAAATCGCGCCCGAACACACGCTCGATCAGGCTGCCTGGCACGGCCCGCGCCTTGTGGCTGGGCCAGCGGCCGTGCATCGTCTGACGATGGTTGAACGTCGCCTCGCGGTTGCCCAAGTGCTGGAACAGCGTGCCGCCGAACGCCACGTTCATCACTTGGACGCCCCGGCACACGCCGAGGATCGGCGTTCCGCGCGTCCTCGCCAGCCGGATCAGCGCGATCTGAAAGCGGTCCAGCCCCGGGTCGAGACGGCCGATGTTGGCGTCGGGCCCCTCGCCGAAGACGAGCGGGTCAACGTCGATGCCGCCCGGCATGAACAGCCCGTCGGCCATGTCGAGATAGTCGGAAAGCAGCGCCGCGTCGTCCGTCGCGGGAAGCAGAAACGGAACGGAACCGCCCTCGATCAGCGCGTCGGCGTAGGTCTCGAGCACCCCCGCGACGGGGACGGCCCCCGGGGACGCGGGGTCGCGGTTGCAGGCGACGGCGATTCTCGGCTTGGATGTCATGGAAACGTCTCCTTTTCGCGCCATATCCCGCCGAGCGGCGATCAGCCGGGGAAGATCAGGGCCTTGAGGCGGGCGACGAAGTCGTTCCCGCGCCGGATCAGCCGCCCCCCGGCGTCGGCGAAGGCGTGTTTTGTCCAGCCTTCGGCGGCCAGACGCCCGTCGGCGTGGAAGATCCTGTACCCGAACGTGACCGTCGCCGCCCCGCTCTCGGCAGGGAAGACCTCCATCTCGGCCGGTTCGTCGTAGCGCAGCGGCGACTTGTAGCGGCACCGCGCCTCCACGACGGGGAGGAACACGCCGTTTTTCTCCCACTCGCCGTAGGGGAACCCGAGGTCGCGGCAGTAGTTCGACCTCCCCTCCTCGAACCAGACGAAGTAGTTGCTGTGGTGCGCGATGCCCATCTGATCCGTCTCGGCGTAGCGCACGCGGATCGGATAGCGGCGAACCGCGGTCTCGCGCGCCGCCATGTCAGAACCCCCTCGTCAGCCGGAGCGCGAGAGCCGCCTCGGCCAGCAGAATGGCGGGCACGCCCCAGACGAAATACCAGCGCTTTGTCTTGTGACGCCAGAACTTCATGCCGGCAAGCGCGCCCAACGGCCCCAGCGCGGCCCAGACGAACAGCGCCTTCTCGCTGACGCGGCGCGCCGGGACGCCCGCGCCGGGAGCGCCGTTGCGGCGGGCGATCCGCTTGTCGATCCCGTAGACGGCGAACGACGCGGCGTTGAGCGCGGCGAGCGCCCACAGGAACAGTTTTTCCACGTTTTTTCCTCCTTTTGCGGAATGTCGCGCGAACACCGCGCGCACGGCTGTTTTTCCACCCCCGGAAACGGCGGCCGCGCGGGTTCCCCGATGGAGCGGAAGGACGCCGCTCGGGGTCGGGTGGCTACCACGTCTTCTCGTCGTCTCCGGCCGGTTCGCGCGCGATCTCGCCGACTTTGGCGTTCGCGGCGCGCGCCAGCCCGTCGGGCGGCAGGATCATCTGCATACCGCGCCTGCCCGCGCTGACGGCGATCGTATCGAAGGCGAACGCCGAGGCGTCGATGAACGTGGGCAGCTTTTTCTTCATGCCGAGCGGCGAGCAGCCGCCGCGCACGTAGCCGGTGAGGCCGAACAGCTCCTTCACGCGAACCATCTCCACCTTTCGGCGTCCGGCCAGCGACGCCAGCTTCTTCAGGTCGAGCGCCATCGCGCCGGGAATGACGGCGGCGATCACGTCTTTGGCGTGCTCGCAGTCGCGCAGGACGAGCGTCTTGTAGACGCGCTCCGGGGGGATGGTGCACAGGGAAGCCGCGTGTACGGCGCTGAGATCGCTTTCGTCCGCCTCGTACTCGACGACGGAGACGGGAATGTTCAGGCGCTCGGCCTCGCGCACGGCGTTGGTCTTGCCGGACTTGGACACGCCTTACGCCCGCGAGGGGCCGCGGCGGCGCTTGGGCGCGGAGGGCAGCTCCCCTTCTTCGAGATAGCGGACGGAGCCGTCGGGCAGATGCACGTGCGGCCGTCCGTCGTGGACGTGCGTCTCTCCCGGCCGGCTCCCGGTGTGAAAGCGCCGGCGGGCATGGTTTTCGGGGCGGGGGGCGGGGCCGCCGGTCTCTCCGTGATCGAGAAGCGGATCGCGCATGGTGAACTCTCCTTTTTCCTCCGCGCGCGGCGGAGGCTCTGCGTAAATTTTCGCGTGTCGCGAAGACGCGCCTATTATCTCACAAACGCGGCGGAATTGCACGGCGCGGCGCGCACTTCACAGCCGCGCCGAAGTGTGCTAAACTGTGATAAAGGGCTTTAACGCCGAAAACAGGAGGCATCCGATGAAGAAAACGTCTTTCGCTCTCGTCCTCTGGGCGCTTCTGGCGTCGCGCTGCGCCGCCGCCACGCCCGTGCGCGTCTGCCGTCTCGACGCGGCCGGAAGCGGCTCGCAGCGCCACTACTTCGGCGCGGTTCAGGGATCGCAGCGCGTCAACCTGTCTTTCCGCGTGCCCGGACCGCTCACGGAGATCCCCGTGGACGCCGGAACGCGCGTCAAAAAAGGGCAGCTGGTCGCGCGCATCGACCCGCGCGACTTCCGCACGAGACTGGCCGACGCCAAAAGCCGCCTCTCGCAGGCCGCCGCGCGCAACACCGAGGCGCAGAACAACTTCCGTCGCTACGGGGAACTGTTCAAAAAACAGGTCATCTCTCAGGCGCAGTACGACCAGTACAAGACGGCGCTCGACGTGACGCGCTCGTCGCTACGCACGGCCGAGGCCGGCGTTGACGAGGCCGAGCACGCCCTCGCCGACACGGAGCTGCGCGCGCCGTTCGCGGGCGTCATCATCGCCCGGCTGGCCGAGCAGTTCCAGGACGTGCAGGCCAAGCAGCCAGTCGTCAGCCTTCAGAACCTCGAAAGCGTGGAAATCGTCGTCAACGTGCCCGAGGAGGACATCGTCAAAACAGTCGTCGGTAGCGAGAGCAGGCCGTCGCTCACCGCGTCGCCGTCCGACGCCGTCGATCTGCGCGTCACGATCGACGCGCTCCCCGGTCAGAGTTTCGCCGCGTCGTTCAAGGAGATCAGCGCCCAGTCCGATCCCAGAACGCGCACCTACGCCGCCACCGTGGTGATGCCGCAGCCGGCGCACGTGCGCGTGCTGCCGGGCATGACGGTGCTCGTCAGCGCCTCCGTCCCCTCCGCCGCCGCGGACGACGGCGGCTTCGCCGTGCCGCTGGAGGCCGTGGTCGGCGACATGGCGGGCGCCACGTGGCTGTGGAAGTACCGCGACGACGGATCGGTGGAGAAAATCCCCGTCACGCTCGGAGAGTTCCGCGACAGCCGCGTGCAGGTCAAAGGGGCCGTCTCGGCGGGAGACCTTATCGTCACCGAGGGCGCGCGCGGCTTGAGCGAAACGTCCGTCGTGCGGCCGATCTCCTAGCGCGAACACCGTAAAAAAACCGCCCTGCCGTGTCGGCAGAGCGGTTTTTTTTAGGGTGTGAAAGAAGGGATCGCGCGCGTCAGGCGCGACGAACGCGCGGCTAGCGCGTCGAGAAGGCGCGATCCTCGAACCGCGTGTACTCGCGAAGGAACACGAGCGGCACTTTGTCGGTGGGGCCGTTCCTGTTCTTGGCGATGTCCAGCGACGCCGAGTTGTCGGCGCGCCCCTGCTCGTCCTTGGCGTAGTAGCTCTCGCGGTACAGCAGCCCGACGAGGTCGGCGTCCTGCTCGATGGCGCCCGAGTCGCGCAGGTCGGACAGCTGCGGCGTCTTTTCGTTGCGGCTTTCCACCGCGCGCGACAGCTGCGACAGCGCGACGACGGGCACGTCCAACTCGCGGGCGATGGCCTTGAGCCCGCGCGAGATCTCGGCCACCTCGTTCTGCTTGTTGTCCATCGCGCGGCTGGCGTTCATCAGCTGCAAGTAGTCCACGACGATAAGCCCCAGTTCGCCGTGCTTGGCCTTGAAGCGGCGCGAGCGCGCCTTCAGTTCCACCGTGGAGAGGAGCGAACTGTCGTCGATGTAGATGGGCGACTCCGTCAGCACGTTGGCCGCGTCGGCGAGAACGCGCCAGTCTTGCGCCGTGAACGTGCCGTTGACCAGATCCTGAATGTTGATCCGCGATTCGGCGCCCAGCAGGCGCATCGCGAGCTGCTGCGCGCCCATCTCCAGACTGAACACGAGCACCGGGAGTTTGGCCTTGACGGCCACGTTGCGCGCGATGTTCAGCGCCAGCGCCGTTTTCCCCATCGAAGGGCGGGCGGCGATGATGTTCAGCGCGCCGCGCTGCAGGCCGCTTGTGAGGCGGTCGATGCCCGCGAAACCGCTCGTGATGCCCGTCAGCCCCGTCTCCTCGCGGTTGTACGCCTCCTGAATCCTGTCGAACGTCGGCTTCATCACCTCGGCGATGCTCTTGAAGTTCGACTCGTTCCGCGTGCGCGACACCTCGAAGATGAGGCGCTCGGCGTCCTCGAGAAGCTGGCTGAGATCGACGCTTTCGTCGTAGCCCATGCGCGTGATGGAGTTTCCCGCCGTGATCAGCCGCCGGTGGATGGCCTTGTCGCGGACGATGCGCGCGTGGTAGCCGGCGTTGGCCGCCGTGGGCGTGCTGTCCACGATGGCGGCCAGAAACGACTGCCCGCCCAGCTTGTCCAGCAGGCGGCGGTCGGCCAGTTCCGCGCCGAGCGTCAGCATGTCAACGGGGCGGTTCTGGCGCGACATCTCGACGATCACGCCGTACACGTCCCGGTAGTTGAGGTCGTAGAAGTCCTCGGGCGAAAGGAACTCCGTCACATCGACGAGGGCGTCCCTGTCGAGAATACACGCGCCCAGCACCGCCCGCTCGGCTTCAAGGTTGCTCGGCGGCAGGCGGTCGTAAACTTCGTCGGGCATCAGAGGTCAGTCGGATTCGACCGACAGCGTCATGGAGCAGTCCACGCCCGCGTACAGCCGGATCGTGAGAGGGTACGCGCCCAGCGCCTTGACGGCGCCTTCCACCTTCACGTTTTTCTTGTCGATCTCCACGCCGTACTGCGCCTTCAGCGCGTCGGCGGCCTGGGCGGCCGTCACGCTGCCGAACAGGCGTCCCGCCTCGCCGGCGCTCACCTTCACCTTCACCACCTTGCCGTTGATGCGGGCCTTCGCGGCCATCGCGTCGGCGGCGAGGCGCGCGTCGCGCCGGGCCTGCGCCGAGGCTCTGTCCTTCACGATGTTCACGTTCCGCGCCGTGGCCTCCTGGGCCAGCCCGCGGGCGATCAGGTAGTTGCGGGCGTAGCCGTCGGAGACCTCGACGACCTCGTCCTTCCGGCCCAGCTTGCGCACGTCCTCTTTCAAAATAACCTTCATGGTTTACTCTCTCCTTCCGAAACGTTCCCTGAAATCAGCGCAGATGTCGGCCATGCCCGCCCACGTGCACAGCTGCGCCAGAAGCGGCATGAAAAAGCACAGCGCGAGGAGCGCGCCGCGCGCGAAGCCGCGCACGCCCTTGCGGTCGAGCCACCAGGCCAGAAGCGACATGCCCTGCATGATGAACAGATACTGCACCAGCAGCGTGAGGTTCAGCGCGACACGCGACAGAAAGGCCAGTTCCGGACGGTACGCCGCCGCCACGTTGCACAGCACGCCGGCGGCGAAGGCCCACAGCACGCTCTGCGGGAACCTCCAGCGCGTAAACGGCGGCAGCTTGGGCAGTTCCACGCGGTTGAGGCGTTTGATGACCTTCGCCGAGATCCAGTAACAGACCACGCAGTCCACCACCGACGCCATGATGAAAATCGCCGGGATGATCAGCGGCACTATTTTGAACATCTGCTCAAACTGGGCCTTGACGGCGTCGGTGACTGTGACGCCCGGCAGGCCGCCGATCATGTCGAGGGCCTTTTCCATGCCGGGCATGTCGATGTTGACCGGGTTGATCCCCGTCGCGTAGAACATGATCGCCGCCAGCGCCAGTTTGCACCCCAGCGAGACCAGCGATCCCCAGCAGACGATCTCGACGGCGTTCGACTTCAGCTCGATGATGCGCCCCAGCGCCAGCGCCAGCAGCGCGAAGCCAAGCGCGTATGACAGCGCCGACACCGGCCCCGACACCAGCATCACAAGCAGCGAGCCCACGATCAGCGACACCGCGCCCGTTTTGAGGTCGTGCCGCATCTCCAGAATGACCAGCGGGACGGGGCTGATGAAGATCAGCCCGATCCCGAGCAGGGGGATGTAGTTCGCCCCCATGTACAGAACCACGGAAAGCCCCGTCAACAGGGCGGCCTCCGTGAGGCCGCGGGCGTTCGTCATAAAAGTTCGGCTCTCCTTTCCTCCCGCGCCGGCGAAGCGCTCACATGACAAAAAAGAGAGAGGACACGGCGATCGCTCCTCTCTCTGTGCGCAAAAACGTTCGTTGTCTAATCGGCGGTGTAAGGCAGAAGAGCCATGAAACGCGCGCGCTTCACCGCGATCGTCAGCTGGCGCTGGTGCTTGGCGCAGTTGCCCGTGACGCGGCGCGGGATGATCTTGCCGCGCTCGCTGACGTATTTCTTCAGACGCTCCACGTCCTTGTAGTCAACATGTTCGATCTTATCGACGCAGAAGAAACAGACCTTGGGGCGGCGCTTGCCGTTCGTCCTCTTTCTCGTCGATCCGGAATAGGGCATGACAGTCTCAACCTCCTTCACAAATTCCTTTTCAGGGAGCGGCCCTGAGCCCTCGCGACCCGGTCTTTCCAGAACGAGGCCGCGCTCGCGTCATCAAAAGGGAATGTCGGCCTCGTCGTCCGGGCGCGGCGCCGGCGAGGACGCCGGATCCAGCTCGGAGATGTCCATCGGGAACGAGTCGCCGCCGCCGGCGCCGAAACTGCCGCTCGGCTGCTGCTGCGTCTGTTGAGGCTGCTGCGGCTGCGAATCGCGGTAGCTGCGCGGAGCGGCCGACTGGCGTTGCTGGTAGCCGCCGTAGGAGCCGCGATCCTGCGCGCCGTAGGAGCCGCGCTCGCCCCGATCCTGCCCGCTATAGGAGCCGCGATCCTGACCTCCGCCGTAGGAGCCGCTGTCGTCGCGGCGGCCGCCCACGAACTGCACGGTCTCGGCCACGACCTCGGTGACGTAGCGTTTCTCGCCCGTCTTCGCCTCGTAGGAGCGGGTGTTGATGCGTCCCTCGACGAGCACGCCGCCGCCTTTTTTAAGGTAGCGCTCGCACGTCTCGGCCATCTTGCCCCACACGACGACGGGGATGAACGCCGCTTCCTCGCGGATCTCGCCGTTCTGATCGCGCCACGATCGGTTGCACGCCACGGTGAACGACGCCACCGCGTGCTGGTTGGCCGTGTAGCGGATCTCGGGGTCTCGCACGACGTTGCCCATGATAATAGCTTTGTTAAATCCTCTCATCGGATATAACTCCCGCCTACTCGCCGACCGCGACGTTCAGATGGCGAACGATCAGCGGACGCAGGCTGAGAACGCGATCGAACTCCTTGAGCTGATCGGGTTCGCACTTGTACTCGAAGACGACGTAGATGCCCTCGTTCAGCTTGTCGATCTCATACGCGAGACGACGCTTCCCCCAAACATCGGTCTTTGTGACCTGACCGCCAAGTTTGGCGACGAGATCCTCTACGGCCTTGACTTCCACGCTGTGGTCTTCGACGGTGGGGTTGACGATCACCATCATTTCGTATGAACGCACCACGCGCAACACCTCCTCCCTCTGGACTGTCGGCCCCGCATGGGGCAGGGACTGCGGTAATAAATTATACGCCGCCGTGGGCAAAAACGCAAGGCTCGCGCGGGCGGCAATTTTCGCGGCGAAAAAACGGCGCGGATCGGGCGGGGCGGAAACGGCAAACGCGGATACGGGCGCGCGGCGGGGAAGACGGCGCGCCCGAAAGCGAAAAAAACGCCCGCGGGGCGGACGGGATCCGGCCCCGCGGGCAAAAGAGCGTTAAAAACTACTGAGCCATCGATCTGAGCACAAGTTCGGCGATGACGGCCGAGCCGACGAACGTGCCGACGAACACGAACAGCC
>CAZRXR010000060.1:0-9923 GCA_964604125.1 uncultured Synergistaceae bacterium
CGTCGCGCAGGCCGTCGCCGAGGAAGTTGAGCGACAGGATGGTGAACATGATGGCTAGCCCGGGGAAGATGCTCATGTAGGCGTTGTTGCGCAGGTACGGCCTCGCGGAGGAGAGCATGCCGCCCCACTCGGGGTACGGCGGCTGAATGCCCAGCCCGAGGAAGCTCAGCGTCGCGGCGAACAGAATGGCGTTGGCCACCGAGAGCGTTGACTGCACGATAAGGGGCGCGGCGCAGTTGGGCAGAATGTACAGGCAGATGATGCGCGCGTTGGACGCTCCCATCGCCCGCGCCGCCTCGATGAACTCCTGATCCTTGATGGAGAGCACCGAAGCGCGCGTCAGACGCGCGAACTTGGGGATATACGTGATGCCGACGGCCACCATCAGGTTGAACAGCCCCGGCCCCAGCACCGACGAGATGACGATGGCCATCAGGATCGTCGGGATGGCCATCTGGATATCCATCAGGCGCATCAGGATCATGTCCGCCTTTCCGCCGAAGTAGCCCGAGACGGCGCCGATCAGCCCGCCGACGAGCAGCGAAATAGAAACGGCGATCAGCCCCACCTGCAGCGAGACGCGCGAACCGTAGATAAGGCGGCTCAAGATGTCGCGCCCGAACTCGTCCGTGCCCAGCCAGTGCAGGGCGCTCGGGGCCTTGCGGATCATCATGTAGTCCTGTTGCGCGTAGCCGAACGGCGCCAGCTGTTCCGCGAAGACCGCGCAGACGATCAGCAGGATCAGGATGAACAGCCCGAACAGCGCGAGGTAGTTGCGGCGGAGGCGTATCAGCGTGTACTTGAGCATCGAGTTGTTTTTCATCGGGGAGACGCTCCTCATTTGACGCGGATCCTGGGATCGACGACGCCGTAGAGCAGATCGACGGCCAGATTGATGACGCAGTACGAGACGGAGATGAACAGGACGCCGCCCTGGATGATCGGGTAGTCGCGCAGGTTGATGGCCTCGAGCATCAGACGGCCGACGCCCGAGATGGAGAAAATGGCCTCCGTGACGAGCGAGCCGCCCAGCAGGGTGCCGAACTGCATGCTGATGATCGTCATGATGGGAATGAGGGCGTTGGGAAGGGCGTGCCGCCAGATGACGGCGCTCTCCTTTTGCCCCTTGGCGCGGGCCGTCCTGATGTAGTCGGATTTGATCACTTCAAGCATACTGGATCGTGTCATCTTGGCGAAAAGCGCCGTGGACGAGCCAGAAAGCGTCACCACGGGCAGCACCATCTCGGCGAGCGAGTCGAAGCCCATCGAGGGCAGCCAGCCCAGCTTGACGGAGAAGGCCAGAATCAGCAGAAGCCCGGTCCAGAACGTGGGCATGGAGACGCCCAGCAGAATGAAGACCGTGACCACGCTGTCGAGCAGCGAGTACTGCTTTATGGCGCTGACGATGCCGAGAGGCAGCCCGATCAGCGTGCTGAACAGAACCGCCGCGAAGGCCAGCTTCATCGTGGTGGGAATGCGCACGGCGAGCTCCTGGGATACGGGGCTTTTCATGTTGTAGGAATAGCCGAGGTCGAACTTGGTGACGGCGTTGTACACGTAGCGTCCGAACTGGACGAAGAACGGGTCGTCGAGGCCGTGTTCTTCGCGGAAGGACTCTATGGCCTCCGGCGTCGCCTCCTCGCCGAGGGCGATGCGCGCGGGGTCGCCCGGCGTGAAATAGAGGATCGAAAAGAGGATGAACATGACGCTCAGGACGACGGGAAACAGGATGAGTATCCTGCGTATGGCGTATTTCAGCACGGGGGTATCACCTTTTCTTTGGGGGAGTTTCAAAAAAAAAACGGCAGGCCGGCAAACGAAAACGCGGGGAGTGTGGAAAGAACAGGGGGGACGGAAAAACTTTTCGCGAAAGCCCGCGCCGGTTTTCAGCCGGCGCGGGCCAGCGCGGACGCGCGCTTTCAAACGCGCGGAGACGTTACTTCAGGCGCTCCTGCTCGGGGTAGTGCAGGCTGCTGAGCAGGTTGATCTTGCCGTCGTAAAGATCCTCGAGGCCGATCAGATCCTTTTGGGCGGCGTTGAGCTCGTCAGCCTGGCACAGGTACACCCACGGGTGCAGGTCGTTCATGCGATCCCAGATCTTCTGGAAGATAGCTTCGCGCTCTGTGTCGTCGGTGCACCTGTTCTGCTCGTCCATCAGCTTGTCGATCTCGGGATCGCTGATGCGCGCCGAGTTGGTGGCGGCGATGGAGGGCGTCGTGATGACCGACTGCCAGTACACGCCGGCGTCGCGGTTGGTCTGCATGCCCCACGTCGAGGTGAACAGGTCGTGCGTGTGCTCCTGACGGATCTTGTCGTTGATGACGGCGTTCTCGTACACCGTGACGTTGACCTTGACGCCGACCTGACCCAGCATGGCCTGGAGGATCGTGGCGCCGTCGATGCGATCCTTGGCGTTCATCACCCACAGTTCGAGCGTGAGGTCTTTGAGGCTCGGATCGTCCTTGGCGGCCTCGGCGAGCAGCTTCTTGGCCAGCTCGGGGTCGTAGTTCCACTTGACGGGATCCTTGGGGAACCACTGGCACGCCGTGGGCAGGGGGCCTTCGCCCGGGATGCCGTAGCCCTCGTAGGCGACCTGGATATAGGCGTCCTTGTTGATGGCGGCGTCGATGGCCTTGCGGACGCGCGCGTCCTTCAGCTTGGGGCTGTCCATGTTCATCGAAAGGTGGAGCAGCACGAGGCCCGGGTTCCTGACGGCCTTCACCTTGTCGTTGCTTTGCAGGCGCTTGAAGTCGGCCGAGGGAACGGCGTAGATCATGTCAACCTCGCCGGTCTCGAGGGCGATGACGCGGCTGGAGTCGTCGGGCAGAACGACGAACGTCAGCTTTTTGGCGTAGGGCTTGACGCCCCAGTAGTCGTCGAACGCCTCCATCTCGACGCGGACTCCCTTGTCCCACTTCACGAACTTGTACGGGCCGGTGCCGACGGGATTGCGGAAGTAGTCCGCGCCCGCCTCCTCGACGGCCTTCCTGTTCATGATTGAGGCGTAGGGGTGCTTCATCGAGCCGAGGAACCCGCCGACGGGGCCGCGCGTGCGGACGATGAGCGTGTGGTCGTCGATCTTCTCGAATCCTTCGGGATCGATCCATTCGCCCTTCGACTTGGCGAAGACCGAGCGCTTGGGATCGGTCACGCGCGTCAGCGAGAAGATGACATCGTCGGCCGTGAACGGCTCGCCGTTGTGGAACTTCACGCCCTTGCGGAGGTGGAACTTGTAGGTGTGGTCGTCAAGCTGCTCGACGCTCTCGGCGAGGACGGGCGTCAGCTCCTTGGTCTTGCCGTCCACGGTGAACAGAGGCTCGTAGATCTGCTTCTGCATCGTGTACGAAAACGTATCGACCGAGTTCTGCGGGTCGAAGTTCTTGGCGTCGATGGAGACGCCGACGCGCATCTCCTCGCCGCGCGGCGCGGCGTAGGCGGCGCCCGTCGCCGCCAGCGCGAAGGCCAGGCAGATCGCAAGTGTCTTTCTCATCAGTTTTCTCCTTTCATAAAAAAAGAAACCAGTGACCGAACGCAACCGTCGGCGCCGTTTTCCCCGCGTCCCCCCATGTGACGGAAAGAAACGGCGCCGGGCGCGGGGACGTTTTTTCCGGCGCCCGGGAGAGCGACGCGAAACACGGAAAGAATATCCACGCGCACGACGCTATTGTAACATGAAATATACATTTGACAAGGCGGAAGCGGGCGCGCTTTTCGCGCGGCCGCGCGCCGGAACAAAAAAGCGGGAGCGCGGCAAAAGCCGCGTTCCCGCGTCGTATTAACGGATTATCGAAGAAATTTATGGCGTATATTCGGCTTAATTGCGAAAAACGACGCGCGAGTTCGCCGGAAGCGCTTTTTGAATAAAAAATTGTATACTGTATAAACGGTTGTCGAGAGCTGAAAACGATCCGTCCGCGAAAAAAATTCGCGGACGGATCGTATAATCGTCAACAGTTTTCAAGCGGAAAGTGTATAATCTTTCGCTGTTTCTTATTTTAAAAAATTTAAACGGGGGGGCGAGGAGCGCGACGTTCCCCGCCTTCGGCTTTCTGTCTTTTATTTGAGGCGTTCCTGTCCGGGATAGCGCAGGTTGCCGAGGTAGTTGATCTTCCCGTCGAGCAGGTCTTCCATGCCGATCAGATCTTTCCGCGCGCCGTTGATCTCCTCCGCCAGCGACAGGTACACCCACGGGTGCAGTTCGTTCAGCCTCGCCCAGATTTTCTCGAAAACGGCGTTGCGCGCCGTCTCGTCGGTCGTGCGGTTGGCCAGCGTGATCAGCGCGTCGGTCTCGTCGTCGCTGAGACGCGAGTCGTTCGTGGAGCCGATGGACGCCTTTGTGAACTGCGCCTGCCAGTAATTGCCAGCGTCGCGCTGGTTCTGCATCCCCCACGTGCACAGGTAGAGTTCGTGCTGCCCCCGCCGCACCATGTCGTTGATGACGGCGTTCTCGTAGACGCTGACATTCAGGTTGACGCCGAGCGGCGCGAGCATGCTCTGGAGGACGGTCGCGCCGTTGATGCGGTCGGAGGCGTTCATGACCCAGAGGTTGAGATCGAGCGATTTGACGCCCGCCTCGTCGAGAAGGGCGCGCGCTTTGGCGGGATCGCGGGGCCACGCGGAAATGTTCGCGGGCAGGTAGAGGCTGCCGTCGGGGAGCGGCCCGCGCGGCGTGACGGCGTTGCCGCCGTAGACGACTTGGTTGTAGGCGTCCTTGTCGATGGCGTATTCAAGGGCCAGTCTCACGCGCGGATCGGCCAGCTTGGGAGACTGCGTGTTCATCGCGAGGTGCAGCAGCACAAGCCCGGGCGTCTTGACGACTTTCACGTCCGGACTGTCGCGGAGGCGCTCGTAATCCGCGGGCGGCACGGCGTAGATCATATCGACCTTGCCCGTCTCGAGGGCGATGACGCGCGTGCTGTCGTCCGGCAGGACGACGAACGTGATCTTTTTCGCGTAGGGCCGCTCGCCCCAGTAGTCGGGGAAGAACTCCAGCTCCGCTTTCTCGCCCTTGACCCAGTTGACGAGGCGGTAGGGGCCTGTGCCGACGGGGCGGCGGAAGTAGTCCGCGCCCGCCTCGAGGACGGCCTTTTTGCTGAGAATGTCGGCGTAGGGGCACTTGAGCGAGTTCATGACGCCGCCCTGAGGGCCTTTGGAGCGCACCTTGACGGTATAGCGGTCGATCACCTCGAAGCCCTCCCGATCGATCCACGCGCCGTGGGACTTCGCGAACACGGACTGGGCGGGATCGGTCGCCCGACGCAGCGAGAAGACCACGTCCTCGGCGGTCATCTCCTCGCCGTTGTGGAACTTCACGCCCTTGCGCAGGTGGAAGATGTACGTGCTGTCGTCGGGCGTCTCAACGCTTTCGGCCAGCACGGGCACGACGGTGCGCGTCTTGGCGTCCACGGTGAACAGCGTTTCGTAGATCTGTTTCTGCATCGAAAACGAGAACGTGTCCACGGAGTTGCAGGGATCGAAGTTCTTGGCGTCGATGGAGACGCCGACGCGGAGTTCTTCGCCGCGCGGCGCGGCGGGAGAGCGCGCGGCGAAGGCCAGCGCAAGGGCGGCGGCGAGGACAGACAGTCTTTTAATCATGAAACATGCTCCTTTCAAATAGTACGGGGGACAACGTATTAGCTATTTTACTACTAGGTTAATGTTTTGACAAGGAGAAAAAACTCCGCCCGCGCGAAAAAGCGTTTCCGCCGCGTTTTTCGGGCGCGGACGCTCTCCGCGCGCGTCGCGGTAAGGGACGGACGCGCGAGAAAAAAGCCCGTTTCCCCGGATACGGGGAAACGGGCTTCGCGCCGTCGAGGAGCGTTTCGCTCTTTTTCGCGGAGGCGCGGTGGCGGGCGCGCGTTTTTCGCTCGGAAAGCGCCGCCCTCGGGCGAAAAAGCGCTCGCGACGCGGAAAAAGACCCCGGGAGAAGAAAAATTCCGCCGTTTTCCGCGGCGGGAGCGCGAAAGGCGCCGGCGTAAGGGGGCGCGTCGTTTGCCCGGGACGCGGGAAAGGCGTTTTTCCCGGCGAAAAGCCTGTTCCGCGCCGCGCTCGAAAAGGGGGAAAAGAGCGCGACGTTCGCCCTTCGGGCGCGCGAAAAACAAACGCGAGGGGACGTTCGCGAAACGGCGAGGAGCGCGGTCGCGAGGATCGGTCGGCCGTTTTACCGCTCCGGCGGTCGGTCGGGGAGCCGCGCCCGACGGTGGTTCAAATACCCGCATCGGCGGCGCGCGGGAGCGCGCGGCTCGCGCGAGGGATCTTTGAGTTTTTTCGCGCGGCGCGAAAAAAACGCGGCTTCCACGTTCGGGGGAAGCCGCGTTCTTTTGCGTCAGCAGATCCTCGGCAGGATCTCGCCCACGGGCATATCGACGACGCGCGTGCCGCCGATCTCTGTTTTCAGCCCCACGAGGCCGCCGTGGGCCGACGTGACGCGCCCGATCGGCGCCGCGTCGCGCCCGAGCGGGTGCGCGCGCAGGAGATCGAGCGCGGCGGGCGCGTCGGCGGGGTCGCAGGCGATGAGCGCGCAGCCCTCGCTCGCCAGATAGAGCGGGTCGAAGCCGAGGATGTCGCAGATGGCCGTCACCGACGGGTGAAGAACAAGACTCGCCTCGTCGATCTCCAGGCCCAGGCCCGTGCCTTCGGCCCACTCGCACAGCACGGTGCCCAGGCCGCCGCGCGTGCAGTCGCGCATACAGCGGAGGCCCGCCAGAGCCGTTAACGGCTCCAGCATCGGCCAGAGCGGGGCGCAGTCGCTTTCCAGCCCTCCCGTGTCAAGCCCCCAGCGCAGCGCCGCGATGACGGCCCCGTGCCGCCCGGGCGACGTTGAGAGGATCAGCGCGTCGCCGTCGCGCAGGTTGTCCATGCCGAGCGGGCGGGGCGTGACGGCGCGCCCGATCGCCGCGGTCGTCAGGAAAAGCCCCTCGGCCGCGCCCTTGGGGACGACTTTTGTGTCGCCCGCCGCCAGCGTCACGCCGAGACGCTCGCACTCGGCGGCGGCCGACTCCATAAGGCGGTACAGCTCGGAGCGCGAAAAGCCCTCCTCGATGATCATGCCCAAAGTCAGCCACAGCGGGCGCACGCCCCGGACGGCGAGATCGTTCGCGGAGCCGCAGACGGCCAGATGCCCCATGTCGCCGCCCGGGAAAAAGCGCGGAGATACGGTGAAGCCGTCGGTGGTGACGGCAAGGCCGTCCTCGATGAACGTGCAGTCCTCGCCGGCGCCCTTCTGGCCGTTCCGCGCCCCGAAATGCCCGACGACGGCCTCTATCAGCCGCGATGTCAGGCGTCCGCCGCTCCCTTCGCCGAGCGTGATCGTGTCTTTCATAGTTTCCCTCCCGAACGTCCAAAGCGGAACCACGCGCCGCAGCTTCCTTCCGACGAGACCATGCACGGGCCGACGGGATCCTGCGGCGTGCAGCCCCGCGCGAAAAGCGGGCACTCCGGCGGCGTCAGTCTGCCGCGCAGCACGTCGCCGCAGCGGCAGCCAGGCGCGGGGACGCTCTCAAATTCGCGCAGGCCGAGCCTGCGCGCGGCGTCAAAGTCCTCATATCCGGAACGCAGCCGCAGCCCCGAGTCGGCGATGAGTCCCAGCCCGCGCCAGACGCTGTCGCACGGCGTGAAACACTCGTCGATAAGCGCGCGCGCCGCCGGGTTGCCGTCTTCGCGCACGCCCTCGGGGTAGGCGTTGACGACGCGCGGCGCGCCCCGGGCGATCTGCGACAGCAGCGAAGCCAGCGCCAGCAGGATCCGCGCCCCATCGAAGCCCCCGACGGCGCACGCGACGCCGTAACGCTCGGCCAGCGGCTTGTACGGCGTCAGCCCGATGATCGTGGAGACGTGCCCGGGCAGCAGAAAGCCCTTCACGCCTGTCCGCGCGTCGTTCGCCAGCAGTTCCAGCGCCGGAACGACACGCTTGTGGCGCGCGAGGACGGAGACGTTGCGGACGTTCCGGCGCGACGCTTCTTTTAACAGGAGAGCCGTCTGCGGCGTGGTTGTCTCGAAACCGACGGCGAAAAAGACGAACTCGCGCTCCGACTCCGCGCGAGCCATATCGAGCGTGTCGAGGGGGCTTGTGACGACGCGCACATCGGCGCCGCGCCCCATCGCCTCGCGCAGGGAGCCGCCGCGCCCGGGCACGCGGATCATGTCGCCGTAGGCGCACAGCGTGACGCCTGATTTTTCCGCCGCCGCGATGGCCTGATCGATGTCGGCCTGGGACGTGACGCAGACGGGGCAGCCGGGCCCCGACAGCAGCCGCACGCCGGGCGGCAGAAGGGAGCGCAGTCCGCTGCGGAATATGGCCACGGTGTGCGTGCCACACACTTCCATCAGCGTCACGGGGCCGGTGGCGGCGGCCAGCGACTCCAGCAGCCCGCGCGCGCGGTCAGAAGGGAAGGAGTCCCGCATCGCCCGCCCCCGCGCGAATCTCGTCCCAGAGAGCCTCCAGTTCGGCGGCGTCCCGCTCGCGCACCTTCTCTATCGCGAATCCCGCGTGAACCAGCACAAGGTCGCCAACGGCCGCGCCGGGCAGAGCGTCTACGCGGATCGTCCTGCGGATCGGGCCGGCCGAGGCGACGGCGCTGCCGTCGCCCCGAAGTTCTTCAATCCTGTGAGGAACGGCTAAACACACGGCGGTTCCCTCCTTAAAATATGAGAAATTTTGAGAAATTCCGCGAGTTATTATACACCGCGGCGCGCGCCTGTACCCGGTATTTTTTCGCTCTCCTCCCCGGCGGAACGGAAAAAGACGTTTTTTAAGCGCCCCCGCGAGGACGCGGACGCGCCGCCGGAGACGACGGCGCGGAGCTTTGAAGGTCGCCGGGTTGCGCGGGGGTCTTTAAAAGTGTAGCATCCGCGGGCGAAAGAAAGAGCGTATCTTTCTGATTTCTGACAGTTGACGCCGCCGCGCGACGCGGTAAAATAACGGTAGGTTTGATACGCCGCTCGTTTCGGCAACTTTCAGGATTAAAGGAGTGTTTTTCATGGCAGTCGAGCTTACGAAGGAGACTTTCCAGGCCGCGATCGAGGCCAGCAAGAACAAGCCCATGTTCATGGATTTCTGGGGCCCCAAGTGCACCCACTGTCTCGCGCTGATGCCCAGCGTGGAGGAACTTGCCGGGAAGTACGCCGACAAAGTCGATCTGTGCAAGGTCAACGTCTCCGGCAACCGCCGCGTGGCGATGGCGCTCAAGGTGATGAGCCTCCCGTCGTTCCTGTTCTTCAAGGACGGTGCCGAAGTGGCCCGTCTCTCGGGCGACTCCGTCACCATCGAGGAAATCGAGGAGAACGTCAAAAAAATCTGCGGATAAGGGACGCGCGCAGCGCGAACCCCCGCGCCGTTTCGGCGGCGCGGGGGTTATTTTTTTCCCGCGAAGGGGGCCGGGGTGAGAGGCGCTTTCGGCGCGGAAACGTTTTTCTCTGAAAAGATTGATTTAACAAGAGAAAATTTACGTTAAAATGGAGCAAATAAAAATATATACACGCCGGCTTGTGCGAAAAGTATAAATATTTGCGCCTGTTCGACTAAAAATTGTATTCCTGATACTTTTTAATGTCTGTTCGTTTAATAAATAATACGACAGATTCTCTTGAAAAATTTAAAGTTCGCTGTAAAATAAAACCGTCAAAAGGAAAAACAGGGAACAGGCGTAACCAACAAAAGTCCGCCGCCGGGCTTTCCCCTTTCGCGCCGCTGGGCAGAGCGCGCGCGGGACGGGGAGAGAGCGGCGGGCGGGAAAAACCTTTTTCGCCAAGCGGCGAAAAAAATCCGCCCCTTCGCTATCCCGCCGATCGCGATCAAACGCCGCCGTTCATGAAAGAGAGCCGAACGTGAAAGAGCGAAGATCCTTGAGTCTGAGAAGCGAGAGACAGGGAACGGGGAGCGGAGAAAAGAAGCCACAGCCCGGAAAGGAGAAAGAGCCTTGAAA
>CAZRXR010000061.1:0-4620 GCA_964604125.1 uncultured Synergistaceae bacterium
AAAAAAGCGCGCCGGGGTTGAAAGATTTCGCCCGCCTTGCCATAATAGCCCCAAGCGTGGCTGTCGCGCGTAAAAAAGCGCGGAGAGCGGCCTTTTTGGCGAGACGGGGGGAGAACGGTGTATTTTTCGATCATCGTGCCGGTGTACAAGGCGGAAAAGTGGCTGGACAGGTGCGTCGAATCGATCCTGAGGCAGACCTTCGGCGACTTTGAGCTGATACTGGTTGACGACGGCTCGCCCGACAGGTGCGGCGCGCTTTGCGACGCCTACGCCGCGCGCGACGGGAGGGTGCGCGCCGTCCACCGCCCAAACGGCGGCCCCGCCGCCGCGCGCAACACGGGCCTCGCCGCCATGAGCGCGGGGGGGGGGGTACGTCCTCTTTCTCGACGCCGACGACTGGGCCGAGCCGAACCTGCTTGAGGAAGTCCATCGCGCTTTGAGCGAAAACCCCGCCGACGTTGTGATCTGGGGGTACAACGTCGTGAGCCGCACAAGGACGAAACGACGCCTGTACGACCCCCGCATGAGTTTGCGGGAGATAAAGGTCAAGTGTTTGCGGGGCGACTGGGCAAACGCTCTCTGGACAAAATGCTGGAGGCGGGAGTTGCTTGACGGCGTGTCTTTCCCCGAGGAAGTTTTCGGTTCCGAGGATCTGTGGATGACCTGTTTGCTGATCGCGAAAGCGCGTTCGGCGTCCGTGATCGGCGAAACCCTCTATAACTACCGCATCGACAACCCCGTTTCGATTTCGAACAACGCGAGTTCACGGAGATATTACTGGTCGCTGCGCGCCTTGCTCCGCGGCCTTGAGATGGCGCGGGAGAGGGAACTTATCGCAACCGAAGATGATTACAGGGTGGCGCATTATGCCGTCTCGGCCTTGCTGGCGCACAAGAGGGACGGGCTGCTGTCGCCCGAAATGTACGCCGAAGTCGCGGCCCGCGTCAATCTTCTGAAAGACACCGTTGCGCGCATGGATCCCCGCGCGCGGTACGGGACGTATCACAGTCTGAGCCGCTGCGAAAAGGCTTTCGGGCGTCGCGGAAAAGCCGGGGTGTATCTGTGCGAGTACCTTTTCGCCAAGGCGCGGTACCTGATGGGCAAGGCGTTTTCGCTTTGAGGCGGAGAATGCCCGCGCGGGAAAACTTTTTGCGAGGACAGGTGAGGGCTGTGCAATTTTCGATCATCGTGCCGGTGTACAAGGCGGAAAAGTGGCTGGACAGGTGCGTCGAATCGATCCTGAGGCAGACCTTCGGCGACTTTGAGCTGATACTGGTTGACGACGGCTCGCCCGACAGGTGCGGCGCGCTTTGCGACGCCTACGCCGCGCGCGACGGGAGGGTGCGCGCCGTCCACCGCCCAAACGGCGGCCCCGCCGCCGCGCGCAACACGGGCCTCGCCGCCATGAGCGCGGGGGGGGGGGTACGTCCTCTTTCTCGACGCCGACGACTGGGCCGAGCCGAACCTGCTTGAGGAAGTCCATCGCGCTTTGAGCGAAAACCCCGCCGACGTTGTGATCTGGGGGTACAACGAGTTGTATTCCGGCACGGTGAAAAAACGCCTGTTCGACGATCATGTCCCTTTAAAACAGGTGAAGGTCAATTTTTTGCTCGACGAATGGCCCGGCGTCGTCGCGAACAAGTGCTGGAAACGGGAACTGTTCGACGGCGCGGCGTTTCCCCCCGGCGACGGCTACGCGGAGGATCTGCTCGCGGCCTGTTCGCTGATCGTGAAGGCCAAGTCGGCGATCATGATCCGAAAGTGTCTCTACAACTATTGGCGGGGAAACGGCGCGTCCCTTTCAAACACGATGAATTCGCGCAAATACCACAGTTTGACGCGGACGCTCCTGCGCTGCGCCGAACTGGGGCGGCGCGAAGGGCTCCTTGGGCCGGAAGATCAGCCCGGGATCGCCGGAGCGGCTGTCCGGGCGCTGCTGGCCAACCGGCGCGACGGGCTGCTGACGCCCGAGCAGACGGCCGAACTCGCGGCATACGTCGAGCGCCGGAAAGCCGATGTGGATCGGGCGGATCCGCGCGCTCAATACAAGATATACCACTCTTTGGGGCGTTACGAGGCGGGGACGGGGTACTACGGCCGCGCCGCCGTCTGCTATTGCCGCTACGCCGTCCGCAAGCTGAAGTACTTTTGCCGGCGGGCGGCCCGCGCGTGACGGGCGGACGCCATGCGCCGCCACGCGCGTTTTCGTCGGGAAAAAAGTTGAATTCGCGGAGGGATGGATCGTGAAAAAAGTTCTGCCGGTCGTTGTGATCCTGCTGCTTTGCGCGGGCGGCGGCGTGTTCGCGTGGCTCAAAAGCGCCCCGTTCGGGCGTCCGGCGTCGGGCGCCCGGGCCGCGCGCGTCGCCGCTTCGCCCAACTGGAAGGACGGGGCGTTCGCGCGCGTGGAGCCGACGGAGATCCTCACGTCGAAAGGCCGCGGCGGGGTTCTGGCCGCCTGGTGGAAGTTTCTCACCGAGTCGTACCCCGACCTGTCGCCGTCCGCGCCCCTGCCGTCGAAAAAGACGGATCTGAACGCGCTCCCGCCCGGGCGCGACGTTCTGGTCTGGATGGGACATTCCAGTTTCTTTTTGAGGCTTGGCGGGAAGAACATCCTCGTCGATCCCGTTTTTTCCGGCTCGTGTTCGCCCGTGCCGTTCCTCGGCCGCGCCTATCCCGGATCCGACGTCTATTCTCCGGACGACATGCCCGAAATCGACGTGCTGGCGATCTCGCACGATCACTGGGATCATCTTGACTACAAGACGATCGTCTCCCTGCGCCCGAAGGTGCGCGCGGTGGTCTGCGGCCTCGGCGTCGGCGAGTACTTCGAGATGTGGGGCTACGATCCGGGCGTCGTCCGCGAGGGCGACTGGTACGACTCGTTCGACACGGGCGGCCTGACCGTCCGCGTGCTGCCCGCGCAGCACTACTCGCAGAGGCTTTTCGCGCGCGATCGGACGCTGTGCGTCGGCTACGCTTTCGTCACGCCGGAGCGGCGCGTGCTCTACACGGGCGACAGCGGCTGGGCAAAGCACGTGAAGGAGATCGGCGAGAAGTTCGGGCCGTTCGACCTCGTCGTCGCCGAAAACGGCCAGTACAACGAGGACTGGCGCGGCATCCACATGTTCCCCGAGGAGACGGCCCGCGCCGCCGTCGGGTACTGGCGCGCCCGCGCGCTGCTGCCGGTACATTCGGGCAAGTTCACGATAGCGCGGCACCCGTGGTACGAGCCGTTTGAGCGCGTCGCGGCCGCGCTCTCGGGCACGCCGGTGCGGCTTTTGACGCCCGTGATCGGCGAGGCGGTCTTCCTCGACGACGAAAACAGAACGTTTGGCGCGTGGTGGCGACCGCTGATGCCGGGCGCGGAGGCGGAAAAATGACGCGCGGGGCGCTCGACGGCGTCGTCGTGCTCGATCTGACACATCTCGTCGCGGGGCCGTACTGCGCGATGGTGCTGGCCGACCTCGGCGCCGACGTGATCAAGGTGGAGCGTCCCGGCGGCGCGAGCGAACGCTCTCTGCGTCCCTTCGCGGGCGGCGTGAGCGCGTTCCATCTGACGCTCAACCGCAACAAGCGCGGCGTCGTCATGGATCTCAAAAGCGCGGCGGGCCGGGCGGCGTTTTTGAAGATGGCGTCGCGGGCCGACGTGGTGCTGGAAAACTTCCGGCCCGGTACGATGGAGAAACTGGGACTGGGCTGGGGCGAACTGTCGGGCGTCAACCCGCGGCTGGTCTTCGCGCGGCTGTCGGGGTTCGGGCAGACGGGGCGCTGGAGCGGAAAGCCCGGCTACGACCTTGTCTGTCAGGCGTTGAGCGGCTTGATGGCGGCGACCGGCTTTCCGGGTTCCCCGCCCCTGCGCAGCGCGGCATCCGTGAGCGACGTGACAGGCGCGCTATCGTGCGCCGTGGGCATCCTCGCGGCTTTGCTGTCGCGCGAGCGCACCGGGAGAGGACAGGTGGTGGACGTGGCGCTGCTCGATTCGCTCGTGTCGGCGATGGCGTCTATAAGCCTGCTGTTCTTCGCGACGGGCAGAAACCCGCGGCCCATCGGCAACCGCGACACATCGACGTACCCTTACGATGTGTTCGTCGCCAAAGACGGCGCCGTGGCGCTGGGTACCTCGGGCGACGAAAGCTGGGCGGCGCTGGCGCGCGCGATGGGGCGTCCCGAACTGGCGGACGATCCCCGGTTCCGCCGCGTCGCCGACAGGCTGGCGCGCGCCGACGAACTGGCGGAGATCATCGGCGCGTGGACGAAAACGCGCACGCGCGGCGAAATATGCGCCGCGCTCGACGCGGCCGGTCTGCCATGCGCGCCCGTGCTGAACACGGAACAGGCTAGCCGGAACGCGCATCTGGCGGAAGACCGGGGAATGTTCAGGCGCGTCCCCGCGCCCGGCGGCGGAGAGTTCGTCGTGACGGGGCCGCACATCAATCTGAGCGAGACGCCTCCCCGCCTGAGAACGCCCGCGCCCGCCCTCGGCGCGGACGCCGCGAGCGTGCGGGCGCAGTTCGGCCTGCGCGAGGACGAACTTCCGTGACAGAAACGCCTCGCGCGCTCGCGAAAAAAATTTTTTGGCTCGAAACGGAACCGCGTCGCATCGTCCGATTTTTGACGATG
>CAZRXR010000061.1:4720-6260 GCA_964604125.1 uncultured Synergistaceae bacterium
CGCCGTCGGCAATCGGCCCGACGCGCGTTTCGCGCCGGACGAAAGGGGGGAATCGCCAAGCCCCGACGAGTCCGCCCGCGCCGCCGGCGATCGAGCGCGCGCCCCGCGCCGCCCCGTCGCCGCGCTTAAAAAATCATCCCTTTTACAGACTTTCGCGCAAAATTTCCTCGGAGCGAAAATTGTCGGCGAAAAGACTGACAAATTCCGCCCTTTCGATTATAATAATCGCGCGAAGACGTTCCTTCCAAAATTTTATGATCGAGGTGTTGTCCATGTCCAAGATGAACGCGCGCGCGGCCGCTTTTCTCGCCGTCGCGCTCTGTCTGGCCTCGGCCCGCGCCGGCTGGCCGATGACCCAAAAGGAGTTTGTGGAACTGTGCCGCGCGGGAAGCGCCGCCGACGTGGCCGGGGCGCTGAAGGCCGAGAAAGTGTCTCCCTCCGCCCCCGCGGGCGGTGTGACGCCGCTGATGGCCGCCGCCGCCGCGCGCGGAGAGAGCGCTTCGGCGGAAAAGATCGAGGCTCTGCGGGCGGCGGGCGCGCAGGTCAACGCCGCCGACGGCGCGGGCCGCACGGCGCTGATGTACGCCGCCCAGTTCTCGGACGATCCCGAGGTCGTCCGCGCCCTGCTGCGCGCGGGCGCCAAGATCGAGGCGAGGGACAGACGCGGCTGGACGCCCGTCTGCTACGCGGCCGGCAAAAACTTTTCAACCGGCACGCTGGAGGCGCTGATCGACGCCGGCGCGAACGTGAACGCCGCCGACGCCGAGGGCGCCACTCCCCTGATGCTGGCCCTGCGCGGCGGCAACGGCAAAGAGGCCGTGACCGCCCTGCTTGACGCGGGGGCCAACGGCTCGGCGAGAGACCGCTCGCGCCGCACAGCCGAAGCCATGCTGCGCCGCGGCCCGCTCAAAGACGACGCCGAACTCGCCGCCGCCCTCAAGGCTCCCGCCGCCGTCAAGCCCATCTCCCCCGAGCGATTCGCCGATATCTGCGAAAACGGGTCGCCCCGCCGCGTGGAGTCGCTGCTGAAAGCCGGGAACGACCCGAACGCCGCCGTCGGCGGCATGACGCCGCTGATGTACGCCGCCCGGGGCGGAGCGGGCGCGGCCACGCTCAAAGCGCTGCTTGACGCCGGCGCCGAAGTCAACGCCGTCGGCGGCGAAGGGCGCACGGCGCTGATGTACGCCGCCCGAAAAAGCACCGAGGCCGTCCGGTTCCTTATGAACGCCGGGGCGCGCGCCGACCTGGCCGACGAGACCGGCAAGACGGCCGTCGAGTACGCCGCCGAAAGCGGCGTCGTCGCCGAAGACGATGTGCCCGCCTTCAAGGCGGCCGCCGAGAGCGCCCGCGACGCCAGAAACGAACGCGACGCCGCCCTCGCGCTCCTGCGGGAAGACTACGAGAAGAAACTGAACGACGAGTTCGAGCTTCGCGCCGAAAAGGAAAAAGCCCTCGCCGAGAGCGAGGCCAAGGCCGCCGATCTGGGAGCGCGGCTTGACGCCGAGAAGGCCGCCCGCGCCGCCGACGCGGAGACAGCCAA
>CAZRXR010000061.1:6360-9704 GCA_964604125.1 uncultured Synergistaceae bacterium
CGAGAAGGCCGCCCGCGCCGCCGACGCCAAAGCGTCCGCCGAGGCTCTTGAAACAGCCAAAGCAGCCGTCGAGGAGAGTAAAGCGAAAATCGCCGATCTGAGCGCGCGGCTGGAGGCTGAAAAGACCGCCCGCGCCGCCGACGCCAAGGCGGCCGCCGAGGCCCTCGAAGCCGCCAAAAAGGCCGCCAAGGCCGAATAGAGGCTTTTGAGAGCGGAGCGTACCGCCGTTTAAAAAAAGTTTCCGCCCGCGCGTTTCGCGACGGGCGGAAACTTTTTTTATCCGGCTGAGCGCGTCTCCTTGAAAAAACGGAAAGAAACTGTAAAAGTTCAGTAATATTGCGGTAAAAATCAGAACGTCCGTTTAACTTTCGCTGATGAGACGCAAAAACGGACGGTTTTAAACGATAAATACAGCGTTAGTTCGGCGGCGTCCGCCGAGAGCGGCGTTTTCGTTCGCGCCGCGCCCTTGCAAAAAGAGGAAGTTCGGATTAAACTCAAACTCGTCGAAAGCGGAATGGGCGTCCGCTTTTCTTTTTTCGGCGGCGATAGCGGAAAAACGTATCCGCTTTTCTATTTTTGACCGTACCGACGGAGGCGGGACATGAAACGGATTGTCGATCTTCCCGAACAGCTGCTGCTGGGACTTCACGCGCTTGTCGCGCTGGCGCGCAGGCCGCAAAGCGTGTTTTCGTCGCGCGCCCTCGCCGACGCACTCGGGGCTTCGGAAGGACACTTGGCGAAGGTGCTGCAAAAGCTGGCGAAATCGGGCATCCTCTCGCCCGTGCACGGCCCCGGCGGGGGGTACAGGATGAAGGCGGACGCTTCGCGCGTCAACATGCGCGAGCTGATCGAGCTGCTGGGGGCCTCGTTCGCCCAGAGCGGCTGCGGTTTCGTCGGCTGCGGGGGCAAGAGGTGCATTATCGGCGCGCTCGTTGACGGGCTGACGGCGACGCTTCGCGAGTATCTCGACACGAGGACGCTCGCCGACCTTCTCGATCACTTCGAGGCGCGGCCCGAGATCACGATCGGTCTTTCGCTCGAGGGAACCGGCAGCGGCAAAAAGGTTTTTCCAGATATCACGCAGATCAAATGAGGTGGGGGTTTTTACCATGAAGATGAGCAAAAAGGCCGCCGCGGCGCTCTCGCTCTCGGCGGTTCTGCTGGCGACTCCCGCGCTGGCCGACGGCTTCGCGGTGTACGAGCACAGCGCGCGCGGCGTCGGCATGGGCGGCGCGATGATGTTCAGCGACGAAGCGTCGCTGCTGGCCTACAATCCCGCGGGCCTGTGGCGCCTCAATGACGACGGCCGAGGGCAGCTGTCGGGGGCGGTGACGTATATCGCTCCGCGCGGCAAGGCCGATTTCTACAACGACGACGGCAGCTTCGACCACGCCGAGCACAACAAGAACAACCCCGCCTACGTGCCCACGCTGTTCTGGGCCAAGCGCCTGAGCGACAACGTGACGTTCGGCGTGGGAACCTTCGCCCGGTTCGGGCTGCGCGCCACCTACGACCGCGGCTGGTACGGGCGCTACAGCAGCCGCAGCGCCGAGTTCGCGGCCTTTTCGATCTCCCCCGCCGTGTCGTGGAAACTCGGCAAAAATCTGGCTTTCGGCCTCACGGGCGAGATCATGTACGCGCGGCTGAAGATGGACAAGTCGCTGGCGCAGAACTTCATTCCCGGCGAAGTCGCGATGGATCTCGACGGCGACGACATCGGCTTCGGCTGGGGGGCGGGCCTTGACTGGCAGGCGAGCGACAAGCTGTCGCTGGCGTTTTTGTATCGCTCCGAGGTGAAACAGGAGCTCGAGGGCGACCTTGACTTGGACACGCCTCTCGGCGTGATCGGCGCCAGAGCCAAGGGCGCCGTGCACATGCCCGAGAGCTTCACGTTCGGCGTCGGCTGGAAGTTCGACGACCGCACTCGCGTGGAATTTGACGCCATCAAGACGATGTGGAGTTCGTATGACGAGCTGTCCGTCACGGCGCGCGTGCCCTCTCCGTACAACATGCTGCTCGGCGACGTTCGCACCGTCACCGAGCCGAAGTACTGGCGCAACGGCTGGAGGTACCAGTTCGGCGTCGAGCATAAGCTGAACGAGCGGTGGACGATCCGCGCTGGGTTCGTGTACGACACCTGCTCGGCCGACAACCCCGACTTCAACGACTACATGGTGCCCACGGGCACGCGCCGCACCTACACAATCGGCGCGTCGTACCGCGTGAAGAACGTTGAGTACTCGCTCGGCTACGGCTGGATGTACGTGAGCGACAAGGGGATCAACTTCGCGAGCCCCACAAGCCCCTCGGGCAGGCAGAGATCGCGCACGCGCGGCTGCGACGCGCACATCATTTCGCTCGGCGCGAGAATCGACCTGTAAGAGTGACATTAAAAGCCGGACGCCGTGTCGGGCGTCCGGCTTTCCCGTTTTGGGCCGGCGGGGGAAGACGCCGCCGACGATTTTTTTCGCCGGAAAGCTGTTGAAAAGTCCCGGCGTCCCGCGGCTGAAAAGCGCTCCCGCGCCGCCGTCCGGGCCGGGAAAATCTTCCGCGCCGCGAGGGCGCGCGAGGGGCGCTCCCCTCCGGGCGCGCGAAAGGAGCCGATGTCCGCGGTGAACCGGTTGTCTTTTTTTGGTTACGTCGCCGCCGCTATATTCTCGCCGGGGCCGAACAACATCACGTCGATGTCGAACGCCGTGCGCTACGGCTTTTGGGGATCGCTGAACTACCGTCTCGGAATCAGCTGCGGCTTCTTCGCCGTGCAGGCGCTCGCCGCGCTGTGCAGCGCCGCGCTGGTCGGCGCCATCCCCGCCGCGAGGCCGTACATGCTCGCTCTCGGCGCCGCCTATATCCTGTGGATGGCGTGGCGGACATTCGCGATCCGTCCCCCGGCGGGAGACCGCGCCGTCGCGCGCGACAACACGTTCGTCTCGGGGCTGCTGCTGCAGTTTGTCAATGTCAAGTCGATCGTGTTCGCTCTGACGAGCATGTCGGCCTACGCCGTACCGTACAGCGCGTCGCCGTTTTTTCTGCTCTGCTTCGGGGCGCTGATGACACTGTGCGCCGCGGCGTCGATCCACTGCTGGGCGGCGTTCGGCGCCGCGTTCGGCCCCGCCCTGCGCCGACGGGCGCGCGCCGTCAACGCGACGATGGCCCTGCTTCTCGTCTGGTGCGCGGTCTCGCTGTACCTCTGACGCCTTTTTCGATTTGACGTTTCGCCGAAAGTCGCTATAATGTTTTCCGTGCGGAGGGATGGCCGAGCGGTCGAAGGCGGCGGTCTTGAAAACCGTTGAGCGCGAGCTCCGGGAGTTCGAATCTCTTTCCCTCCGCCACTATAAACACGG
>CAZRXR010000062.1:0-9335 GCA_964604125.1 uncultured Synergistaceae bacterium
AGCGTAGAAAGAGCGCGTCCTTCGGGAGCGGGGCGCGAGCCGCGCGCGCAAAAAACTCCGGCGCACAGGCAGGAGCGGGGCGCGAGCCGCGCGCGTGTCGTGTAAAAAAAGCGCTCTCCGGCGCAAAAGCAGGAGCGCGGGCGTCGGGGCCTCTTTTCCGTTCCGGCGGTTCCGCTTTCTCCGGGCGGGCGGCTTCTTCTTCCCCCGGGCCGCCCCGCGCGAAAAAAAAAGCCGCTCCCCGTTCGGGGAGCGGCTGCGCGGACTGAGGGACGCGGGCTATTTGAGCGCGGCGATGACGGCCTCGATGGCCTCCACGGCGTCGGCGGGCAGCTTGTCCACGCCGCCGTTGTACGTCTCGCGCGAAACCACGAACTCGAGACGGTCGGCCATGCGCTTGGCGAGCGCGTCGGCGTAGGCGGGGTCGCTCGTGTCAACGGTGAAGCCATCGACGGGCAGGTACTCGATGCCGGGGATACGGCCGAACGGCTTGAACTGCGCCGTGCCGTCCACGACGGCCTCGAGCGCGGCGAATGTGTTCTCCTTGGTGACTTTCTTGCCCATGAACTCGCCGGTGTTGAGGATGTAGCAGCTGACGCCGTCCTCGATGAGTTTCTTGAACCGCTCGTAGTCCATGGCCAGCGGGTAGGTGCGGAAGGGGTTGGCGTAGCTCTCGATGACGAGCGCGTTGGGGTCTACCCCCTTGGCCAGCTGCTCGGCTGTGGTGCGCTTGGTCGCGAGCGTCGCGCCCATCACGGAGGCCAGCGCCGCGCCTGTCAGCTTCAGCATCGGCGGCAGCGTGGGATCCTTCATCAGCCAGCAGATGGCGTTGAGCGGCTCGTCGATGCGGTCAACGCGGTTGCTCGACCACAGGCGCGACTTGATGGAGCGGCCGTTGCCGCATCTCACGTCCTCGGTGACGGCCAGCAGCTTGCCGTCGGCGTCCTCGACGACGCCGCAGTTCTGCACCGTGAGCAGGTACTTGTTGGCGTCGCAGCCGATCGGGTAGTCCTGCAGCTTGTCGAAGTAGGTCGGCTCCATCGCGATGGCGTACTTGTCCTTCACGTTGACGACGAAAGCGTCGTCGTGCAGCACCATGATGTCGTACTTGCCGTCGTGCTTGGCGTGCGTTATCGTGGACTTGCCCGACCCCGACAGGCCGAACACGGCGAGGACGAACTTTCCGCCGTCCTTCTTGGTGAAGCGTTTGAGGCCGCCGTGGCAGGAGGCGTAGCCGTGGCGCGCGGCCGTTCCCCAGCCGAGCGTGAGCGTGCCCTTTTTGAGCTCGCCGAAGTAGCGCATACCGAGGATGGCGGCGCAGTTCTGCCGCGGCGAGAACAGCGCCAGCCCGAGCGGGAAGTCGGGGCTGCTCCAGTACGGATCGGCGTAGACGAGAATGTTGCCCTCGCCCTCGATGACGCGCGACTGGCGGTAGAACGCGCGCACCTCGGGCGTCATGAACTGGAAGTTGAGCATCCAGTTGAGCAGGCTGTTCTCAAAGCCCTCGGGAACCATCAGGCGGGCGCGCACTGTGAAGTCCTTGTCGAGGCCCACGATCGCCTCGGCCGAGTAGAACGTGCGGAACCGCGCGTTGTGCACGGCCTCGCGCAGGATCTTGCACAAATCGGCGGTGTTGACGCCGGGCGTGCCGATGATGCGTCTCGCGGCGGCGGCGCGGCCCACGATGCCGCCGTCGTTGAACAGCAGCACATGGCTGTCCTTGGGCAGGCCCTGAATCTCCGGCTCGTAGATGGGCATCCCCGTCAGCTCGACCGTGCCGGGGCTGCGGCGCGCCAGCTCGTAGGCCTCGGCGACGCTGCCCACCTTGACGACGTTGTTGCCGTAGAACTGCGTCTCCACGATAGTGCGCACGGGCAGATTGTTCACTTTCTTAAAGACTTCCGGATTGCCGTAATGCTCAAGTTCGACCATGTTGTGCCATGCCTCCCATGAAAGATCAAAGATTGTCTCTCCGCGCCGTTCGCGCGCGGCGCGACACGGAAACCAGTTTACATAATAAGTATAGGAAAAGGCGCGGAAAAAGTCAATGCGGTACGCGCCGTTTGCCGGTAAAGCCTCCCCCGGCTCCGTGCCGCGCGCGGACGCGCGAAAGCGGCGCTTTCCGGCCGGGGCGCCGTCACGGGACGTTTTTTTTAAAAAGCCGCGCCCGCCCGTTATTCCGCGCGCCGGGCGCTCCGGCTACGCCGAAGGCAGCGCGCGGAAGTAGCCCGCGAGGAAGTCGATGAACAGCCGCGTCTGGTCGTTCGGCCGACCGCGCTCGCCGTAGGTGACGTAGATGTTGCGGCGGCAGACGGGGCCGGAAAGGTGGACAAGTCTGGCCCTGTCGCTCTCCATCTTTCCCCACGTGGCCTCCGGCCACAGCGACACCCCCAGCCCGGCGGCGACGAGGCCGCGGATCGTGCCCGGGTCGTCGCTTTCAAAGCCGACGCGCGGCGTAAAACCGACCGAACTGAAGATGTGATCCGATATCTCGCGCATCGACGCTTTTTTGCCCGGCATGATGAAACTCTCGTCGGCGAGTTCGTCCAGCCGCGCCGAATCCTTCAGCGCCAGACTCGACTTCATGGGCGCCGCCAGCAGGATCTCCTCGCTGAGCAGCAGGCGGGCGTTGTCGGGCGCGGCGTCGGGCAGGGCGCTCCGCAGGCAGAGGTCGCACTTTGCCGCGCGCGCGTTCTGGATAAGCTGAAAGTCGATGAACGGGTGAAGATCCTTGAACTTGAGCAGGATATCCGGCAGCAGCGACGAGGCGGCCAGCACGTTGAAGACGATGGTGGAGCGCGTTCGTCCCGCCGCGACTTTGAGATCCCCGGAGAGATTGTCGAGGATGCTCATGACCGGCTCCAGCCTTCGTTTGAGCGCCGCTCCAGCCTCGTTGAGCCGCACGCGCTTCCCCTGCCGCCGAAAGAGCGGCACCTCCAGCTCTTTTTCGAGCGAAAGCACGGCCTTGCTGATCGAAGGCTGCGATATGTAGAGTTCGTCCGCCGCCTTGGAGAAGTTTTCGTATTTGGCGACGGTCATAAAGTACCGCAGATGGAACAGTTCCACAGGTATCACCCCTTATAACCGGAATCTATAAACGTATTGTACATCGCGGCGGCCGGAATCGCAACGTTCGCGCCGCCGCGAGCCGCGGGCGCGGCGCTTTAGAAAATTTTTAGCGCGAAAAGCCGGCCCGTCTTGTGAAAAAGACTTGCGCGTTTTGAATTTTAAAGTTATCATAGAAACACAAAGAGGGGCGCTCCCCCGCGCCCGTCTTTTGTCTCGGAGGAGGTGCTTTCGTTGGATAACACGCCGCGTCTTGAAGTTGTGGACACCGTCAGGCCCGAAGCCGTCGTCGATCTCTACGCGGACGCCGGGTGGTGGGAAGAAGGTTGGAGCGAGGAGGTCATCCCCGCGATGGTCAAAAATTCGTACAGGTTTGTGGCGCTTTTCGCCGGGAACGAACTTGTCGGCATGGGGCGCGCTCTGTCCGACGGCGTTTCCGACGCCTATATCCAGGACATCGTCGTGCGAACCGACTACCGCGGCCGCGGCTGGGGGCGGAAGATCGTCGCCATGCTCGTGAGCGAACTGCGCGCGGCGGGCATCGACTGGATCGGGCTGATCGGCGCGCCGGGGACGAGACCTTTTTACGAAAAACTCGGTTTCGCGGCGATGCCCGGGTTCACGCCGATGAAATACCAGTGCTGAAAACCGGCGGCCCGCGCGTCTCCGGGCGCGCCGGCGCGGGGCGTTTGCGGTTTTCCGCGAATCAGTGTACAATGTCGGCGTCGAGGGCGGGAAAGCGCGGCGGCCGCTTTTCGCGCCGTGTGTCCGCCGCGCCGCCCCGGCCCGAAAGATTTTTTCCCCGAACCGGCTTTTTTGGCTTGTGTTTTACCGCTTGTAAGGAGAGTTTTCATGCAAAGACTGGAGCAGTTTATTCTCGATTCGCTGACGCGGCGCGCCTCTGAAAACGTCGTCTGGTGGGAGGGCGCGTGGCTGTCGGGCGGCGACATGGCCGCGCTGATAGAGCGCGACCGCGCGGCGCTGGAGGCTGCGGGCTTCAAAGAGGGCCAGAGGCTGATGACGCTGCTGCCCAACTGCCCGGCGCTCGTGGCGCTGGCGGCGGCGGCGTGGAGCCTGAGGGGCACGGTGATCCCGATGAACATGCGCGCCGGCGTGGACAATCTCCTGCCGACGATCGATCTGGTGCAGCCCTTCGCGATCGTCGTCGCCCGCGGCGACACGAAAGCGGCGGCGGGCGTGCGGCGCTATCCCGTCGTCGAGACGGAGACGGCGGGGCCGATCGACACGTTCCGCGGCGTGGAGCGCAAGCCGACCACGCCGGACTGGGCCGTATTCTTCACCACGTCGGGCACGACGGGTATGCCCAAGGCCGTGCCGCTGACGCACGCCAATTTCATCGCCAACATAGAGGGCATCCGGGGGCACCTGGATCTGTACCCAAGCGACACGATGCTGTGGGTGCTGCCCAACTTTCACTCGTTCGGCTTCACGCTCGGGCTGCTCCTGCCGCGCTTTGTCGGCGCGCGCGTGGCGATCGTCGGCACGTTCATGCCGCCGCTGAAGGTGCTGCGGGCCGTCGAGTCGAGCGAGGCCAACGTGCTGTTCTTCGTGCCCACGATGGTCGAGTTCCTCAAGAGGTCGGCGGCGCACAACACGCTCCATATCAAGAACATCCGCCTCGTCGTCACCGGCGGCGATCGTCTCAACACGGCGCTCGACAAGGCGTCCGTAGAGATCTTCGGCCGCCCCATCCTCGAAGGCTACGGCACCACGGAGTGTTCGCCCGTCGTCTCGGTCAACCCGCGCTACGACGCGCGCAAAGTCGGCACGATCGGCACGGTTCTGCCGGGCTACGAGTGGAAGGTGTGCGACTCCCGGGGCGTCCGGGTGCCGCCCGAGACGCCCGGCGTGCTGATGCTGCGCGGGCCGTCGGTGTTCGGCGGCTATTTTCAGGCGCCCGAGGTCACGGCCGAGCGCCTGCACTCCGACGGCTGGTACGACACGGGCGATGTCGTCAAATACGACTCCGACGGCTACATCACCGTGCTCGACCGGCTCACCGACATCATCATCGTCGGCGGGTTCAACGTCTACCCCCAGGAAGTGGAGCGCATCCTCAACGCGCACCCAGCCGTCGCGCAGGCCGCCGTCGTCGCGATGCGCCACGCCGTCAACGGCGAGATCCCGCGCGCGTTCGTCGTCCTCCGCGAGGGCGCGCGCGTCACCGACCGCGACATCATCGAGTACTGCAAGGGCAAACTGGCGAACTACAAGGTTCCGCGCAAGGTGGATTTCGTCGAGTCGCTGCCCGTGTCCTCAAGCGGCAAGATCCTGCGCCGCAAGCTGCGCGAGACGGTTTGAAACGGGCGGGCCGCTTTTTCGGCGAAGCCCGCCGCCGCGGCCTGTCGGCCTGTGACAAGAGGTGAGGCGGGTGAAAAAACTTCTCGCGTCTTTCGTCGCGGCGCTGCTTTTGTGCCTGCCCGCGCGCGCGGCGCTGTTGAAGCTGACCGTGCCCCGGAAGGCTCCCGTCGGGCAGCCGTTCTTCGTGGAGGCGCGTTTCGGCGAGCCTGTCGGCGACGTGACGATCACGTGGCGCGGGCGAGCCTACGTCTTCCGCCCGCGTAACGGCGCGGTGCGCACGATCCTGGGCGTGCCCAACGACGCGGCTCTCGCGGGCGCGGGCTTTCCCCTGACCGTCGAGTTCGTTTCCGGCTCGAAGCGGCGCTTTCTGATCAAGCGCGAGGTGACGGCGACGGCCCGCGCCTACCCGGAGGACAACCTGACCGTCCCCCCGGAGATGGTCAGCCCGGGCGCGTCGGAGAAGAAGCGCGTCCGCCGCGAGCGCGCGCTCGTCCGATCGGCTCTTTCCAGAAACACGAAAGGCGGCGCGCTGCCGCGCGCGTTCGCGCGCCCAGTCCCGGGGGTTCCCACGGCCTGTTTCGGGAGTTTCCGCGTTTTCAACGGCGTCCGGCGCGCGGGCCACAACGGCCTCGACCTGAGGGCCGTTTCGGGAACGCGCGTCAAGTCTCTCCACCGGGGCGTCGTCGTCCTCGCGGGGCGTCACTATTTCTCGGGCAACGCCGTGTACATCGACCACGGCGGCGGCGTCTTTTCAAGCTACTGCCACCTTTCAAAGATCCTCGTCCGAAAGGGCGAAAAGATCGCCCCGGGCGGCGTCGTGGGCCTTTCGGGCGCCACGGGGCGCGTCACGGGGCCGCACCTGCACCTTGGAATATACGCCGGGGGAACGTGGCTCGACGCGCTGCCGCTCCTCGGCGAGGCCCCTTTGCCCGAGGGCGTCGAGACGGTTTACAGGTTCGGATAAACGGCCGCGCGCCGCGTTGACTTTTTCATTGATTTTTTCAAGGAGGCGAATTTTACATGAAAAAGATCACCATGTTCATGTTCCCCTCGTGCCCGCACTGCAGGCTGGCGCTCAAGTGCGTTGACGAACTCAGGGCCGCGCGCCCCGAGTACGCCGCCGTCCCGTTCGAGACGATCGACGAGCGCGAGCGGCCCGAGGTGGCCGAGAAATACGACTATTACTACGTGCCGACGTTCTACGTCGGCGAAGAAAAACTCCACGAGGGCCACGCGGAGATGGCCGACGTGGAAAAAGTCTTCAGGGCCGCGCTCGCGTAGCCCGAAAGCGTCTCCCGGACACAAAAAAAGCGGCTCTTTCCCCCGAGGGGCGGAGAGCCGCTTTTTTTTCGCGCCCGGCGATCGGCGGCGCGGCCGAAGTCGTGGTGTATTTTCGCCGCCGCGGGTGTATAATAATGCGCGTGAAAACAAACGTTCGGCCCTTTTATAAAAAAGGCCCGTGAGGAGGTCGTTCACACATGATACGAGCCAGACTCGCGCTGGCGCTTCTTCTGCTTTCGGCTTTCCGGGCGACGGCGGCGGAGCCGGAGCGGCCCGTTTTGACCGTCGAACAGGCGCTGACGCTCGCCTGCGAGCACAACCCCTCGCTCGCCGCCGCGCAGGCCAGAGTCGAGCAGGCGCGCGCCCAGATAGACCAGGCCCGCGCCGACAAACTCCCCAAGCTCTACGCCGAACTCGCCGGCGCGTGGCAGGGCGAGGAAGGCAGGATCCCCGCCTACACGGCGGGCAGCGCCGGTTACGCCGTCAACGCTTTTGACGAGGTCTATCAGGCCGCGCTCGGCGCGGAGTGGCTCATCTTCTCCAGCGGAACGGTCGAGAAGACAGTGCGGGCCAGACGCCTCGCGTGGCTAGGCGTGAAAACAAACGAGGTCCGCACGGGGCAGACCGTCGAAAATTCCGTGCGCGTGTGCTACAGCGACCTTCAGCGCGCGCGGGCGAAGCTCGCCGTCGCGCAGGAGGTGCTCGCCCTCACGAGAGAACATCTCTCGCAGGTCAGGTATTTCTTTAAATACGGCGTCGTCGCTCAGGACGAAGTGCTCCGCGTCGAGGTCGATGTGTCCAACGGCGAGTTGAACGTGATCTCCGCCAAAAACGCCGTGGACGTGAGCTGGCGCGCTCTCGAGCGGGCCGTCGGCACGCCCCTTCGCGCCGTCTACAGCCTCCCCGCCCCGGAAAAGGCCGCTCCCGCTTCTCCCGTGCCCGAGTGGAACGACGAGAGTCTCTACGCTCTCCGGCCCGAACTGCGCGCGCTCGACTACTCTCGCCGCTCCGCGCGGGCCGTCGCCGCCGCCGCGCAAGGCTCCACCGGCCCCAAGATCGCCGCGACGGGCGAACTGTTCGACGCCGGGCGCGACTTCTGGCCCGACGATCAGGACACGTGGAAACTCTCGCTCAGCCTGAGATGGGACTTCTACGACGGCGGAAGGGCGCGCGCGCAGGCGCGCGAGTACCGCGCCAAAGCCCGCGAGCTGCTCGCCCAGATCGACGACTACAAGCACCAGATCGCCCTCGAAGTGTCCTCGGCCCAGCTTAACTACGAGGCCGCCAGACAGCGCACCGACGTGGCCGCCCGCCAGGTGGCCAGCGCCAGAGAGGACTACCGCATGGCGCTCATGCGCTACAAGGCCAACGTGGGCACCAACCTCGACGTGCTCGACGCCCGCACCGCCCTCTCCAACGCGCGCACGCAGTTTGTAGACGCCGTCTACGACACCGACAGCGCCCGCGCCAACCTCGACTACGCCCTCGGCGTCTCCGAGCGCTTCAAACTGCCTCCCGAAAAATAACCGGCCCGCGGGGATCGCGGGAGGAACGCGCCCGCCGCGCTTTTCTCCCGCGTTTTTTCACGCCGCGCCCCCGCGTTTTTCGGGGGCGGGGGAGAAAAAGAAAAGCGGGGAAATCGCGAAATTCGCGGTTGACATTTCGCGAAAATCTATTATAATAACGCAGGTCAGGCCGGCGTAGCTCAGCTGGCAGAGCGGCTGACTTGTAATCAGCAGGTCATCAGTCCGAATCTGATCGCCGGCTCCATTACAAAAGAGCGACCTGATCAATTAAATACGTGGTAGTGTGGCCGAGTGGTCAATGGCATCAGACTGTAAATCTGACGGCGAGAGCCTACGGTGGTTCAAATCCACCCGCTACCACCATTTTTTTTCAAGCCGACTTAGCTCAGCAGGTAGAGCACATCCATGGTAAGGATGGGGTCCCCGGTCCGAATCCGGGAGTCGGCTCCATTTTTTTTTGCCTAAAAACGCGATAAAAGCGCGGAACGTTCGCACGCCGGACGCCCCGCGCTTTTTTTCGCGTCCGCGCGGCCAAACGGGCGCGGGCCGGACGGCCGGATTTTTGTTTCCGGCCGCGCCTCCGCCCGCCGCGTCGCGGGCGGAGAGGAAACGCGACTTTCGGGCGCGGGCGGGGGAGAGACGCCGGAAAAAAGCGCGCGAAAGAGACGCTTTTCGCCCACGCCGTTCGCTTCGCGCGCGGGGAAAAAGCGCCTCCGTTCGCGCGGGATATTGTGCCGCCCTATTCCGCGCCGACAAAGCGGCCGCGTCGCCGCGCGTAGGCGCGCCCGTGGTCGCGGAACAAAAGACGGGCACGGCCGAACTTTCGGGCGGGACGGCGCAAAATAAAAAAGAGGGGGCGTCGTTCGCCGCGCGGCGAAAAACGCTCCCTCTTTTCGTGTTGATTGGACAGAACGCCGCCGCGTCGCGGACGGAGAAGAACGGCGCGACTTTCGGGCGCGGACGGGGGAGAGACGCCGGAAAAAAGCGCGCGAAAGAGACGCTTTTCGCCCACGCCGTTCGCTTCGCGCGCGGGGAAAAAGCGCCTCCGTTCGCGCGGGATATTGTGCCGCCCCATTCCGCGCAGCGCGGCGCCGGCTCTCCGGCGCGCGCGGACGGCGGACTTCAGCGCGCGGTCTCCTTCGC
>CAZRXR010000063.1:0-5732 GCA_964604125.1 uncultured Synergistaceae bacterium
CCCAAGCCCCGGCGCGAAAAAAAGCGCGGCAGAACACGCGCCCGCGATGACAAAACGGTACGGGCGGTCTCCCCGCCCGGCTGATTTCCCGACAACGGCGCGACCTCCGTCCCCTCGGACGCGCGAAGATTGAAAAGGACGCGCCGCCGGACGCGCGGGAAAAAACGCGCGCTGTTTCGCCCGGGGGGGGGAAAACGCCCCTCCGCGTTAAAAATACCCCCGCCCGCGCGTTTCGTCAACCGCCCGCCGCGCGGCATGAGCGGATCAACGCGCAAAATCGAGGTATCTAGTGTTTATCAAAAAAAATTGTCCGTATTTAGTGTTTTCCGCTTTACTTTCGTCCCCGCGCGGTGTAAGATGGCTTTCGGCAGGAAACGGTTTTCGGGAGGCGCGCGCGTCCCGCCGCCGCGTTTTTGTCAAACCACCGTGAAAGAAGGGCGCGTATGTTCCAGACGATAAAGAAACGCGACGGGCGCGTCGTCCCGTTCAACGAGGACCGCATCGCCCGCGCCGTTTTTCTGGCCGCCTCCGCCGCGGCGGAAAAGCCGGGCACGGCGGCGGACTACCGCGTCGCCGAGGGGCTGACGGCGCGGATCGTCCGCCGTCTCGGCGAGAAGTACGGCGAGACCGTGCCCGGCGTCGAGGAGATTCAGGACGCTGTCGTCAAGGTGCTCATCGAGAGCGGACACGCCGCGACGAGCGAAGCTTACATCACCTACCGCAACGAGCGGACGCGCATCCGCGACTCGCGCACGCGGCTGATGAAGGCCATCGGGGAGATCACGTTCGCCGACGCCTCGCGGGCCGACATCAAGCGCGAGAACGCCAACATCAACGGAAACACGGCCATGGGCACGATGCTGGAGTACGGGAGCGCCGTCTCGCGCGAGTTCTGCGGGACGCACGTGATAAACCCCGCCCACGCCGCCGCCCACGACTCGGGCGACATTCACATCCACGACATGGACTTTTTGAACATGGGCACGCTGACGTGCTGCCAGATCGACCTCCGCAAGCTGTTCGCGGGCGGTTTCTCGACGGGGCACGGCTTCCTGCGCGAGCCGAAGGACATCATGAGCGGCGCGGCGCTGGCCGCCATCGCCATTCAGAGCAACCAGAACGACCAGCACGGCGGCCAGAGTATCCCGTTTTTCGACTACGCTCTCGCCCCGTGCGTGGCAAAGACGTACCGCAAGGTCTACGTAGCCAACCTCGCGCGCGCCCTCGAACTGCTCAGCGGCGCGGACGCGGCCCGCGCGAAAGAGGCGGCCGCCGCGGCCGTCGCGGAGTCGGAAAAGACGCGCGGGGCCGTCGGCCTGACGCGCGACGCGGAGCGCGAGAGCGCCGAGAGAGCGGAGCTTTCCGCCTCGCTCGGCCTTGACGTTGACGAGGAGCGCCTGCGTCAAGCGCAGGATTTCGCGGCGCGCGAGGCGCTCGCCGAGACGGAGAACCGCGCGTATCAGGCCATGGAGGCGTTCGTCCACAACCTCAACACGATGCACTCGCGCGCGGGCGCGCAGGTGCCGTTTTCGAGCGTCAACTTCGGCACGGACACGTCGCCCGAGGGGCGTCTTGTGTCGCGCGCCCTTCTCGCGGCCGCGGAGCGCGGCCTCGGGAACGGCGAGACGCCGATCTTTCCCATCCTCATCTTTAAAGTCAAAGAGGGCGTCAACTACAACCCCGGCGACCCCAACTACGATCTGCTCGTCCTTTCCTGCCGCGTCACGAGCCGGCGGCTGTTCCCCAACTTCAGCTTCCTCGACGCGCCGTTCAACGCGCGGTACTACAGGCCCGGCGATCCCGACACGGAGGCGGCGTACATGGGCTGCCGCACGCGCGTCATCGGCAACCGACTGGGGGAAGAAACCGTCGGCGGGCGCGGAAACCTGTCGTTCACCACGGTCAACCTGCCAAGGCTGGGCATCCTGCACGGCTGTTTGAACGGCGCGGAGGCCGACCTCGACGCTTTCTTCAGGGATCTCGACGCCACGATCGACCTCGTCATCGACCAGCTGCTCGAGCGCATGACCATTCAGGGGCGCAAGCGCGTGAAGAACTTCCCGTTCCTGATGGGGCAGGGCGTGTGGCGCGGCAGCGAAAAACTGTGGCCGGAGGACGAACTCGGGGACGTTATCCGCCAGGGCACGCTGACTTTGGGCTTCATCGGCCTGGCCGAGTGTCTGAAAGCCCTCACGGGCGCGCACCACGGCGAAAGCGCCGAGGCGCGGCGCCTTGGCCTGCGCGTCGTCGGCCATATGCGAAAGCGCATGGACGAGGCCTCCGAGCGCTACAACCTCAACTTCTCTCTCATCGCCACGCCGGCGGAGGGGCTGTCGGGGCGCTTCACGCGCATCGACGCCAAAAGGTTCGGCGTCATTCCCGGCGTCACCGACCGCGAGTACTACACAAACTCGTTCCACGTGCCCGTGTACCACAAAATAAGCGTGTTCGACAAAATAGCCGTCGAGGCGCCCTATCACGCGCTGACCAACGGCGGGCACATCAGCTACGTCGAACTGGACGGGCTGGGCGCGGACAACCCCGAGGCGTTCATGCGGATCGTTCGCGCGATGAAAGAGGCCGGCATCGGCTACGGCAGCGTGAACCACCCCGTTGACCGCGATCCCGCCTGCGGCTACACGGGCGTGATCCCCGGCGATGTCTGCCCGCGGTGCGGCCGCCGCGAGGAGGACGGCCCCTCGGGGTTTGAGCGCATCCGCCGCATCACGGGCTATCTCGTCGGATCGCTCGAGCGGTTCAACGACGCCAAGCGCGCCGAGGTGCGCGACCGCGTCGCGCACGGCATGGGCGCGACGCCGCGCGGGGAGATAGGCGAATGAAACTGCGCCTCGCCGCCCCCGTCGCGCGCGACAGCATCGTTGACGGCCCGGGACTGAGAGCCGTCGTCTGGGCGCAAGGCTGCTTCCGGCGCTGCCCCGGCTGCCACAACCCCGGCACGCACGACCCGTCCGGCGGCTTTGTGACGGACACGGAGCGCGTGATCGAGCGGATCCGATCGTTCAGGCTACAGCGCGGCGTCACGCTTTCCGGCGGCGAGCCTTTTTTGCAGCCCCGCCCGCTCGCCGAGGTGGCCCGGGCCGCGCGCCTTCTCGGTCTGGACGTGTGGTGCTTTTCGGGCTACACATTCGAGCGCCTCGCGGATCGCGGCGATCCCGACGGCGCCGACCGCCTCGCGCTCCTCGAGCTTGTGGACGTGCTGGTGGACGGCCCGTACATCCGCGAAAAGCGCGATCTCTCGTTGCGGTTCCGCGGATCGTCGAACCAGCGGATCATCGACGTGCCGCGCAGTCTCGCCTCGGGCGCCGTCGTCACTGTCGGCGAGTACATGGAAAAAGCGGTTTGAGCGCGCCGAAAAAGACGCCGCCCCGGAACGGTTCCGGGACGGCGTCTTTTATTTTCGGGCGCGGGGGAAAGGCTTTCGCCGGTTTTCCGGGCGCTTTGGAACAGACCCGCGCGAAAAGCGGGCGCGTTTTCGGCGCGCGGGAAGGCGAAGGACGAAACGCCTTCCGTCACTTTCCGCCGGTCGCCTCGTCGGCGGCCGTCAGCGCGGCCTTGATCACCTGATCCATGTCGAAATAGCGGTACTGCCCCAGCCGCCCGCCGAAGATGACGTTCGGCTCCGCGTCGGCCAGCGCGCGGTAGCGCGCGTACAGGGCCTGATTCTTTTCGTCGTTGACGGGGTAGTACGGCTCGATCCCGGGCTTCCACTCGGCGCTGTACTCGCGGCTGATCACGGTCTTTTCCGCGTTCCCGGCCCCGAAATCAAACCACTTGTGCTCGATGATCCGCGTCCACGGCGTTTCCCTGTCGGTGTAGTTCACGACGGCGTTGCCCTGGAAACTGGGCGTGTCGAGCGTTTCGGTCTCGAAGCGCACCGAGCGGTACTCGAGCGCGCCGAGGCGGTAGCCGAAATATGCGTCGATGGGGCCGGTGAAAAGCGTCGCGTCGGCCAAAGCGTCCAGCTCCGCGCGGTTTTCGAGGTAGTCAACGCCGAGACGGACTTCGATCCCGTCCAGCATTCCGGCGACCATTTCCGTGTAGCCGCGCGCGGGGATCCCCTGATACAGCGCGTCGAAGTAGTTAGTGTCGTAGACAAAGCGCACGGGCAGTCGCCTGACGATGAACGCGGGCAGACGGCTGCACGGCCTTCCCCACTGCTTTTCGGTGTAGCCTTTGACGAGCTTTTCGTAAATTTCCGTGCCCACGAGGGAGACGGCCTGCTCCTCAAGGTTCCGCGGCTCGCCGATCCCCGCCTCCGCGCGCTGCCGCTCGATCATGTCCCGCGCCTGTTCGGGCGTCCTGACGCCCCACATTTTGTTGAACGTGTACATATTGAACGGCAGCGAGTAGATCTCGCCGTGATAATTGGCGATCGTACCCAGCGTGAAACGGTTGAACCGCGCGAAGCGGTTCGCGTACTCCCAGACGGTCGCGTCGTTGGTGTGGAACACGTGAGGGCCGTACCTGTGAACCTGGATTCCCTCCACCGCCTCGGAGTACACGTTCCCGGCGATATGAGAGCGCCTGTCCACCACGAGACACTTCTTCCCCCGATCGGCCATCTGCCGCGCGAAGACCGCGCCAAAGAGGCCCGATCCGACAATGAGATAATCGTACACGCTCATGTTTCATCTCCTCCGGACGGATATGTCCAAAGCGTCACGGACAGCCCCCGCGGGGAGAGCCGTCAGTATTCCTTCTTTTGCAGCCAGCGCCAGGCGTGCAGGCAGATCGTGTCGATGTCGCCGTAGCGCGGTCGCCACGAAAGAACGCGGCGGGCCTTGGCGGCGCTTCCCACCAGACGGGGCGGGTCGCCCGGGCGGCGGGGAGCGAGCGTGACCTTGAAGTCCCTGCCCGTCACGCGCCTGACCGCCGCGATCACTTCAAGCACCGAGGCCCCCTTCTCGTTGCCGAGGTTGAAGAAGTCGATGCCGCCGCCCTTTCGCAGATATTCAAGGGCCGCCAGATGGGCCTCCGCCAGATCCGTCACGTGAACGTAGTCTCTCACGCAGCTGCCGTCGGGCGTCGGGTAGTCCGTGCCGAAGACCTTGACGTCGGGCCGCAGGCCCGCGGCCGCCTCCAGCACAAGCGGGATGAGGTGCGTCTCGGGATCGTGGCTTTCGCCGAGCTGCCCGTCCGGGTCGGCGCCCGCGGCGTTGAAGTAGCGCAAGGCCACCGCCTCCAGCCCGTAGGCCGCGTGGTAGTCCTTCAGTATGCGCTCCACCGCCAGTTTGGTGAAACCGTAGGGATTGACGGGGTTCTGGACATGATCCTCCGTGATGGGCAGACGATCGGGCACGCCGTAGGTGGCGCAGGTGGACGAAAAGATCAGTCTCCCGCACCCGTGGCGGCGCATGACTTCCAGCAGGTTGAGCGTGCCGGTCACGTTGTTGCGGTAGTACTTCTCCGGATCCAGCACGGACTCGCCGACATAGGCGTAGGCCGCGAAGTGCAGCACCGCGTCCACAGGGTACGCGGAAAACACCGCGTCCAAAGCCGCCTCGTCGCCCAGATCGCCCTCGATCAGCCTGCCCCACTTGACCGCCTCGCGGTGGCCGTAGACAAGGTTGTCGTAAACGACTGTCTCATAGCCCTTTCGCGCCAGAAGTTTGTTGACGTGGGAGCCGATGTAGCCGGCCCCGCCGCAGATTAAAACGCAGCCCATGATTCCCGCCCGCCTTTTTTCGCAAAAAATTTTTTGTCGCGCCGCG
>CAZRXR010000063.1:5832-9156 GCA_964604125.1 uncultured Synergistaceae bacterium
CGCGCGGCGTCGGCAAGGCGTGGCCGTATTTCCGCCCGCGCGCCCCGTCTTCCGCCCGGATGTCGGCGACGCCGCGCGGCGGCACGGCGTCGCGGTGTCGCGAGCGGAGTGCGCGCCCGCGTCAAAGAGCGTCCCGCGCCCGTTCGCTTCGATAGACATACACGACGCAAAGCCGTCCCCCGGGGCGCGTTTCCCGTCGGCGCGCGGGCTTCGCGAACGTGGGCGCTACTTTTCGTCAATAAAAGTCAAGCCCCTTCGACTCTTTTTGCCAAAACTTTTTTCAGCGGAGCGATAACGACGCCGTTTTCCTCAAGCCGTTCGCGCAGGGTTCTCGCCGTCGCGACGGCGGTTTCGCTGTCGCCGTGCAGGCAGACGGAGTCGGCCCGCAGGGCGACGAGCGTGCCGTCCGCGGCCTCGACAACGCCCTCGCGCGCCATGCGGACGACGCGATCGGCGGCGGCCTCGGGGTCGCGCACGAAAGCGTCGGGGCGCGAGCGCGGTACGAGCGTGCCGTCGGGCATGTAAGCGCGATCGGCGAACGCTTCGGCGGCAAAGGGAACGCCGCACTCTCTCGCGGCGCGCTCAAAGGCGCTCCCGGCGAGGCCCAGCAGGATCAGCCCGCCGCCCGCGTCGCGCACGGCCGCCGCGACAGCCTGTGCCTCCTCGTATTTTCTCGCGGCGCCGTTGTACATCGCGCCGTGTGGTTTGACGTGACACAGTTCGACGCCCGAGGCGGCGCAGAACGCGCGCAGCGCGCCGATCTGGTACAGCGCCGCCGCGTAGATCTCGTCCGGCGAGAGGGCCATGGCTCTCCGCCCGAAACCCTGCAGGTCGGGGAAGCCCGGGTGCGCGCCCACGGCCACACCGGCCGCCTTCGCCGCCGCCACGGTGGCGCGCATCACGCCCGGGTCGCCCGCGTGAAAGCCGCAGGCCACGTTCGCCGAGCTGACAAAGCGCAGCACGTCGGCGTCGCGGCCCGTCCTCCACGCGCCAAAACTCTCGCCGAGGTCGCTGTTGAGGTCGATCATGCACATTTTCCATTCCTCCGTCCGTCGGGAAGAAAACCTGTTTCAGAGGCGTCGTCTTTCTGTCGCCGCCGCCGCTGAAACGCCGTTCGGGTCATCGCCTTTGTTTCGTAAACTCTCGCGCTTTTTTACGGATTGACCGGCCGCCGGATCGCGACGTATCCGATTGGCGCGACGACGTTCGCGCGCGGTCCGCTGTGCGCGCCAACCGGCGTCCGCCCGGCCGCGGGAGCCGCGGCGACTTTTTCGCGAAAATTTTTCGGCTCTTGTTCCATGGGGAATCCTCTTTATTTATGAGCGAGTCTCGCACAGGGTTTCGTACTCCGTTCCGTTCACCGTCACGCGGAACGCGAGCGTCCCGCCGGGGCGCGGCGCGCTTTGGCGGCGCGCACGCGCCGTCGGCCGCGCGGCGTAGGCCGCCGCGAGAGCGCGAAGGCGGGAGATTTGCCGGGCCTCCGCGCGCGAAAGTTCAGCGCCCGTCTCCTGCGATATGCGCGCAAAGCGCACCTTTTCCCCGGGCTGTTTGCGCGCCAGACACGCCGCGTCGAGCGCGTGGACGACGGCGATTTTGGCGTAGCCGCCCGTGGTCTGGCGGTCGGCAAGCGTCACGATCGGCTGCCCGTCGCCGGGGGCCTGCACCGCTCCGAGCGGGACGGCGTCGCTGACGATGTCGGCGCCGCCCCTGTGCGCCAGAACGGGGCCGGAAAGACGGTATCCCATGCGGTCGGAGTTCGGCGTCACCGTCCACTCGGCCGAGAAAAACGTCTCCACGCTCTCCGGCGTCATCAGGTCGTCCTGCGGCCCGGCGACGGCGCGCAGAACGCTCCCGTCCGAGGGGCGCAGATCGGGAGGGCAGACGCAGCCGACGGCGCGCGGCGTGCCGATCCACGGCTCCCCCGTCCGCAGCGTGTCGCCGGAAACGAGCGCGCGCCCGTCAAGCCCGCCCATGCCCGCGCGCACGCAGGTGGAACGGCTGCCGAGCACGGGCGGCACGTCGATGCCCCCGCTCACGCACAGATAGGCGCGGACGCCGCGGCCGCGCGCGCCGTCGAAACTCAGCGTGTCTCCGTCGCGCACGGCAAGCGCCGTCCACATGGGCGCGGGCGTTCCGTTCAGCCTGGGGCGCAGGTCGCCGCCCGTCAGAGCGATCGCGCCCGCGCCCTCGAACGTCACGCGGGGGCCGGAAAGCGTCAGCTCGAGCGCGGCGGCGTCCTCGCGCCCGCCGAGGAGCAGGTTGCCCCGCAGGTACGACGGCAGATCGGCGGCGCCGGCGGGCGTCACGCCCTCGGCCTGAAGCCCGGCCCGCCCGGCGTCCTGCACGGTCGTAAAGGCGCCGGGAGTTTCGATATGCAGTATCACGCGCCCGCCTCCGTTTCGTATTCCACCCGGTACGTCCCCTCGCGCGCGCTTTGGGCGATCCTGTCCCATCTCTCCCGGCTGACAGGGTAAAAACGCACGTCCATGCCGGCGCGGACGGCGGCCCGGGGATCGCGGCCCGCGTCGTAGAGCGGGAAAGGGATCCTGCCGATGACGCGCCAGCCGCCCGGCGACGCGAACGGGTACGCGCCCGCCTGCTCCCCTCCGATGGCGACGCTCCCGGCGGGAATGAGGGGCCTCGGCGTTTTCAGCCTCGGCGTCGCGAGGGAGGCGTCAAGCCCGCCCAGATACGGGAAACCGGGCATGAAGCCGTTCATGTAACAGTACAGCGGCGACGCGCAGAAACGGCGGACGACCTCGTCCTCGCCGACGCCTCGGAGCGCCGCCACGTCGGGCAGATCGGGGCCGAACTCGCCGCCGAAGCACACGGGAACGCGCACGGCCGTCCCGCCGACGGGAGCGCCCGCGCTGGCGCGCGCGGCGGCCCGGGCGAGAGTTTCCCGGAGCGGCGCGACATCGACGGCGCGCGGGTCAAAGTACACGGCCAGCGAGCGGTACGTCGGCACAAGCTCGGTCACGCCGGGCGGCATGTCGGCCTCAAGCGCGGCTTTGAGCGCCGCCACGCGCGAGTTTGTCTCCCGGCTGATGTCCGAACCGAACTCGACGAACAGGCACGCCTCGCCCGCCGGCAGAATTCTTGGCTTCATCGTCCTCATTTCCTCTCGATTGTCGTTGTTTTGCGGACATAGATGTTTCGCTATGGAAAGAAGTTATTTTGATATTTTACACGAGTTCCCTTCCGGGGTACACTCGTCTTATCCTGAAAAAAGAGGGGGAACGCCGTGAAAGCGCCTGAAATAACGATCCCGTGCCGGGATCAAAGCGCGGTCGCGCGCCGGGGCGTCTTTTACGCGGGCGGCGC
>CAZRXR010000064.1:0-6284 GCA_964604125.1 uncultured Synergistaceae bacterium
GATTCACCTTTAGCTTGGACGCGGTGGGCGCTGTCTCCGGCGGCTGCAATCCGAAACCGGTGGGGGAGTACGCCATTGTAGACGATGCTCTGATCATCCGCGCGGACGAGTTGAAATCCGCCGCGTCCGATTTCAAAACGTGGAAGGAGTTCTGACGAGTGCCGACAGAGAAGACATGGCGGGTGGACGGTATGCACTGTCCACACTGCGAAACCGCCGTGCGGAACGCCCTGAAAAACACGGCGGGACTCGGCGATGTCAAAGCGGACTGGCAAAGGGGCACTTTGACAGCGCGTTGGGACGACCGTATTCTGCCTGAATCTGTTATCGACGCCCGGCTGCGGGAGGCGGGGTATTCCCTCCTTCTGAAATCTCCCCGAAAGGAGACGCGGAGCAGCCTCCTGCGGCTGCTGGTTCTGCTTGTCGGCGGCGCGGCCGCGTACTTTCCGCTGGCACATACCTCTGCCGCGGGGTGGACGCAGACCTTTCCCTTGGCGCGGGAGGGTATGGGCTATGATATGCTGTTTCTGGCGGGCGTCGCCACCTCCCTGCACTGTATCGCCATGTGCGGGGGCATCAATATGGCCCAGAGCGCGGCGTCCGCCCGAAACGGCGTAAAGCCCGGCCGCGCGAATCTTCTGTACAATCTCGGAAGACTGGTTTCCTATACGTTTTTGGGCGGAATTATCGGCGGCGTCGGGATGGTATTCAGCTTTTCCAGCAAAACGAAGGCCGCGATTCAGCTTTTTGCCGCTGCATTCATGATCGGCATGGCCGCTAACTTATCGGGAGGATTTCCCTGGCTCAAAAAACTGCTGCCGCGCCTCCCGGAAAGCATACACGCCCGGATATTAGGCAGAGCGTCCGGGAAGTCCTCTTTCATTATCGGTCTGGCGAACGGCCTCATGCCCTGCGGCCCTTTACAGGCCATGCAGTTATATTCGCTGTCCGCCGGAAGTTGGCGGAAGGGCGCGTTGAGTATGTTCTTTTTCTGTCTGGGCACGATCCCTCTTATGTTAGGTTTCGGTTTTGCCAGCGGAAAGCTCATGCGGAGATTCGCAAAGCCAATGCGAATCGCGTCCTCCGCGCTGGTGCTGGTAATGGGCGTAAACGCCCTTGTCAGCGGACTGTCCCTGATTGGCGCGGGGGGAATACCGGCGGCAAAACCGGCCGGCTCCGGCGGCACGGCGGTCATCGAGGACGGCAGGCAGTATGTATACTCCGAACTGGACTACGGCGGCTATCCCGTAATCACCGTGCGGAAAGGTTTTCCCGTAGAATGGACGATCCACGCGAAGGAAGGCCGCATCACAAGCTGCAACAACGAACTGTACATCCCCGCCTACAACTTAAGCGTGAAACTCCATTCCGGGGATAATGTGATTAAGTTTACACCGGAGAAAAGCGGATCCATCCCGTACACCTGTTGGATGGGGATGATCCGGAGCGCCATTTATGTGAATCCCTCCTGACCTTGTTCGGGAGTTCCCCGTCCCCGGGGGATCGGCGGACAGAGACAACCTGCGGAAGACCGGGGAGCGTGCGTTTTCCGTCTTGTAGTCGTAATGAAACATGACAAAATCTCCTCCGCGTCGGCTTTCACGCCGTCCGGAGAATCGGGGACTCATCGCGGGCGACGGTCTCGCCGTTCCGATCGATTAAAAACTTCGTGAAATTCCATTTGATATTCCCGTTGTGACGCCGTATTTCTCCGCATACTAAATCAGAGTTTGTCTGTAAAGCATGGTTTGCGCTATCGTATTCACGGCGAACAGGGGCCGCCCGCCGTTCGGATTTGTCCGGGCGGCTTCGCCGCCGTTTTCCCTTCCTTCTTTGCCGCGCGTCGTCGCGCTTTCGGCGAACGCGCGAAAAAAAATTTTCGCCGGGGCGCTTGACAAAATCCGAAAGCGGGAGTATCCTCGGAACATGAAATTAGTCGCGGCTAATTAAAACCCCGTGTCCAAGTCGCTTTGCCGAAAAATCGCCCGCCGCGGACTTCCCCGCTCACGCCCCCTTCGCCCCGCGAGCGCCGGAACGCGCCGCGCGCCCCCAAGCCCCCTTTCACCTTCTCGATACAGCGCGTTTTTCGCGCGCGAAAGATCGGACCGCTCCCCCCGGCGGTTCGATTTTTTTTCGCGCCAGGGGAGATCGTCCCGCCGACGGACGGGATCGCGTGTCGAACGGGCGCGCGTCTGTGATATAATAATAAAACGTAAAGAAGACGGCGCGGCGTTTTCGCGTTTTTCCGCGCCCCGCGCCGCCGGCCCGCGCGGATCGAGCGTACACGCGACGCGCGTTCGGGCCGCGCTTGCAGACTCGGAGGTGACGGCAGTGTTTGGAGATACGATCGCGGCCATCTCGACCGCCTGGGGGAACAGCGGTATCGCCATCGTGCGCGTTTCTGGCCCGAAAGCGTGGGATGTGGCGCGGCGCCATGTGCGTCTCGCGCGCGACGCGCCCCTCAGGCCGCGCTTCGCCCGCAACGCCTCGCTGCTCGACGAGGCGGGCGAAGTGATCGACCACATCCTCGTGCTGCCGTTCCGCGCGCCGCGCAGCTACACGGGCGAGGATCTTGTCGAACTGCACACGCACGGAGGCAGTCTCGCGGCGCAGCGCTGTCTCGAACTGCTTTTCGCCTCGGGGGCGCGCATGGCGCTGCCGGGCGAGTTCACGCGCCGCGCCTACGAAAACGGTCGTATCGACCTTTCGCAGGCCGAGGCCGTGGGCGCGCTCATTCAGGCGCGGAGCAACGAGGCCCTGCGCGCCGCCAGCCGCGCGCTCGACGGCGAACTGACGCGCGCCGTCGCCGAGGTGTACGACGAGCTTACGGCGCTCGGCGCGCGGGTGGAAGTGGGGCTGGACTTTCCCGAGGAAGACGTGCCCTGGGTGGCCGACGAGACGATCTCCGGCAGCCTGGAGGTGGTGCGCCAGTCGCTGGCCGAACTGATCGAGCGCTGCTCGTCGGGCATCATTCTCCGCGAGGGCGTCCGCGTGGCGATCGTCGGCCGTCCCAACGCGGGGAAATCGTCGCTGCTCAACGCGCTGCTACGCGAGTCGCGCGCCATCGTCACGTCCATTCCCGGCACCACGCGCGACATCATCGAGGCGGTGCTCACATGGCGCGGCATCCCTCTGCGCCTGGTCGATACGGCTGGCATCACCGAGAACTTCCACGACGAGGCGGAGGCCATCGGCGTGCGGCGCGCCCGCGACGCGATGCGCGAGGCCGACGTGCGCGTGTGGGTGATCGACGGCAGCGACGACCTTCATCAGGAGGACGTTGACAGAGTGCACGAGATCGCCGACACGCCGCACATCGTCGTGCTCAGCAAGGCCGACCTGCCGCAGAAGATCAGTCTCGCGTCGCTGACGGCGCTGATCCCCGCCAGCACGGTGATCCCCATCTCGGCGACCAAGGGCCTGCGTCTCGACGAACTGAAGGAGTCGCTCACGGGCATGGTCATGGGCACGGGGGCGCTCGACACGGGGCTGAACGCCAGCGCGCGCCAGGTGGAGGAGCTTAAAGACGCTCTCGACAACGTGGAAGCGGGGCTGCGCGCCGCGCGCGACGGCCTCGGTCAGGCGCTCGTCTCGGGGTGTCTCAACGAGGCGCGCGCGGCGCTTTCGCGCATCACGGGCCGGGAGCACGACGAAGACCTGCTGCGCGAGATCTTCGGCAAGTTCTGTATCGGCAAATGAAGCGAGCCGGCCGTCCGCCAAAAAAAGATTGGAGTTTTCTCCGATGCGCGCGGGCGCCCTTCCGCGCTATCATCAAAGCACGGATCCCGCCGCTTTCGGGCGGCGGCGAAGGTTCGGACAGCACAGACGATGGGGAGGTACTTCGATGAAACAATGGTTTTACCGCGCGGCGACGGCCGTCCTCGCGGCGCTGGCGCTGGCCGCGTCGGCCTTCGGCGCTCCTCTGCGCAAAGGCAGGGCCACGGCGGTGATCCTCTACGATGTCGAGAGCGAGCGGCAGGAGAGTACTTCGACGGCGTGGGACTATTACGGCGGCGAGACGGTCTCGCGCGACGCCGCCCCCGCCAAGGGCGCGGCGCTCGCCACCGAGACGATCCGATCGGAGCTTCTGCGCGCCGGCTACAAGATGGTCAGCGACGCGGTCACGGCCAGGATCGTCAAGGCACAGTCGGCCACGTCCCCCGCGCCGACGGTCAGTCAGCTCAGCCGCACCTACGGCGTCACGCAGTACATAGACGGCTCCGTGCAGGTGCAGGCCGCTGAACGCAACGACCTCGGCATGTACTCCGGCACGGCGACCGTGATGGCGCACGCCTACGACCGCGCGGGGCGCGCCGTCTTCTCCGACGCGGTCACGGCCTCGGATGTCGGCTCCTCGCCCGGGCAGGCGGAGCTGAACGCCGTGCGCAAGGCGTCGCTGCGGATGGCCGAAAGGCTGACGGGCGTCGGCTCCGACCCCGACGCCGCCGACGGCGGAATGTACGTGTTCGTCAGCGGCGCGCGCGGCTTCCGGACGGCGCAGAGCGTGCTGAACGCCTGCAAGTCCGTCTACGGCGTCACGAGCGCCAAAATCGGCCACTTCGAGGGCGACACCGCCCAGCTGGCCGTCGTCGGCACGTTCAGCGTGAACGAGCTGCGGCGCGCCATCACGGACAAGGTGCCCTACGCCAACATCACCGAGACGAACGACCACACGATTTACGTAAGCATCTACTGAGCCTTGGCGCAAAGGAAGTCACTGACATGGGAAAAAAGCTCAAAAAAATTCTCGCGCTCGGCCTCGTCGCGGCCGCGCTTTCGGCGCGAGCGTCGCGGGCGGCCTACACCATCTCGGTGGAGCCGTTCCGCAACGCGACGCCGTACCGCATCCCCGCCGACACCGTCACCGAAATGATGGTCACCGAGCTGGTCAACAGCGGTATGTTTCAGGTCGTCGAGCGCGACCGCATCGGCGCCATCGCCCGCGAGCAGCGCCTGACGCAGGGCGGCGCGGCCGAAGAAGGCCCCCGGGCGGGGCGTCTGGCGGGCGCGCAGTACATCATGACCGGCGCGGTGACCCGCTACGAGCACACGGGCGTCGGCGGGGGCGCCGGCGGTCGCGTCGGCGGACACCGCCACGGCTTTATCGGCGGGCTTATAGCGTCAAGCACCGCCTACGTCACGCTCGACGTGCGCATCGCCGACGCCGCCACGAGCGCCATCGTCTACGCGGGGCGCGCCGAAGGCGCGGGCACAAGCGTGATGGTCGGCATTCTCAGCCGCTACGGCGGTTTCGGCACGGGGCGCGGCGGCGGTCTGATGGCGACGGCGGCGCACAAGGCCGTCACAAAGGTCATCGACAACCTGCGCCGCGCCGTCGGCGCCGGGGCGGCCCCCGGCGGCGGCGACGGCAACTACGTGCTCGAAAACCGCGGCGATGTCGTCACGATCGACGCCGGAACCGGCGGCGGCGCGAAACGCAAGCAGTACTACGCCGTCTACCGCGAGGGGGAGCCAATCCGCGACCTGCACGGCAACGTTCTCGACACCGAGCGCCGTTACATCGCCGTGATTCAGGTGATCGACGCGCGGCCACAGTACTCAAACTGCAGGATCGCGCGCGGCGGCGGCGTCAGGCGCGGCGACGCCATCGAGCCTGTCCGCAAGCCAAATCAGGTGCGCCTGTACGGCGAAAACTAGCGCGTCCGCGCCCGGCGCGAAGGCGTCCTCCCGACGGCCGCGGGCCCCAAAAAACGCTCGCGCCGACCGAGGCCCGCCCTTTACCCCCCTCCCGCGCCGTCCCGAAAAGCGCGCCGCCGGGGGGCGGGTTCCCCTCGGGGGCTTTCGCGCCGTCTAACCGCCGGCGTTCCGCGCGGACTTCCCCTCAGGGGGCGGGCGGTTTGTTCGGGCGCGAAAGGCGCGCGTTTTAGCGCGCCCGATTCGCGGACGGGAGCCGGAAAACAAAACTCACGATACGTCCGCGTTTCACGCGCCGCCGCTGTCTTCGCGGCGGCGTTTTTTTCGCGCCCCACGAAAGCGAAACCCCTCCCGAAAGTAAACCCCGAGAAAGCGAGACCTCCCCGCGATCCGCGACGGTTCCGCCCCAAAACGGCCGCGGCCCCAAAAAACGCTCGCGCCGACCGAGGCCCGCCCTTTACCCCCCTCCCGCGCCGTCCCGAAAAGCGCGCCGCCGGGGGGCGGGTTCCCCTCGGGGGCTTTCGCGCCGTCTAACCGCCGGCGTTCCGCGCGGACTTCCCCTCAGGGGGCGGGCGGTTTGTTCGGGCGCGAAAGGCGCGCGTTTTAGCGCGCCCGATTCGCGGACGGGA
>CAZRXR010000064.1:6384-9061 GCA_964604125.1 uncultured Synergistaceae bacterium
TTTCGGGGCGGCCACGCGGAGCGTGTCGCTTCTCTTTTTTCGTCAAGCGCCCGCGCGGCGCGCCAAAAAAAATTCCCCCCGGCCGCTTTGGCTTGGGGGGAACTTTTTATCCGTTTATCCGCGCCTATTTCACGCACATGACGCTGTCCATCAGCGTGCCGTCGCGGTACAGCACTCTGGCCGCCTCGCGTGTCCCCCGGGGCGGGCGGCGCGGCGCGCCCGTGAGGCGCTCGGCCTCCGCTTTGAGGTCGTGAATATCGACCACGCGCACGCCGCCGGAGACGAGGGCGTCGCGCAGGTCGGGCCGCAGCGGGTTGACGGCCGTGCCCTTTTGTGTGACGAGCACATCGACGGTGCGGCCGGGCGTGGAGATCGTGGCGACGCGGTCGGTGACGATCGGCAGCCGGGCGCGGATCAGGGGCGCGACGATGACGCACAGCTTGCTGCCCGCGGCGGCGTCGCTGTGCCCGCCGCTACCGCCCATGATCAGGCCGTTTGAGTCGGTGTGCACGTTGACGTTGAAGTCGGTGTCGATCTCGGTGGCCCCCAGAATGACCGCGTCGAGGCTGTCCACGCAGCACGAGCGGGCCGTCGGCGAGGCGTAGCGCGAGGCCGATATTTCCACGTGGCGCGGGTCGTCGCGGAGCGAGGCCACCGCCTCCAGGTCGAAACACTGCACGTCCATGATCGCGCGGAAACAGCCGGAGCGGAGCATGTCCACCGTCAGGCCCGTGACGCCGCCGAGGGCGAAACTGCCTTGGATCTTCTCCTTCAGCATGACTTCTTTGAGGTACTTGGCCGCTGCCAGCGACGCGCCGCCCGCGCCCGTCTGGAACGAGAAGCCGTCGCGCAGCAGGCCGGAGGCGCGCAGAACGTCCACGCAGGCGCGCGCCATGACCAGCCCCACGGGGTCGCGCGTGACGCGCGTGGTGCCCGACACGATGCCCGCCGGGTCGCCGATGCTCGGTACCACGACGACGCTGTCGATCCACCGCTCCTCGATCAGGGCGTTCGCCACCGGGTAGGGCGCCAGGGTGTCGGTGACGACGATGGAGTGCGCGGCGCAGCGGGCGTCGGCCTCGGCGTACCCGAGCGAGCCGCAGGCGCTCTTGCCGAACCTTCCCGTGGCGTTGCCCATGCGGTCGGCCGCCGGAGCGGCGATAAAGGCCACGTCGATGGGCGTTCGCCCGCTTTCGATGTCCGCGGGGCGTCCCCCGTGCGTGCGGAAAACAACCGGGGCTTTCATGCCCCCTTCCGAGATAAAACGCCCCACGCGGGCGCCCATGTAGTTCGTCTCGACGCGCGACACAAGCCCGCTTTCGATGTGGCCGATGATCGGGGCGTGCGCGTCGAACACGGAACTCGCGTTGACCGTGAGATCCTTGAACCCCATCGTCTCCAGTTCGGCCAGAACCATGTTCATCACGCCGTCGCCGTTGCGCAGATGGTGGTGGAACGAGACGCGCATTCCGTCCTTCAGGCCGCTGCGGGCGATGGCGTCGCGCAGCGTGCTCACGACTTTGCTGTCTTTCATCGGCGCGCGCCTCCCCTGATGGCTTCGGCCATGGCGATCGTCCGGCGCGCGCGCGCCACGATCGGTTTGTCGATCATCTTGCCGCGCAGCGAGACGGCCCCCCGCCCCTGCTCCTCCGCCAGACGGATGGTCTCAATCACCTCGTATGCCTCGTCGATCTCCCTGTCCGTGGGGCTGAACGCCTCGTTCACGGCCCTCACGTGGCGCGGCGAGATGCACGCCTTGCCCGCGAAACCAAGGCCGCGGGCGAACAGCGCGTCGCGCACGACGCCCTCGTCGTCGTCAACGTCGGTAAACGGCGTGTCGTAGGCGTCGATGCCCGCGGCGCGCGCGGCCGATACCAGACGGCAGCGGGCATAGAAGATCTCGGTTCCCTCCACGCTGCGCGGGCAGCGGAGGTCGGCCGTCAGATCCTCGGCCCCCAGAAAGAGCGCCGTCACGCGCCGGCTCGCCCTGGCGATCGCGTAGGCGTTTTCCAGCCCCCGCGCCGTCTCGATGAGCGGTATCAGCTTCACAGCGCCGCGCTCGGCCCCGCATTTCTCCTCGATCTCGCCGATCTCCGCGTCGAGAATCCTCACGTCCTCGGGATCTCCGACTTTTGTGGGCATGATCAGATCGGGCCGGAGCGGCACGATCTCCTCGAGGTCGTCGCGCCAGTAGGGCGAATCGAGCGAGTTGATCCTCACCGTCAGCTCCACGTTTTTAAACCCGAGCGCCGGGACGGCGCGGCGCACGAGGATGCGCGCGGCGTCCTTCTGATCGGGGGAAACGGCGTCCTCCAGATCGAGAATGACGTTGTCCGCGCCCAGCGCGTCGCCGTTGACGATGATGTTGGGCGTGTTGCCCGGCAGAAACAGCATCGAGCGTCTCATCGGCCCGTCTCCTTCGCGGCGCGCACAAGCGCCGTCTCCACGCGCGCGCGTATCGTGCAGTCGAGCGCGCCCCTGTCGGTGACGCGCACGACCGCGCCCGTCACGCCGAAATCCGCCAGCACCTCGCGCACGCTCCTCTCGATGGAGTCGCCGAACTGCGCGGCGACCGCCGACTCCAGCTCGACGCTCACGTCCGGGGCGGGCGCTATTTCCACGAGCGCGTCGCTCGACTCGAGCGTCCCGGCGACCGCCGGCCTGATGATCTTCATGA
>CAZRXR010000065.1:0-8960 GCA_964604125.1 uncultured Synergistaceae bacterium
CTTTACTACCATCAAAATTTACACCATTCTCAAACCTCAAACGAGAATGAAAGCGCCACCACAACGCCGTAAACCGATGGCAGTACGGGCTTATTATAACATACGGCCTAAAAATCACAATAAACCTCGCACAAATCCCTGTCGATGACATAGAGTTTTTCATGGTACAGCTTTTTCGCGTAGCGCCGCTCGATCAGCAGGACGTTGATCTTTTCGTACTCCATCTGCCTGTAAAAGCCGATCAGTTCCTCCTCGCCGAAATACTCGCCCATCCCGGCAAGGATCACCAGCGGCAGGCGCAGAAAAACGCGGCACAGTCTGCAGTAATCGACCAGATTGTCCAACACGCCGCCGCTTTCCGACGCGAAACGCATTTCCGCCGCGCCAAAGAGCGCCTCGACGGGAAAATCCGCGTTGAAATCAACCTTATGCTCTGTTCCGAAAGCGATGTCCGAAAGATACGCGCAGACGGCGGCTCTCAATTCGAGGGTTTTGACGAAAAAGTTTTCGCCGCTGGCCAGTTTCGCAAGTTCGCGGTACAGCATCGTCAAAACCTTGCGTCTGTTCATATTCAGGCCGAATGGCTGCAGAATGATCTCGGCGTTTTTGGAGAGGGGCAAAATTTCCCCGCCGTCGGACAGGACAAACTTGCCCTCGTCGGTCTGGTGCTGACGCAGCAGATCCTGTACAAAATTCCTGAAAAACGCCGGGGCTTCCAGCACGATGACGGCGGCCGAATTTTCCCCGAACGCGACGGGCCTGCTCAGATCCTCGCACGCCAGTTTCACAGAACCACCAGCCTTTCGACGCTGCAGATCACCTCGCCGTCCGACTCGCCGGTGATGAACTCCATGCCGGAAAACTGCTTTTCCGTGACCGTGAGCAGCTGCACAAGGCCGCGCCCGGGCGCGTGCCCGCGCACGCCGCCACGCACGGCGGCCGCCGCCGTCGCGTTGAGGGTCAGTTTGCAGTAAACGGACTCCTGCAGCATCATAAAACCGGCTCCGAGGAGATATTTTCTGAAAGCGGCGTAGACGCGCCTGTCCGCGGATGTCTGTACGGGCAGGTCAAAAAGCACGAACACTCTCATGAACCTTTCGCTCATCTTTCATTCTTCATTCTTCCGAAAAGCCGCAGAATTTGATCAGGCTGACGTCCTCGTCGTTGAGGGCGTCAAAAACGCTCTTGCAGTAGCCTTTGACGGCGTACAGGAAAACCTGCCTTTTGCCGTCGAAGATCACTTTCTGATTCAGCGCGCCGAGCACGGCCAGCTTTTGCTCCCCGGCGAACTCCGGCAGTTTTCCGCCGCTCCACAGGCCGAAGACGGGCTTGTCGATGAACGGGCGCAGCGGCTCCATAAAGTCGCTTCCAAGGTTGAACATGTTGAAGACGTTGCCGTGGTGCAGCCCGAGCTGTGTGATATAGCCGCCCGAGACGATTTCGCGGTTGCAGAGGCTCAGGATGAGCGCGTAACCGTAATTGAGGGCCGCGTTGACGGGAAAATCTCCGGCGCGGGAAAAACCCGCGCCGAAGAGCGCGTTAAAGTATACCTTGGCGGCGTGTCCCTCTCTGTTGCCGGTGTCGTCGGGCGCAAGCTGGCGCAGATACTCCTCCAGCGTGGCGCTCTCGGGCTTTTCGAGGGCCGAAAGCAGGTCTTTCTGTCTGGTTATCTTGGCCCGCACGATTTCCGTCCAGACGGCGCTTTTGTTCTCCCGCGACCAGGACAGCTGAAGTCTCAGCCTGCTGCTGGTATCGTGGGCGCCGTAATAGCCGACGAGTTCGGAAGACGGGTTTCTCCGCTCGTCGCAAAAAATAACCTTGACTCGCCGCCGCGCCAGTTCCGCGAGAAGCGCCGCCGTCAGAGAAACCTCGGTGCTTTCGACCATCAGCAGAGAGATCTCGCTTAAATGGATCTTCTTTACGTTTTCCCCGCGCACGACAAGGTAGCCCAGCTGCAGTTCCAGCTTGGCCCTGGAGGCGATCACGACTGTACGCCAGCTCATAGCTTCAGCAGGTCGCGGCGCTTTTGGAAGACGCCCGTCACGGAACGGCGGTACAGCACGGCCTGCTTTTTTGCGTCGATCCCCTTGCCGAATGTTATCACTCCGGCGTTCTGTGTTCCTCCGATCAGCCTTAAATCCGCCCTCAGCGGTTTGCATTTAAAGAGGTTCATGATCTGCGCCAGGACGGCGCACTGCTCCTCGACGCTCAGCGCCTCAAACGCCGCTTTTCCCTTGCGCAGGGTTTCCGCCTGTCCCGACGGGCGGGCGCGGTACGCGGCGCAGCCGTGCTTGGCCGTCAGCGCGTCGTAAAGCGCCACGTTCTCCTCCGCTGTGATCGCGTCCCTTTCGCCGACGCGGGCGCCTTTGTCCCGCTCCAGAAAACCGGCGACCTTTCTGAAATATTTTTCCCAACCGTAGCCGAGCTCGCACTGCGCGGCCAAGGACGCCGTGAGCCGGTTCCCCGTTTTGCCCGTGACGCGCAGCATACAGCCGTCTATTTTCATCAGCGAATTGAGGCGGATTTTTTCGATCAGCACCTCTGGGTCTTTAAGACCACAGCCTCCCCGCTCCTCCGCGGACGTTAAAAAGTTCCGCAGGGCGGCGGGGTCTTTTTCAAGACGTTTGGCCAGATAGACGGGGACAGCCTCCAGAGTCTTTTTCGTCCGGCCCTTCGCGGCCGCCGAGCGCACCAGCATAAAATACGCGATAACGGCATTATTATAGCCGCCATACGCGGCGATGTCGCGCCCCGCCTTCAGGGGAACCTGACCCTTCCCCTTCTTGAGAGGGTTGAGGTCGAACAGTTGTCCCTTTCGTTCCACCTCCATATGCGTGTACAAAATATCGTTTCTCGCCATGGTCTCCCCGACGGTGCGCAGCGTTCCGTCCTCCCCCGCGCGCCACGCGATCTCGTTCCCCCTCCTGATGTCGCGCCCGTAAAATGTGCGGGGGTCGAGCGTATATGGCTCTTTGCCTCTGATAAAGCGCAGCGGGCTGGCCGTAAAACGCACGTGAAAGGCGTTGCCGACGACGATGTTGAGGTAGGCGTCGCGGGCATGGTGGTAGTCGTTGATATCTCTGCACTTCAGCATGTCGAACCGCTGTCTGAAATCGGAGACGTTGCCCGCCTTGGAATAGACGATCTCGCTTTCGGGACACTCCAGTTTGAGGAGTTCGACCGCCGCTTTCGTGGACTGCCGCGTCTCGACCAGCTGGCGGCTGATAAAGCCGGCGAGTTCCTCGTCGCTGAGCGGCGTCGCGCGCGTCAGCCTGTTGTACTTGGCCTGGCTGATCAGGTTCTTTTGCAGAAGCGACGTCCAAAAGCCTTTCATCCTGCTCTGGATTTCAGGGCTTAAAGGGTAGACATCCGTCTTTAGACGGTTGTCCAGATAATTGACCAGAACAAGGTTGTCCATGCTGTCGTCCTTGGTTTTGGAGCGCGGGAAAATATGATCCCTGTCGTAAATGTCGTCGCCATTTCTGTTTTTGGCGTACAATGAGGCGATGTCGATTGGCTTGCCTGTATACATGTCGCGCCCCAGCTGGGTGTAGTACAGATAGAGTTTGTTCCCGCGCAGCCTTTCGTCCGTTTCGCCCTCCAGCGCCCTGTAAAGCGCTGGCGCCTCGTCCGCGCAGGCTTTGTAAAGGCTCAGAAGGCGGTCTTTGCGGCTCTGCGTCCTCGTCTTTCTGTTCGCGCCGTCGGGATCGCGCGCCATCTCGATAAAAATGCGTCTGGGGTCGCGGCCCATGATCTTTTTGATCTCCCGGACGATTAAAACGGTCTGCCACGTTCCTCGCTTCACGGCCGGAGAGAGGTACATGCCGTCTACGGTCTCGCAGGTCACTTCGCCGCCGCCCCGGTTCCCGTTGAAATCCTCGATCGCCCGCCGGGTGTGCTCCGTGTGCAAAAGCTGCATCAGGTTCTTGTTCACGGCGCGCATCGCGGCGATCAGGCAGGTTTCTTCTCCCGTCTCCTCGTTGAGATAGGTGATTTCGCCGCTTTCCAGCAGCGTGCGCGAAAGGCGGCCCCAGTCCTTGTAGCGCAGCCCGCACACGTCGTCCATCTTCTCCGCGATCCGCTCTCCGACGCTTTCCGGGCAGTCCTCGCGCCGGCACCGGTTGACGATCACTTCTTTAAGCATCGTCTTTTCCCCGCCGAACAGGGTTATATAGCGGATGATGTCTTCGATGATGTCTCGGCGCTCCAGCACGAACTTTCTGCCGAACAGCCCGGCGAAATCCTTGTACGACTGGAGGTTGGCCTGAAGAACGTCGTCCGCGCCGCCGATGTATTTTTCGTCGGCGCCGGGGATGATGGCGTTTGCCCGTAAATACGCGGCGATTTTCTTCTTTGTCAGCTTGCCTTTCAGCGACGGCAGAAGATCGTCGTACAGGCGGCCGATGATCCCGACGCTCAATTTCTCGCCCTTGTACGTCAGATTGTTCAGCTCGTTGCGCGCCATAAACTCGGAATACAGCAGGGAGTTTTTCGGAAGGACGTCCTCGCCCTCCAGGTAGGCGCATTTGTTGTTCATGTTGGTAATGAACTTTTCCGCGCTCCCCCGCTCGTCGATCACGTCCTTGAAATTCCACGGGTAAATCTTGTCCGCGCTTTTCCGCACGACCCAGCAACGTTTTTTGGCCAAGGAGACCTGTGTTCCGGCCAAAGGCCCCACGTAATAGGGGATTCTGAACTCGAAGATCTTCTCGATCTTTTCCGCGACGCTTAAGCCTGTCGCGTCTTTCGCCCGCAAAAACGGCAGAAATCCCGCCGCGTTGGCCAGAATTTTACGCAGTTCCTCCCCGTTGACCTGCATCGGGACGGCGCCGTTGCTTTTGCCGACCTGCTTGGGGAACGCCGCGCCCAGCTTGATCCTGACAAACAAATTTTTCAAGGGATCGCCGGCGGCGGACTCGGGCGTCGCCGTGTCAAAATCGGGCGTGCCCCGCAGGGTTTTCGCCAAAAATTTGCAGAAATCCTCCTGACCGCACTTTTTGTCCAGCGCCGCCTTCTTCCCCTTCGCCAACAGGCAGGAACCTATGTAATGGCTGTAATTGTCCTCCTTTTCCGCGCCGAAAATATCCTTGAAGCGCCCGTCGCGCAGGCCGCGGCAATACTTTTTGAGAAGCTCCAGATCATGGCGGTGCTCGTCGTAGACTTTGACCTTCGCGGCGGAAAGGCTCTTTTCTTCACCCAGGATGTCGCGAAGACGGCCCCAGTCGTAGACCGCCTTTATTTTGGCTATCACCTCAAAGCGTTCTCCCAAAAGCTCCCGCAGTTTGCCCTCGTTCTTTTCATCGTCGTCTTTAAAGCTGAAACTCTTTACCTCCGTCTCTTTTAACGTTTCGTCGCCGAACAGGTTGGCAAGGTTGGCCGTTCCGCCGCTTAAGAGACCCGCCAGCGCCGCCGTTTTTTTCCGTTCCCCGTCCGAGGCGAACAGGCTTTCCAGCAGTCTTCTCCTGTCGGAAACGGAGGACACGCGCCCGCGAATGGCGTCCTTGAATTGACCGATATCGGCGCAGCTCCAGTCCTCCAGGCCCGGCACGTTCTCGCGGACAACCTGCTCAAGATCCGCGTACACAGGCTCGAATTTTTCTATTTCGTCTACCTTTAAATTCGGAAACAAAAAGTGTCCCCTGTGTTTCAGGATATGCGCGACCGCCATATAAAGCAGCCTGACGTCGAAAGCCTCCGGCACGCCGTCCGACAGGGCTTTGCGCAGATGGTAAACCGTGGGATATTTGTCGTAATATTCCCTGTCGGTCATGAAGTCGCGTGTAAACAGACTGTATTTTATCCTGTTGTTCTCGCTTTTGTCGTTCTCATGCAGGCCGCTCTCTTTCAGCCTCAGGAAAAAGCCGGGATCGACCTTTGAGATCTCGTCCGCGAACAGTTCCTGCAGCAGTCCGATTCTCCGCGCGCGGCGCGCGATCCGCCGCCTCGCGGAGCGGTACGTTCTCATGTCGGCGGAGGTATTCGCCTTGTCAAACAGCCTTATGCCCCACAAGGCTCTGCCGTTGAGCTTCGGCACGCGATAATCCGAATCCGTGACCGCCCAGCCGACGGAATCGGTTCCGATGTCCAGACCGAGAAAATATTCGCCGAACTTCTTTTTCATCTTGACAGCCCCCCTCTTCCGGCTTATAATAAGCCCAAATTTTGATACTACCGTCAAAATTTACACCATAAGTTCAAATAACATGATTTATCGAAATCGTCTTCGGACTCCACACGCGGTGTGGTTAAAGCCTGCTTAACGCAGGCTTTTTTTGTTCTCGCGCGCCGGTTTCGCGCGCTTTTTGAAAGCCGCGCGGACGTGTTTTTCTCCGAAAACGGCGGCGCGGCGAAAACGCGCGCGGTTCCCCCCGTACCCGGGTACAGTCTATCATATTTGCGCAATATTAACAACGCCACTTCGCGCCGGTTTCGTATCCCCGATCACGCGCGGGAAATCGGCGCCGGGCCGCGTTCGCTTTCAAGGCCCGGCGCGACCTTTTACCAAAGCGCGCGTCTTATCGCGGCGCGGTGCGCCGAAGGGCGCGCGCTCTCGGAGAGTTTTTTGGAAGGACGTTCCCGTTTTCCGCGCGCGTTTGCCGACGCCGTCGCGACGAAAACCGCGCCGGTTTGCGGATCGTAAAAAACGTCCCCCGCCTCCCGCGCGGCCCGCCAGGCCGACCGCGCGGGCGTGAAACGCCCGATCAAAAGGAAAGCCCGCTCGCGCGGGGCGCGGACAAGGGGCCGCCGGTTCGGACGGCGGGACGGCTCGCGCGGGCGCGCTCTTTCACGCCCGAAAGCGTTCGTGTTATCACGGCGCGGTGCGCCGGAGGGCGCGCTCTCGGAAAGCTTTTTGGAAGGACGTTCCCGTTTACCGCGCGTTTGCCGACGCCGTCGCGACGAAAACCGCGCCGGTTTGCGGATCGTAAAAAACGTCCCCCGCCTCCCGCGCGGCCCGCCAGGCCGACCGCGCGGGCGTGAAACGCCCGATCAAAAGGAAAGCCCGCTCGCGCGGGGCGCGGACAAGGGGCCGCCGGTTCGGACGGCGGGACGGCTCGCGCGGGCGCGCTCTTTCACGCCCGACAGGCCGATCCGGGGCTTTGCAAAAAGTTTGTAAAATTTTTCTCCCGTCGATTGACAAAACCAAGGCGCGAGAGTATATTGCTTTACGTTTTCGTATCGGGATCGGGCCATGTCCGCGCGCGTCGCGCCGCGCGGCGTTTCAATTCGACTTCGTCCTCCGGGGAGCGGTTCCCGCCGCGCCCCGGGACGGGAAGGGAACAGACAGGGAAAATGTTGAATTTTATCGAGCGTTACAGGACGAGGCTCTCGCAGCTGCTCGCTGTGTTTTATATCCTCGCGTTTATGTTTTCCGAGAAGGGGCTGGAAACGGCGCACCCGGCGGTTCCGGGGATCATGGTGCTCGCCGGCTGCGCCCTTGTCGGCGCGGCGACCGTAGGCCGTCTCTGGTGCGCGTTCTACATCGCGGGCTATAAGACGAACAGGCTGATCACGTTCGGGCCGTATTCCTGCTGCAGGCACCCGCTGTATTTCTTCAGCCTGCTCGGCGGGATCGGCGTCGGCCTCTGCACGGAATGCGCGACGCTCGCGGCCGTCGTCGCAGCGGTCTTCGCCGTGATCTACCCCGTCACGATCAGAGTCGAGGAAAAACGTCTGACCGGCATTTACGGGGACACGTACACAAGCTATATGGCTTCCGTGCCCCGCTTTATCCCGGACGTGCGTCTTCTGCGCGAACCCGGGGAGTACCTCGCCAACGCCAGAGTGTTCAGGCGCGAGGTATGCGACGCGCTGCTGTTCGCGGCGACGGTCGGCGTCTTCGAGATGGTGGAGCAGTTTCAGCAGATCGGCCTGATAAAAACGTATTTCGTCCTTTACTGACGCCGCGCGGGGAATCCCGCCCGGAGCGGCAGGGCGCGCCGGCAAGCGCCGCGCCCGCTCCCGTTCCGGCATTTCCGTCGCGCGGCTCCGCGCGCGTAAAAGATGCCGCCGCCCGTCCGCGGGCCGGCGGCATCTTTTTTTTGTCCCGTTCTTTCCGTTCTTTCGCGGCGTCACGGCGTTTTTCCGCGAAAAGCGCGCCGACAGGCGTCCTTTCCCGCGTTTCGCGCCTATCCGGCGCGAGCCGTTTTTTTCCACTTTTCCGGCTCCGCCGTTTTTTTCCGCCGCGCTTTTCCGCGCAACGCGGGAGCGTCGAGACGGGGAAGTTCCTCCCCCGTTTTTTAAAGCGCGCGTCATCGGCGCGCGCGACGGCGACAACGGTGATTTTACCCGCGCCTTTGGAAGGCTTCGCGCCCGGCATACGCGCGTCAGCCGGGCGATCGTGCCCGAACCAATATTTTTAGTTCGGCGAAAGGATACTCTCCAAGGCCGCGCGCGGCATGGCTTTTTTCCCGCGTCCCCGCGCCGTGACGGGGTGTGCGGCTCAAAAGCCCCGCTCCCGCCGCGAAACAGCCGTCCGATCGTGTCGCGCGCCGGAGCGGCGCGCTGAAAAAAACTTGTCCGAGCCGTCTCAACGGCTTTCTCCGCTCGGGCCGCGTTTTCCGGCGCGCAAAAAAAAGACGCCGCGTCAGCGCGCTTCGCGCGGCGCGGCGTCTCCGCCGAAAAACGTATTTACGCCCCAGGGGACGGCAGGGCCTCCCGCTTGGCGCTCAAGATCTCCATGAACTCCTCGCCCGTGATCGTCTCGCGCTCGTAGAGGAACTTGGCCAGTTCGTCGAGCTTGCGGCGGTTGTCGGACAGGATTTTGCGCGCCTTTTCGTGCTGCGCGCGCACCAGACCGATGACCTTTTTATCGACGGTCGCCTGTGTCTCGGCGGCGCAGGCGAGCGTGGCGTCTCCGCCCAGATACTGGTTCGTCACGGTTTCGAGCGCGACCATGCCGAAATCTTCGCTCATGCCGTAGCGCGTGATCATCGCGCGCGCGAGGCGCGTGGCCTGCTCGA
>CAZRXR010000066.1:0-2858 GCA_964604125.1 uncultured Synergistaceae bacterium
GCTCGGCTTTTTCATCTCGTCCATAGATCTGCCTCCTTTGAAAAAACATTCTCCGTTATTATACCCCATGCGGCCGGTTTACAAAGGCCCGGGAATCACGGTTTTCGCGCAAAAAAAGTTCCGTCGCCCCCGGCGGCGGATCTCCGGCTTTATAAAACGCGGCGGAGCGGGGACGGGACACGCGCGCGGGCCGGGCCGAAAAAGTTTACCCGATCAGCCGCGCGAGGTCGTTCAGGGCGCAGTCGATCCAGTCCAGACGGTGGGCGGAAAAAGCCGCCGTATATTTTAAGCCGCCGCCCGTGGCCACGAGGACGGCGCTCTCTCCCTCGCCCACGATACCGGAAGCGCGGGCGGCGCGCAGCGCCCCGAGCGGCACGCACGACGCCGGCTGCGCGAAAAGCCCCGCGCGCGCCATGTCGGCCTGAGCGCGCACGATCTCCTCCTCGGACACGGCGACCGCGGCGCCCCCGAGCCGCCGAAGTTCGGCGAGGACTCGGTCGCCGCTTGGCGGGAGCGGGTTGTCGATCGCGTGCGCGATCGTATCCGCGCGAGGGGCGCGGAGAACGCGGCCGCCGTTTTGGAACGCCGTCACGATCGGCGAGTTGTTCTTCGCCTGCGCGCAGAGAAAGCGGGGCATCGCGCGCGTATATCCCGCGCGCAGCAGATCCTCGAAACCGTTGACGATGCCCCGGATGTTCCCGCCGGCGCTGACGGGCACGACGACCCAGTCGGGAACGTCAAAGTCGCGTCCCTCGGCGATCTCGAAAGCTATCGTCCGCGATCCGGCCGCGCGGAATGGCACGTCGGAGTTGGCGAAATAGATGCCGCGCTCCGCGCCGAGGCGCAGGCTTTCGGCGTACAGTTCGTCGTAAGGCCCGGCCACGCGGAACAGCCGCGCGCCGTAGATGGCGATGGGAGCCAGCTTTTCGTCGGCCGCGTTGTCCTTGACGAGGATGAACGCCTCCATGCCGGCGGCCGCGGCATACGCGGCGACGGACGCGGCCATGTTGCCTGTCGAGACGGTGCCGATCCTGCCGTACCCCAGCGCCCGGGCGTGAGCGAGGCACGACGCCGTGCCGCGATCCTTGAACGACCATGTGGGGTTGGCGCTTTCGTTTTTGATCTGCACCGACGCAAGCCCCAACTCGGCAGCGAAACGCGGGACGCTCACAAGCGGCGTTCCGCCCTCGCCGAGCGAGAACCGCTCGTCCGCCTCGAACGGGAAAAAGTCGGCGTAGCGCCCGGCCAGCGAGCGCTCCTTTTCGCGAATGCCCGCGCCGTCCCAAGCAAGGTCGAGCGGCTGTCCGCAGTCGCAGCGAAATCGGGCTTGCGCGGCGTCGTATTCGGCCCCGCAGGTTTTGCAGCGCAAAAGAGCTTTTTTCACGTCGATACCTCCGTTCCGATCATCGTACAGCCGCGCCGGGCGACAGAACCGGCGCGGCCGTATCTTAACACAAAAAACCGGCTCGAAAAAGGCGCTTTTGAAAACGTTTTGCCAGTTGATTTTTCCGGCGTTTCACGTTTTAATATACAGTGGCGTCAGACTATGCCGCGCCCGGGGAACCGCGCGGACAGAAATTTTTTTTACAGATGCGTTTCAGGAGGCATCAAAAATGTCTATGGAAAAAGATGAATCTCGCGTCGAAACGTCGCGCGCGCAGGAAGAAACCTCGCGAACCGGCGCGCCTAAAGTCCTCAAGGCCCTGCTCCCCGACGACTTCGGCGAAGAAGTCGCCGCGATAAAGCGCGCCGCCGCCAGACTGACGGGCAAACACGACACCCCCGCCGACGGAGAGCCGGTTCCCGTCGATCAGTTGAGACGCCCCTCGTTCCGCAAAGGGCTCTCAACGGTCGCGGGCCTGTTCAAAGGGGCGGCCGCCGGCGCGCTGAAAACAGCGCCGGAAGCCGCCGCGCCCAAGACCCCCGTCCGCCCCGGGATCGAGATCGACCCGGGCGACGAAGAACCAGCCGCCCCCACTCCGCCCCCCGCGCCGCGCGAGAAGAAAAAAGGCCCGTCGGCCGGCGAAAAAGCAAGGGAAACGCTCAAAGCCGGCGTCTCAAAGGTGCTTTCCGAGCAGAACAAGGAACTCGGCAAGGCCGTGGCCAGCACGTTCGGCGGCGGTCTGAGCGAAGCCGCCCGGGGCGTTGCCGACGGCGCCCATATGATCCGCGAGTCCATCGAGAAAAGAGTAAAGGGCTCGTCCGTCGTGTTCGACGCGGTTGAAACCGTCGCCGGTTCCGCGGGGCGTCTCGCCGGGAAGGCCGCGGGAAGCATCGGCCGCGGGCTGAAAGCCGCCGGTACGGGCGCGGGACGGAAACTCCGCTACATCAAGGACTCGGGCGTTATTCAGGACACGGGCAAGAAGATCGGGCGTTCGACGGCGGTCGCCCTCTCGGGGCTGGCCGAGAAGTCAAAACAGACGGGCGCGCGGGCCGGACGGGGACTGAAAGCCGTCGGCGTCGGCGCGGGGCAGAAGATCCGCGACATCAAAGACTCGGGCGTCATTCAGGCCACGGGCAAGAAGATCGGGCGCTCGGCGCGGACGACGCTCTCAAACCTCGCCGAGAAGTCAAAGCAGGCGGGAGAGCGCGTCGGTCAAGGGCTGAAAGCCGCCGGCACAGGCGCGGGACAGAAGATTCGCGACATCAAAGACTCGGGCGTCATCCAGAACACGGGCAAGAAGATCGGGCACTCGGCGCAGGCCGCGCTCTCCGGGCTGGCCGAGAAGTCAAAAGAGGCGGGAGAGCGCGTCAGTCAAGCCGCGCGCGAAGCCTCGGAGAAACTCAAGTCCGGCGCGCTGACCGCCGGGGCCAAACTGGCCGGGATGAAACAGAAAGCCGGCGAAAAAATCGCCGGG
>CAZRXR010000066.1:2958-7601 GCA_964604125.1 uncultured Synergistaceae bacterium
GTCGGACACAGTCAAGGCGTTCGCGCGGAAGGCGAAGGCGGACATCGAAAACGCCCGCTCCGCGGCCGCCGAAAAGTCAAAACAGGCGGGAGAGCGACTTGAACAGGCCGCGCGCGAAGCCTCGGAGAAACTCAAATCCGGCGCGCAAAGCGCCGGGGCCAAACTGGCCGGGATGAAACAGAAAGCCGGCGAAAAAATCGCCGGGGCCGTCTCGGCGCGGGGAGAAAACGGCTCGCCGTCCGCCCTGTCGGACACAGTCAAGGCGTTCGCGCGGAAGGCGAAGGCGGACATCGAAAACGCCGGATCCGCCGTCGGGGAGAAGACCCGCCGCGCGGCCGAAGAAGTCCGCGAAAAAGTCCGAAGCGCCCGCGAAGGTTCCGCGCTTGGCGAATCCGCGTCCCGCGCCGCCGACAGGCTGAAAGACATCACGGGCGGCGCGCAGGGCAAGGCCAAAGACCTGCTCGGCAAAGTTCGCGCCAAGATGGAACACTTCATCGTCACCGACGACGACACGCACAAAGACCGCTGAGACAAAAGCCGGAGGGGCCGTTCCGCCCTCCGGCTTTTTCGCGTCCGCGTGGGCCGCGAAGAAGGCGCGCGGACAACCGCGCCCCGGGGCTGAACGCTTTTCGGGGGGCGCGGCGCCGCGCGTCGAGGGACAACTTCCCGCGCCGCAAACGTCGCGCCCGCGACGTTTTCACGCGGACAAGGGCCGTCGTCGGACAGATCGGCCCGGGCGCGGCGCCGACGGACGTAAGGAACGCTCTCGCGTCTGTCCAAGCGTCCCGGAACCGAGCTTCCGTTTTATCGAAAGGCTCAAACAGACGCGGCGGAACCGAAATCGGTCAGCGACTGCCGCGAGCGTTCCCGCGCCTTCGGCGTTCCCCTCGCGCGGGAACCGGCCCCGCCCTCCGGGAGTGACGCGAAAAAAATCCGCTTTTCGCCGCAACGGGCGAAAAGCGGATTTTTGTTTCAAGCGCCGCGCGCCGGAGACGCCAGCTTTTTCTCGTAGGCGCGCCGACGGAACAGGAAGTAGACAACCAACATCGCCGTCGTCACCACCCAGGCGATCGGGTACCCGGCGAAGACGTAGCCGACGCGGTGCTCGACGGCCATCGCGACGGCCAGATAAGCCTGACGCACCACGATCATGCCGAAAAGCGAGATGAACATCGGCCTTCGCGCGTCGCCGTAGCCGCGCATCGTGCCGAGCAGCACCTCGCGCAGCGCCACGACAATGTAGAACGGCTGTAGCGTGCGTATCATGCCGACGCCGACGGACACCACAAGGGGATTGTCGTTGAACAGCAGGATCAGCCTTTCCGCCGAGAAGTAGAGCGACGAACACACCACGGCGCAGTAGCCCATCGCGAGCGCGGCCGCGCAGCGCGAACCGCTGCGGATCCGATCGCCCTTCCGCGCGCCCACGTTCTGTCCGACGAACGTCGTCAGAGCCAGCCCGAACGCCTTGCACGGCAGCGCGATGAAACGGTCAACCTTCTCCGCCGTCCCCATACCCGCCATCGACACGGCGTCGAAACTGCTGATGTAGCGCCACACGAACAGGTTGGAGAACAGGATCAGCGAGTTCTGCATACCGGCCGGCATCCCGATGTCGAACATATCGCGGATCACGCTCCCCTCGCGGCGGAGTTCCGAGAACGTCAGCCGGAACGAGGGTTCGACGCGCCGCAGCCGCACGTAGACGGCCAATACCGATATCGACTGCGAGATCACCGTGGCGATGCTCACGCCGGCCACGCCGAGCCGGAGCCGCACGACGAAGAACACGTCCAGCCCCACGTTCAGCGCGCACACGGCGGCGAGGATGGCGAACGGCCCCCGCGAGTCGCCCACGGCGCGCAGCAGCCCCGCCGCGACGTTGTAGATGACCGTGAACAGGATCCCCGCCAGATAGATGCGCAGATAGATCACGGCGTCGCCGTACACCTCCGGCGGGACGGAGATCATGCGTATCAGCCACGGCGTGGCGAAAATCCCCGCCACCGAGAGCACCGTGCCGAGCAGCACCGACGCGGCGAAGCCCGTGCGCATCGAAGCCGACATGCGCTCGTGCCTGCCCGCGCCGAAATAGCGCGACACCACCACCGACGCGCCTATCGACATGCCGTTGAAAAAACCCACCACCAGCTGCGAGATCGCCGTGCACACGCTCACGGCGGCCAGCGCCTTGTCCCCCACGAAGTTGCCCACAACGAGCGCGTCGGCCGTGTTGTACAGGTTCTGCAGCAGTTCCGCGAGGACGATGGGAACGGCGAAAAGCGTCAGTTTTTTGAGGATGCCGCCCTGAGTGAAATCTATCGTCTGCCGTTGTTCCATGCCTCTTTTCCCTCCTCGCGGAAAATTTTTAAAAAAAACGGTTTTGGATAAAAAAAATTTGTCTCCGCGTCCGCGCGGCGGGGCGCTTTCGTAAAAACGGGGAAGTCAGACGTCGGGACGGTAGGCCTTCGCGCGCATATAGCTTTCGATGCGGTTTTCCTGAAGCGCCCCGAGGTCGCCGCGCTGGAGGTTTTCGACGATGTTGCGGTGGAACGCGAGAATGCTGTCGAGATCCTCCGGGCCGACGTTGTGGATCATGTACTGGAACAGACGCGAATACGTCTTTTTGAGCAGTTCCACCGTCCATGAAAGCCCCGAGACGCCGTGGATGTAAAAATGGAAACGGCACTCCAGATCGAAGAACTCCAGCTGGCCCTCGACGAGATTCTTCTCGAAGACCGTCCTGATCGCGGCGTAGCGCTCGATGCAGTCGAGCAGATATTGATAGTGCTCGTCCGTCATCAGCCCGTTTTTGACGATGTGGGAGTACACCTGCGTCTCCAGCAGCACGCGCACGTCGTAGATCTCGCCCACGTCCGAGTCGCTGTACTGCAGCACGAGCGCCCCCCGCCGGGGGAGCGTCCTGACGATGCCATACGACTCCAGCACCTTGAGGGCTTCGCGCACGGGAGAGCGGCTCACCTTCAGTTCCTCGGCGACGTCGTTTTCGCGGATGAACGAGCCGGGGAGAAAACGTTTCCTCACCAGCAGCTGGCGGCGCAGATAGCGCGTCACTTCCTCGGTGATCGACTGCGGAACAAAGCTGTCGTCGGTAATCATGACCTCGCCCCCCTCGGCGCGACAGGCATCGGCGTCTTGAATGTTTTTCATCATACCCCCCGGCGCGTCAAAAATCCACAGAAAAAACGACAACGGAGCCCACGGCTAAATATTTATAACCGTGAGCTCCGTTTTTTTAGTTTCGCTTTTCGGCGCGCGCGGGCGTTAACGGCCGAGGATCCGGCGCGCCATCTCGGCGCCGACTTCCCGCAGAGCGGCCTCGTCGGCCTCGGTCGCGCCGCTTTTAACCTCGACCACGTTCTCGACCAGATCCCAGCCGGGCTTGGCGGCCAGTTCGCGCAGCGGCTTGAGCTCGGCGCCCTTGCTCCAGGTGTAGCAGCCGGCGATCGCCAGCACGCGGCCCGAGACCTTGCAGTTGTCGATCTTCTCCACGACGGGCATCATGGACGGGAACATGCCCATGTTGTAGCAGCAGCTCAGCAGCGCGATGCCCTTGCTGCGCCACACGTCGCTGATGACGCGGCTCAAATCGGCCGTGCTCGCGTCGTACACTTTCACGTCCGTCACGCCGCCCGCTTTCAGCCCGTCGGCGACGCACTCGGCCATGTGCGCGGTGTTCCCGTACATCGAACCGTAGACGATGGTGGCGCACTCGTCCGTCTCCTGTCTGCTGAGGCTGTCGTAGAGGGCGACGACCTTCGCCACGCCATCTCCGCGGCGGATCGGCCCGTGCGACGGGCAGATCATCCTGATCGGCAGGGCCGAGGCTTTTTTGAGCGCGGCCCGCACGTTGGCGCTGAAGCGGCCGACGATGGTGGCGTAGTAGCGGCGCGTCTCCCGGTTGAAGACGCGCATGTCCGTCTCGTCGTCGAAGATGCCGCCGTTGAGCGCGCCGTAGCTGCCGAAGGCGTCGCACGAGAAAAGGATCCCCGTCGCGCTCTCAAACGAGACCATCGTCTCGGGCCAGTGCACCATCGGGACACAGGCAAAAGTCAGCTTGTGCGCGCCGAGATCCAGCGTCTCGCCGTCCTTGATCTCCTGTACGGAGGCGCTGTCGCCGTAGAACTGGCGGATGAACGTGAGCGCCTGCCTGTTCGCGACGATGGTAATGCCCGGGTACACCTGACGCAGCATACGGATGGCGCTCGAGTGGTCGGGCTCGACGTGGTTGACGACGAGGTAATCGACGGGACGCCCGCCGAGGATGCTCTGGACGCGCTCCAGATACTCGCCGAAGAACTCGGCCTTCACGCCGTCGATCAGCGCGACTTTTTCGTCGTCGATCAGGTAGGAGTTGTACGACACGCCGTAGGGCAGCGTCCACAGGTTTTCAAACAGATGCGTTGTGCGGTCGTTCACGCCGACCCACCAGATATTCTCCGCGACAGAAATGGCCTTTAACATGAAAAAACCTCCAACACCGTAGATTTTATGTCCGCGTTGAACGGCGCTCTTTGCGGCCCGAAACGGTTTTCGCGCCGTGAAAACGATTTATTATACGCTTTCGCCGCCGCTTGCGCAAGCGGCGGCGCGGGCGTTCGAGCGGGGTACGCGGCCGCGCC
>CAZRXR010000067.1:0-7506 GCA_964604125.1 uncultured Synergistaceae bacterium
AAAAAAACAGCCCCGTCCCGGCGCGCTCTCGGCGCCCGGGCGGGGCTGTTTTTATCCGTTTTCAGTAACGCAGGCGGCCGAGGAAACTGATCTTGCCGTCGCACAACTCGTCGGCGCCCTTCAGGTCTTTCTGCGCGCCGTAGAGTTCGCTCGGGATCGCCAAGTACACCATCGGGTGCAGTTCGTTGATGCGATCCCATGTCTTGCGGAAGATGGCGCCGCGCTTTTCCGTGTCGAGCGTCTCCGTGGCCTCGGCGATCCAGCCGTCGATCAGGTCGTCGTCGAGGCGCGTGTAGTTCGTGGTGCCGATGGCGTTTTTGGTGAACAGCGACTGCCAGTAGACGCCCGCGTCGCGGTTGGTCATCATGCCCCACATGTAGAGGAACATGTCGTAGGCCCCCGTCTTCATGCGGTCGTTGAACACGCCGTTTTCGAGGATTTGAACGTCGAGTTTGACGCCCACCCGCGACAGCATTCCCTGCAGCACGGTGGCGGAGTTTATGAGTTCCTGCAGGTTGAGCGCCCACAGCGTGAGCGTGAGGTCGCGCGCCCCGGCCTCCTCCAGCAGAGCCTTGGCTTTTTCGGGATCGTAGGGGAACGGCGCGGCGTCTTCGGGGTAGAAGCTGCACACGGGCAGCAGCGGCCCGACGGCCGGCTCCGAGTTGCCCTCGTAGACCACGCTGTTGAACGCTTTTTTGTCGATGGCGTACTCGATCGCGAGCCGCACGCGCGGGTCGGCCAGTTTGGGCGACTGAGTGTTCATGCCCAGGTAGTAGAGCACAAGGCCGGGCGCGCGCGCAAGCTGAACCTTGTTCCCCCCGGCGAGGCGGTTGAACTCGGACGTGGGCACGGCGTAGACGAAATCCACCTTTCCCGTCTCGAGCGCGATGACGCGCGTGCTGTCGTCGGGAATGACGAGGAACGTAAGCTTTTTGTAGGCCGGCTTCGGGCCGTGGTAGTCGTCGAACGCCTCCAGCTCAAGCTTTTCGCCCTTAGTCCACTTGACCAGCTTGAACGCGCCCGTGCCGACGGGGCGCTGTGAATAGTCGCCGCCCGCCTCCTCGACGGCGCGCTTGCAGAGAATGGATGCGTAGGGGTGTTTCATCGACTCGAGGAAACCGCCGAAAGGCGCGCGAGTCTTGACGATAACGGTGTACTTGTCCTCGATCGAGAAGCCGTCGGGGTCGATGTAGCGGCCCTTGGAACTGGCGAACACGGAACCGGGGGACGTGGCCCGCTTGAGCGAGAACACCACGTCCTCGGCTGTCATCTCGTCGCCGTTGTGGAACTTCACGCCCTTTTTAAGGTGGAAACGGTAGGTCTTCTCGTCAAGCTGGTCGTAACTCTCGGCCAGCACGGGCGTGAGAAGGCGCGTCTTGCCGTCCACGGTGTAGAGCGTCTCGTAGATCTGGTTTGTGAGGCAGAACGAGTAGGTATCGACGCAGTTCTGCGGGTCGAGGTTCTTGGCGTCGATGGCGACGCCGACGGTCATCGTGTCGCCGCGCGCGAAAGCGGCTCCCGCGAGGACTGCCGAGAGCGTGAAAGCGAGAAGAAACGGCCTGATTTTCATGTGTGAGACAAGCCTCCTTGAAAGATGCCGCGCCGTCAGCCGGCGCGGGTGTAACCCGGTTCCATGAGGCCGCGCGAAGTCATCCAGTCCTGCACGGCGGCGGCCACGTCGCGGCTGTTGCGATCCATCATCATCAGGTGCGTGTTGCCGCGCACGCCCGCGTCCGGCAGGTCGAGCCAGTCCACGGGCGCGCCCATGCCCTTCATCAGCCGGTAATACTTCGGGAAGATGTCGAAGTAGGCGAGTTTTGTCCACGCGCACAACTCGGGAACCTTGATAAAATCCCCCCACAGGATCAGCGTGGGAATGTGCGCGACGCGGGAAAAATCGACTTCGGCGGGATCGGGCGCGCGCGCCGGCTCCAGCAGCACGAGCGCCTTGACCTTCTCCGGGCGGGCGAGCGCGGCGGGAATGGCGAAGTTGGCGCCCTGACTGTGCGCCATGATCACGCACCCCTCGTCAAAGCGCGCGACAAGGGCGTCGTAGGCGGCCTGCGCCCAGTCGTCCATCGAGCGCCAGCGCGGCACGATCTGCTTGCAGAACTCGTCGTAGAACTCCACGGGAAACCGCGTGCCCTCGTAGGCCACGCGGCGTCCGCGATCCTCGGAAAAAACCGGCCCCATGCGGAAGTTGCTCCAGCAGGCGGCCTTTGTGGTGAACTCGGGGTGCGTGCGGTATATCTGCGGGTACATCGCCCACGACGACCGGCCGCGCTCGACCGAATCGCTGACGTACACGTCGTGCCCGAAACGCAGAAACAGGCTTTGCCAGCCCTCGCGCCCGTCGGGCGTGTCGCCCCACGTGGCGCCCGTCAGCCCGCCGCCGTGCCACATCAGCAAAGGGTAGCGCGCCCGGGGGCGCGCAAGTTTCGCGTACTGCACGTACATCTGCCCGGCCTCGAACTGGCCGTTGAGGTCAACGCGCTGTACGCCGCCGTCTTGGCACACGAACCTCCGCTCGGGGAGACCGCGCAGGATCACCTCGCGCCCGCCCACGAAAAAGCTGCCGAACTCTTTGATCACGATGCCGTCCATCGTCGCGCCTCCAAAAATGCGCCGCGGAACCGTGCCGCCGCGCGCCCGCAAGCCGGGAACGCATTTGCCGATCATTTTAGGGGGAAATCACCGCCCTGTCAAGAAACTTCGCGCGGATCGATCCTTCCGGCGGCGTGCGCCGGTCGTCGCCGGGGCCGCAAAGCCGTCCTCCCGTCCCGGCTTTTTCCCGATCGGTTCCAGCCCGGCGGGCGCTCCCGCCCTTTGAGGGAGACGCGCCGCCCGCGCGAAAACACAAAAAAAGCCCGCCGCTGTTTCGCGGCGGGCTTTTTGCGGGACTTTCCGTTCAGAGGGCGCGTCGGACCCCGCCGGGAGCGAATCCTCGGGCGCGCGAAAGCGCCGGGCGTCGGCCCGGTTTCCGCCGCGCGGAGGCCGACGGGTACCGGCCGGAGAACGTTTACACTTTTCCGCGGCGGAAAAAAGACGCCGCGTCTTCCAAACGTTTCGGGAGGCGCGGCGTCTTTACGGCGGTTCCGCCCGCGGGGGCGGCGTCATATTGTAAAAAGGGTCTTTTCCTGTTTGCCCCGCGTGTAGATCACCTCGCAGGCGACCGCCGCGCCGCGGATATCGTCGAACTGGATCAGGAAGCGCATTATGGGCGATCCTTCGGCGATGCCGAGCGTCAGCGCCGCCTCCGTGCCGCACAGAACCGGCTCGCCGGAGATGTAGCTTTTGCCGAGCAGGATCCCGCACTTTTGGGAAAAATCGGCGACGAGGCCCTCCCTCATCTCCTCGCGCGGGACGGGGGCGTACAGCCGCTGGGGCAGATAGACTTTCTCGAGAAACGCCGCTTTGCCGCCCACGTATTTCACGCGGTCGATACGGATCACAAGCTGGGCGGGGCCGAGGCGCAGCGTCTCCGCTATCTCGCGGCCCGGCATTTCTTCGGCCACGCCGAGGCATTTATGCTCCCCGGGCAGCGTGAGACTGCTCACCGAGTACAGGCTGCGCGAAAGGATATTGTCGCGCTCGTAAACGCCGGAGCCGGCCGGGCTTTCGGGAGGCTTGGCGACGAACGTGCCTTTTCCCTGCACGCGGCGGACGACGCCGTCTTTCGCCAGTTCGCGCAAGGCCGTGGTGACGGGCAGGCGGCTGCAGCCGAACATACGCCCCAGTTCGGATTCGGTCGGGATCATATCGTTTTCCAGCCAATCGCCCGACGCGATCTTGTTCCTGATATACTGCTGTATTCTTATATAAATCGGTAGCGCCATACTGTCATTCCTTCCAGGGGGGTGATCTTCCGCGATGCGCGGACGAGCCGTTTCGGCATTACCGATCATTATAACATTCCGGCCCCTAAAAGCAAAGACAGGCGGACTCCCGGCGAACCTTTCGGCGGCGCTTTAACGCTTTCGCGCGGCCGGGCGGACGGCCCGCTTTTCGGACAAGATTGTACGCGCGTCTTTAACCGCCTGAAAGATCAGCATCGTGACGCCGGCGTACCCGCCGCAGCTGTAAATGATGTTGACCAGGTCGCCGAGCGGCAGGCACAGCGAGACGGCCACGACGACGGCGCTCAAGACGAACGCCAGCAGGCGCGACTTCGCCGTCCCTTCGCGCGAAAAGCGGGCTGTCACCGCCCACAGGAGAGGAATGGACGTGGCGTATGTCCCGTTATAGGCGGCGACGGTGTACAACACGGCGTACCGCGGCGATATTTTCCGCGCCAGCGCGAGCATCGGCACCTGAACCGAGGAAAGGGCCGCGATGTTGGAGATGAGCGCGAGGCACATCGCCGCCATCACAAACACGATCGCCGCCGCGCCGAGAACCGATCCCGCGTACATGTCCTTTTTCGTGTTCAGGTTCGCCAGTTCGGCGGTGAACGCCGCCGCGAAGAAAAACCACTGGCCGACTTCCAGAAACCCCGACGACACGGGGCCGACCCCGATCCTCCGCAGTCTCACGGCTCCCGAGGCAATCAACTCCGCGCCCGCCCGCGCGGCGCTCCCGTCGCGGTACAGCGTGTAAAAGACCGTGAGGAGGATCAGCCCCAGCTGAGCGGGGCCGAGAAAACCGAGGACTTTCACGAACCGCCGCAGCCCGAGGTTGAACGTGACATACACAAGAAGCGCCATGCCGACAGCCCCGATCCACGGGGCGAGGCGGTACTGCGCCTGAGTGATGTGCGCCGCGCCGCTGTACATCACGAGCAGCGTGGCGTAGAGATAGACGCAGGAAAAGGAATCGAAGAACGCGCCGAGACGCTTCCCCGCGTAGTACCGAAAGATATGCCGCCCCGCGCCAGCCCCGATCACGCGGCCCGCGCGCGCGAGGCTGAGATGGCAGTACGCCATCAGCGCCAGGACGGTCGCGCCCACGACCGCGAACTTCGAGCCGTAAGCGGTAAAAAACTGCATGACCTCCTGCCCCGTGGCGAACCCGGCCCCGAAATAGTAAGACACATACGCTCCCGCGACGCTCAGTGTTCGGAGCGCTGAAAACGCCCGTTTCCCCATGAGAACGACCCCTTGCGCACATCAAAACGAAAGAATCGATCGCGCCTCGCCGCGCAAAAGAATCGCTCCTCGTCCGCCGTTCGGAGAGGAGCGATTTTCCCGCGAAGATCCGGCGCGAAACCCGGTTAAGCCCGCTTCCCGCGCGTGAGCGCCGAGACAGCCGCCAGAAGAATGACGCTGACTGGGAACGCCACCAGAACAGTCGCCAGCCCATATGGCTGACCGGCGATCTGCCATCCGATCGTCAGCAGCGTGCCGCCGAGCATCGAGGCGATGCCGCCCCACTTCGTCACCTTGCCGGGGCAGACAACCGACGCCAGCAGCGCGGGCGTGATGCCGGCGCCGACAATCGTGCTCGCCCAATACTGAATGGCGAGGATCGAAGGGAAAAACCGCATCAGTATGAGCGCCATGACGCCGAAGAAGACGATGCTGACTCGCGTGGCGCGGACGACCCGCTCGTCGGAGGCGTTCTTTCTGAAGTACGTGTACACGTCGGTGGCGACGTTCGTCGAGCCGGAAAGCAGATACGAGTTGCCCGTCGTCAGGATAAACCCCGTGCAGCTGGCCATCATCAGTCCGCCGATCACCCACGGGCAGACCGTCGAAAGGGCGATGAACGACTGCGAGGGGATGATGTTCGGCCCGAAATAAAGCCGGCCGATATAGGACATCAGCGACACGGCGGGAAGCACGACGACCGTGCCGAGCGCCCAGCCGATCATGCCTGTCTGCACGTTTCTGTCGTCCTTGGCCGCCGCCATCCTCTGGTACAGGTTCTGATCGCCGAGCGCCAGCAGAAACCCCGGCGCGTAATTCGCCAGATAATCCTTCGCCGTCCAGCCCGCCGTAAACGTCAGCCCTCGCGGTGCGCGGGCCGCGGTTTGTGAAAATATCCAGTCCATTCCTCCGACATTTTTGAGGATATAGGCGAAAGCCCCGAAAATCCCCGCCAGCATCAGGCAGACGGAGAAAGCGTCGATCTTAACGACCGAGCTGAGGCCGCCCGAAAACGTGGCGACGATCACGATGACGCACGCGATCGCCGTCATCGCCTCGATGTTGAACCCCGTCGTCGCGTTCAGCACGATGCCCATCGCGCGCAGCTGATATGAGACGATCGAAAAGCTCGCCAGAGCTATCACCGCGCCGGAGAGAACCCGCGCCGTCGTACCGTAACTGTCCTCGATGAGAGCCGCCGTCGTCATCTTGCCGCGCTTGCGGACCAGCGGGCCTATGGCGAACAGGATGACGATGGCCAGAATACTACCCGACGCATAACATATCGAGGGGAACAGACCGGCTGTGTAGGCAATCGAACTGATACTGCCGGCCACGGCGCCGCCGCCCATCCACGACGCCATGAACGTCGCGACCAGCAGGAAGGAGCCGAGCCCCTTGCCAGCCAGCACAAAATCCTTGACGCTCTTTCTGTTTTCTTTCTTTTTAGCCAGCCAGGCGAACAGAAACACCGCCGCAAAGTAGGCAGCGATGACGACAAGCATCTTCGGTTGAGGGATCATCTTCGCGTATTCCATGGTTTCGCTCCTTTCGTGCGGCTCGGCGCGGACGGACCGCTACCGGGCGTTCAAAACGGCGGAGATCTCCGCCACGCGCTCGTCGCTCACGTTAAATCTCGGCCACGTGCCGACCCACAGCTTTGTCTTCTTGATCCGATCGACAACTTTTTTGAGCTCCTCGACTTGCGCGTCGGAGTCGTTGTTGTCCTTGACCAGCAGGACGCGCAGCGTAAACTTGCCCTTGTAGTTTTCGCCGAAAGCGATCATGCTTTCCGTCTGTTTCTCGGCCGTGAACCCGTCGATGTCGCGCGGGCGGTGGATGTTCCTGAACTCCCGCTCGCGCGTGAAACAGAACCCCGCGACGACTTCCTCGCAGAGACAGGCCGCTTTCATGTGCCCGCCGATTCCAAGCAGATAGCAGTTTGTGATCAGCCGCACGGGCAGCCCGAGCGCGTGGACGCAGTCGATGATCTCCTCGACGTGGACGTTGACAAGCGGGTCGCCCTTGCCGCCCGTGATCTCCACGATGTCGGGCTTCTCCTCGGCGATCTTCTTCCGCAGGGCGTCGAGCGAATCCTCTATCGGCCCGAAATCGTGCCATTCGCCCTGGTACTTCGTCCGTCCGACGTTACAGATGCGGCAGTTGAAGATGCACGCCTTCTCCGGGTTGATATTGACCGTCAGCGTCTTGCGCCCGTCCGCGTCCGTCTGGACATACTTATACTGCTTGAAAGCCAGATAATTCACCTTGACCACCTCCGTTTTACGACATTATGATATGTCGATTTGACGCCTCAAAAAAATAAAACAGCCATCCGATTGCGCGCGAACGCGCCAGTTCGGCGCGCGGAGAGAGCGCGGCTCCCGGATAATGCGTGACGGCAAAGCGAAAATCGTTCCTT
>CAZRXR010000068.1:0-7471 GCA_964604125.1 uncultured Synergistaceae bacterium
CGGCGGCGCGTATGTGTGCCGAAAGCGCGGGCCGCTTTCCCGCCTCTTGACGAGAACAGTGTTTAAAAGACGCCCCGCCGTCATTCCGCCGGAGCGCCAAAAAGCCCCCCGTTTCCGCGCGCTGCGCGCGGAAACGGGGGGCTTTTTGGTTTTTGTTCGGCCGGACGCCCCGGCGTAGACGCCGAGGCAAGCCGCGGAAACGGCGGGAAAACTGCGCCCGGCCGCCCGGACAGCCCGGCTTTTCCGCCGCCGGCGTTTCTTCCGATGCCGGGGCCGGCGCGCGTCCGTTCCCCGTAGCCCGTCGGCGCCGTCGCGTTCCTGTCGGCGGCTTGCTCCGGCGGGGAAAATCGCGCCGGGAACAGATGTGAGACAGATGTTTTATCCCGGCGGCCGCCGCGGGGCGTATCTGGCGGGACGGCGAGCGACCGTCGTTCCGCTCCGTCCGCGCGATCGCGTTTCTGTGTCTTAAAGCCGCCGGAGACCGCGTTTCGCGCGGGACAGTTCGCGCCGTCTCTCTTTTTAGCGGCGCTAGAAGCGGACTTCGCGCTTGCCCGAGAGACAGAACAGGATCAGCAGGGAAAGGACTGTCGTCGCCGTGAGCACGGTGGCCAGCGCGGCGGCCGTGCCGTAGCTGGCGCTTTGGACTTCGGAATAGATCGCGACCGACATCGTCTTGGTTCCGCCGGTGTAGAGTATGATCGACGCGCTCAGCTCGTTGATGACTGCCACCCAGCTCAGCGTCGCGCCCGTGAGCACGCCCGGCAGCATCAGCCGCGCCGTCACGTCGAGGAACGCTCTCGGCGGCGGCGCGCCGAGGCTCACGGCCGCCTCCTCGCTGCTCACGCTTATCTGGTGCAGGATGGCGACGCTCGAACGAAGCGTGTGGGGCAGCCGCCTGATGATGAACGCGACGACGATGATCGCCGCCGTTCCCGACAGGGCCAGCGGAGGTTTGTTGAACGCCATGAGAAGCATGATGCCCAGCACCGAGCCGGAGATGACATAGGGAAAGACGCCGCACAGGTCGAGCAGGGCCGTGAGGGCGTTGCGCCGCCTTACGGAGAGGTACGCCATCAGGGTCGCCAGAACGACGATGCCGCAGATGCCCAGCGCGCCGTAGCAGTAGGTGTTGACGATCGAACTGCCCATGTCCCTGAAGATCGCGCGGTAACTCTCGAGCGAGAAGCCCGGCGCGAACGTCGGCCCGTTCGTTTTGAGAAACGACGTGTAGACGACCGTCGCCTGCGGCAGGATCCCCAGGAACGCCACGAGATAGCACCAGCCGTGTACGAGGATGCTTTTCCAGCCTTTGACGCCGCGCGGAACGACGCGGCGCACGGAACGGCTTTTGAACGAAAGGCGGTTGACCACTCCGCGCTGAATCAGGTAGATGCCCGTCGTCACGGACACCATGACCACGGCGATCGCGGCGGCGAAGTTGGCGTCGCCGCCCATCTCGCCCATGAACTCGCGGTAGACGAGCACAGGCATGACGCGGAAACCCTCGCCGATGAGCATCGGCGTGCCGAAATCGGCGAGGGAACTCATGAACACCAGCAGCGCGCCCGCGAGCACCGTGGGCAGGATCAGCGGGATCACCATGCCGACGACGTTGCGCGCGGGGCCGCAGCCGAGGCTCCGAGAGGCTTCGAGAAGGGACGGGTCTATTTTTTCCATCGCGCCGGACACGTACATGAAGATGAACGGGTACAGTTTGAGCGCCAGCGCGAGGACGATGCCGAGAAAACCGTAGATCGACGGCGTGCGTATGCCGAGAGACTCGAAGAACTTTGTGACGACGCCGCTGCGCCCGAGCAGCAGCACCCACGAGTAAGCCCCGATGAACGACGGGGACAGCATCGAGATGACGATCATGATCTTCAGCGCCCCGCGCCCCCGGATGTCGTACACCGCCGCGAAGTACGCCACGGGCGCGCCCAGAGCCGCGGCGGCCAGCGTCACACAGCCGCTCACCGACAGCGATCGGAACAGCGTGCGGTAATAGTACTTTTTCGTGAAGAACTCGACGAAGTTGCGGATCGTCCACGCGCCGCTCCCGGCGTCGCGAAAGGCGCTCGCGAACAGCGACAAAAGCGGGGCGACGAGGAATACGGCGAACAGCGCGAAGATCGCCGCCGTGACGGTTTTCCAGAAGTCCCAGCGCGGTTTCACCTCGCCGCCCCCTTCATCAGGCTCGCGCCGTCCTCGGCGGAATACACGTTGATCCGATCGCCGCGCGCGGCCACAGTCAGAGTGTCGCCCTCGTCAAAGTCGCGCTCCGCGTCGCCGGTGTCCCGCGACAGCTCGATCGATTCGAGGTCGTCGGCGGGCGCGCAGCCGTCTATCGATATCTGGTAGCTGACAGACCGCCCGAGGAATATCTTTTTCAGCACTTTCGCCTTCAGTCCCGCCGAGGCGTCGTCCGACGGCGGCATGATGCGGAAATCCTCGGGGCGCACGCCCGCCACGGCCTCGCCGGTCACGCTCTTGTCAAGCGCGGGTACGGCGACGGAATAGGCGTCGTTGAACCACACGCGCCCGCGTTCCGCCCTGACGCGGAAGAAGTCCGAATGTCCGATAAACCCCGCCACGAACGTGTTGGCCGGGCGCGAGTAGATCTCGACGGGCGTTCCGGTCTGCTGAATCACGCCCGCGTCCAGCACGGCGATTCGGTCGGAAACGGCGAGGGCCTCCTCCTGATCGTGCGTGACGTAGATCGTGGTGATGCCGATTTCGCGCTGAATGTCGCGGATCACCGCGCGCATCTCCACGCGGAGTTTGGCGTCGAGGTTGCTCAGCGGCTCGTCCATCAGCAGGACGGTGGGGTGGACGACGATGGCGCGCGCGAGCGCCACGCGCTGCTGCTGTCCGCCCGAGAGCTGCTCGGGCAGGCGGTCGCGGTACCCGTCGATGCGCGTCGCCTTCAAAATATCGTTCACGCGCCTGTCGGCCTCGGCCTTGGGCACGTCGCGGAACTTGAGTCCGTAGCGCACGTTCTTCTCCACGGACATGTGGGGGAACAGCGCGTAATCCTGGAATACCATGCCGATGTTGCGTTTGTGCGCGGGCACGTCGTTGATGACGCGCGAACCGAAGCTGATCGCGCCGCCCTCGATCGCGCTGAAGCCCGCGATCATGCGCAGAAGCGTGGTCTTGCCGCAGCCGGACGGCCCCAGCAGCGTGAAGAACTCCCCGTCGCGGATGTCGGCCGAGAGGCCCGGGATGACAGTGTTGCCGCCGTAGCGCTTGACGACGTTCCTGATGATGATCTCTGCGCTCATGTAAGGGTTCTAAACCGTCCTTTCAGAAAAAAATCGTTCCGGCGCGAAGGCGCGGAAAAAGACAGGCCCGTTCGCGGCAGAGCCGGAGCGAGCCTGTCTCGGGTGGCTTGTGGGCCGCGGTGGGACGGTCTATTCGTAGGCGATAAAGAGATCCTTGAACTTCGCCAGCCATTCCTTCTTCATCGCGCCGCTCATCGAAGTGTCGGCCTCAAAGAGGGGGATGTCCTCGGTGGCGGTGAAGTCGGCGCCCATCTCCACGTCTTTGCGCACGCTGCGCAGGTTGAGACTGTTGATGAGCATGGACTGGGCTTCCTTGCCCGTCAGGAAGTCGATGAACTTCCTGGCGTTTTCGAGGTTCCTGGCGTTCTTGACGATGGCCGTGCAGTTCGCCTCGACGAAACAGCCTTCTTTCATGTAGACGATCTTCACGGGCGCGCCGCTCTTGACCGATTGGAGCGCGACTTCCTCGTAGGTGAGGCCGACGGTGTACTCGCCGTCGTTGACGCCCTTCCACACCGCGGAACTGCTGTTGAGCAGTTTGTTGCCGAGGTTCGCGCAGAACTTATCGACGTACTCCCAGCCTTTGTCGAGGTCGCCGCCGCCCATCGCGAACAGCATGTTGCACAGATGACCGTAGCCCGACGAGGAGGCGGAGGGATCGACGTTCGAGATTTTGCCCTTCAGCGCGGGATTGAGCAGGTCGGCGTAACCAGTGACGGGAATGTCGCCGATCAGGTTTTTGTTGACGAGCAGACAGCGGACGGCCAGCGAGTGGCGGGTGATCCAGCCTTCGACGTTCCTGTAGCGGTCAACCATCGCGTCGTCGTTGACGGAGACGTAACGCTCGAAATACGGCTCGCCCGCCGCCTGAAGCGACGCCAGAGCGCTGCCCCAGAGCACATCGGCAAGAGGATTGTCCTTCTCGGACTGGATACGCTTGATCAGCTCGCCCACGCCCGCCCGGACGATCTCGACCTTGATGCCCGTCTCCTTCTCGAAGAGCGGCACGAGTTCGCCGACGACGCCCTTGGAAACGGTCGTGTAGATGACCACTTTCTCCTCGGCGGACGCGGCGGGACACACGCACAGCGCTAAAAGAACGCACAGAACCAACAGCCTTTTCATCGCGCGAAGACCTCCTTCAAAAACGTTTTTTCCGTGAATCGACCGTACCGTTTTACACATAGATTATAACGCTTTTTCTAAAAAATGACAGCGACGGCGCGGACAAATTCACCCAAAAAGTTTTTTAAGAGAAAAAAGATCGGGCGGCGCGTCTCGTCTCCCGAAAAAACGTCGGCCCGCGGGCGGCACGGGGCGAAAAAAAGACATGCCGACGGAAAAGAGAACGGCCGAGACGGAATGCTTTCCCTAAAAAAGTGAAAAACGCCGAAACTCTAACGAGACAAAACGCTTACGCGACACGAATACACACTTATAAATATACGCCGCTTGAACCCTCATTCCCGCCGATTGCCTTTGACGCGGCGCTTAAAGCTCATGTTCGCGAGGTACGGTGGAAAGAGCGTTTTTGGCGCTTCTTTCGTCTTTCAGTCAACGAAAAAGTCGCCCGCGCGCTTTTAACACGCGCCGGCGGCTACGTTAAGCGGGACGGCGAAAGCGATCCGATCCCGACGGAAGCCGATCCGCGCGCGTGGCGCGAAAGAACGTCTTCTCCGGCGGCGTGAAAGAAGGGCGCCCCCGAAAGGACGCCCATTCGACGAATCTTTTTACTGGAGCGGGCAGACCATCCGCATCGTCTCCTCGATCAGGCGGTGCAGCTGGGCAACCGTCCCGGTCTCCGCGGCGCGGTAGAGTACCTCCTTGCCCTGCCGCCGGCCCGAGATCAGCCCGGCGGCCTTGAGCTGGCGCAGGTGGTGCGACACGGCGGGGCTGCTCATCTCGACGAGCGCCGAGATGTTGGTCACGCACGCTTCCCCGTGGCACAGCAACCAGAAAATGCGCAGGCGGCTGGCGTCGCTGAATTGTTTGAACAGGTCGGACACGGCGAGGAAGTCGGACGCCGGCGGCATGTGCCCGCACAGCGTCTCGATCCTCTGCCCGTGCGCGTGGGGCAGTCCGATTTCAGTCATCGTATGTCGCTCCTCTTTTCGCGTTTCATCGACTGTTTTACCACACTTCCGGCGGCTTGGAAACAGAAAAATCCTTCCCCGGAAAAAACTTCCCTTGACAGTCGGCGGAAAACGCGCTATCATCGTATCAACGATTAAACAATCGTTTAATTTAAACTCATCCGCTTGCGCGAAGGAGGTCGTCGCGGTGAAAAAGAGCTATAAGATCGACGTTGACTGCGCCAACTGCGCCGCCAGGATGGAGGCCGCCGCCGGGCGCACGCCGGGCGTGAAAAGCGCGTCGGTGAACTTCATGGCGCTGAAGATGAACGTGGAGTTCGAGGAGGGGGCCGCGCCCGCCGAGGTGATGAAAAGCGTGCTGGCCAACTGCAAAAAGGTGGAGAGCGACTGCGAGATCTTCCTGTAGCGCGCCGGCGGGCGTTTCCCCGGCGCGCCCTGTTTTTTGCGAAAGGCGTGTCCGATGATGAACGGTAAACAGAAAAAAACGCTCGCGCGCGTGCTCGCGGCGGCGGCGATGATGCTCGCGCTGCGCTTCGCGGCCCCGAAAGGGCGGCTCGCGCGCTTCGCGCTGTACCTTATTCCCTACCTGACGGTGGGCGGCGACATTCTGCTGAAGGCGGCGAAGGGAATCCGCGGGGGGCAGATTTTCGACGAGAACTTCCTGATGGCCGTCGCGACGCTGGGCGCGCTGGCGCTCGCCGTTTCGGGCGGCGGCGACTACGCGGAGGCCGTGGCGGTGATGCTGTTCTACCAGACGGGCGAGCTGTTCCAGAGCGTCGCCGTGGGCAAAAGCCGCCGCAGCATCTCGGCGCTGATGGACATCCGCCCCGACTACGCCAACGTCGAGCGCGGCGGTCGTCTGGAGCGCGTCGCCCCCGACGAGGTTGAACCCGGCGCGATCATCATCGTGCGGCCCGGCGAGAAGGTACCCCTCGACGGGATCGTCGAAAGCGGCGATTCGTCGCTCGACACGTCGGCGCTGACGGGCGAGAGCGCGCCGCGCACCGTGTCGCGCGGCGACGAGGCGCTCTCGGGCTGCGTGAACATGACCGGGCTGCTGTCGGTGCGCGTCACAAAGGAGTTCGGCGAATCGACGGTGTCCAAGATCCTCGACCTGGTCGAAAACGCCAGCTCGCGCAAGTCGAAATCGGAGGAGTTCATCACCAAGTTCGCCCGCGTGTACACGCCCGCCGTGTGCGGTTCGGCGCTGGCGCTGGCGCTGCTGCCTCCCGCCGGGCGCGCCCTTTTCGGTCTGGCGCCGCTGTGGAGCGACTGGGCCTACCGCGCGCTCACCTTTCTCGTCATCAGCTGCCCGTGCGCGCTCGTCGTCAGCATCCCGCTCAGCTTCTTCGCGGGACTGGGGGGCGCGGGCAGAGCCGGCGTGCTCGTCAAGGGCTCCAACTATCTGGAGACGCTCTCGCGCGTGACGACGGTGGCCTTCGACAAGACGGGCACGCTGACGCGCGGCGTGTTCGAGGTGACGGGCGTTTACCCGGCGGGCGTGTCGCGTGAAAAGCTGATCGAATACGCCGCGCTGGCCGAAAGCTCGTCCGCGCACCCTATCGGCGCGTCGCTGCGCGCGGCCTACGGCGGGGAAATCGACCGTTCGCGCGTGACGAACGTCCACGAGTACGGCGGCGAGGGCGTCACCGCCGAGGTGGACGGCGTCCCTGTCGCGGCGGGCAGCGAGCGGCTGATGGCGCGTGTCGGCGCTGTGCCGCGCGGGAACTGTTCGGTCGGATCGATCGTGCATGTCGCCGTCGGCGGCCGTTACGCCGGCCACATCGTCGTCAGCGACGTGGTGAGGAACACCTCCGCGGAGGCGATCCGCCGCTTGAAGGCTTCGGGCGTGAGGCGCGCCGTCATGCTCACGGGCGACCGCGAGCCGGCCGCGCGCGAGGTCGCCCGCGCCCTCGACATCGCCGACGTGCGCGCGGGGCTTTTGCCGACGGACAAAGTAGCCGCCGTCGAGTCTCTGCTGGCGGAGCAGAAGAAGGGCGAAAAACTTGCTTTCGTCGGCGACGGCATCAACGACGCGCCCGTGCTCTCGCGCGCCGACATCGGCGTCGCGATGGGGGCGATGGGCAGCGACGCCGC
>CAZRXR010000069.1:0-7383 GCA_964604125.1 uncultured Synergistaceae bacterium
TGCGCGGTGGCCATAGTGCCGTCCATTGTCTTCCAATGCTTAGCCATGAAGAAACTCCCCCTTGCAGATGTTCGGCGCGCGCGAAAAGCGCGCCGCTTTCAAAAAAGCGGGCGACTCGCGTCACCCTGTTCAACCCCCGCGACCGAACGGCGCCCGTGTCCAAAAAACACGGCGCGGGCGCGTTTAAAAGTTTTTCCACGCCACAATTTTAGCATAAAACTCGCGAAAATCAAAACGCGCGAAACGCGAAAAATGCACCGAAAAAATTATACACGACAGTTCGGTTTTTTGTATCCTGTATTTTCGGCGGGCCGGGATCTTTTTCGGGCGGACGATCTCGCGCCCGCGCGCAAACGCCCGAAAAGAAAATTCCCCTCCGCGCTCGCGGCCGTCGAAACGCGCGCTTTGGCGGCGCTCGGAACAGCCGTTTTTCGCTTAAACGCCCCCGCGCGCGGGGAACTTTCGGCAAAACGGCGCCCGACGGGCAAAAAACGCGCGAAACCGCCCCGCCGTCTTCGCGAAAGCGCGCGCGGGTAAATGAGCGCCGCCGCCCGAATCGGAACGGGGAGAACGGCGGGCGACGTTTCGTTCCCCGCCGGCGGTCGCGCGCCCCGAACGGCGCAGACGGCACGCAACGCGCGCTTTTCGGGCGCGGCCGAAGTCCTCTTTATAATTATCCCGGGCGGCGCTTTTCGGCGCTCCGCCCGCCCCCCCCTGGGGACGGATCCGCCGCGTAAAACGCCGGGAGGGCGAAAAACCGCCGCGCCCCGCGCCGGGTTCCGGGGCGCTTACTCGGCCAGCCGCGCCCTGACGGCGGAAATCTGTCGCTCGACCTCGCGAAAGGCCGTGCCGCCGTAGGTGGCGCGGCGCTCGACGGCGGCGCGGGCTGTCAGCTCGGCGCCAAGGTTGGCGCCGGCCAGTTCGGGCAGGTACTTTTTCCGCGTCTCCGCGTCGATTTTGTCGAGGGGCACGCCCCGCTCCACGCACACGGCGACGAGCGCGCCGACGCGGCGGTGCGCCTCGCGGAACGGCAGCCCCTCGCGCACGAGCATCTCCGCGATGTCGGTGGCGAGCGCCAGCCCGTCGGCGAAACCGCGCGCCGCCCGCTCCTCATCGACTTCGACATTCCGAATCAGGTCGGGAAGCACCAGCATGATAAGCTTCGCGGCGTCGATCGCGGCGAACAGGCCGCGCTTGTCCTCCTGCAGGTCGCGGTCGTAGGTCATCGGGATGCCCTTGAGCGTCACGAGGAGATCGACGAGGTGCCCGATCAGCCCGCCGGCGCGCCCGCGCGTCAGTTCGAGCACGTCGGGATTTTTCTTTTGCGGCATGATGCTCGATCCCGTGCAGAAAGCGTCGGGCAGTTTGAGCCAGCCGAACTCGCTCGTGAAGAAGATGATCAGATCCTCGCTGAGACGGCTGCAGTGAACGCCGAACACCGCGCAGAAGTAGAGGATGTCGAGGAAGTGGTCGCGCGAGGCCACCGTTTCCATGCTGTTTTCCGTGGGGCGCGAAAAGCCCAGTTCGGCCGCCGTCCACGCGCGGTCGAGCGGCAGCGTGGAGCCGGCCAGAGCGCCCGCCCCGAGCGGGCACTCGTCGAGCGACTCGGCGGCGAAGCGGAGACGGCGCAGATCTTTCATGAACGCCTGCGCGTGCGCCATCCAGTAATGTCCCATCGACACGGGCTGCGCCTGCTGCAGGTGGGTGTAGCCGGGGACGACCGCGTTTTTGTGCGCTTCGGCGCGATCCAGGAGAGCGTCGAGCAGGTCGCGCAGCCCTTTTTCGAGATCTTTCAGCACGTCGCGCAGGTAGAGGCGCATCGTCGTCGCCACCTGATCGTTACGGCTCCTGCCGGTGTGCAGTTTTCCTCCCAGCGGGCCGATCAGTTCCGTCAGGCGCGACTCGATGTTCATGTGGACATCTTCAAGATCTTCCCGCCCTTTGAGGGCGCCGCTTTTATACTCCTCCTCGACACGGTCGAGCCCGGCGCACAGCTTTTCGGCCTCCTCGGCGGTCAGCACGCCGACGCGGGCAAGCTGCCGCGCGTGCGCCCTGCTTCCCGCGACATCCCACGGCAAGAGCCGCCAGTCGAGGTCGAGCGACTGCGAGTACGCCAGCACCTTGGCGTTCATGTCCTGATGAAAACGTCCTTTCCACATTCCCTGCCGCATTGTCCGGTCTCTCCTTCCGAATAGGAGGCGCGTGCCGCCCGGGCACGAGTCGCCGCTGAACCGGCGTTAATTATAAGTGAAAGAATGAACGTGTCAAGCCGTTTCCGCCTCCGCGACGAGGGACGAAACCAGCGTTTCGTTTTTTTTATATACACTTTCATCCGCATACTTGCAAAACCGCTAAGAAATTTTGTATAATGCAAGGACTAATTTGAGCAGACGGCTTCGGGACGTTCGTCCTCGAACCCCGCGCGCAAACAGGATTCCGGCTCCCGCGCCGCGCGCATGGGAGCGGACTTTTCGGGAGGCGTTTTAAAAATGAGCAACTGGGACAGCAATTTCAGCTACACGGCCACGCACTGTCGTCCTTCGCCGGTTCGCGAGATCCTCGCCGTCGTCAAGCGGCCCGGCATGATCTCGTTCGCCGGCGGCATGCCCGCCGCCGAAGTGTTCCCCGTAGACGAGTTCTATGAGGGCGCGCACCTGCTCAAGGACAGAGGCGCCGACCTGCTCCAGTACGGCACGACCGACGGCAACACGCTGCTGCGCGAGTGTCTGATCGACTTCATGGCCGAGCGTCTGGGGCGCAAGGTGGAACTCGACGAGATCATGCTCACAACGGGTTCGCAGCAGGCTCTCGACCTGTTCTCGTGGGCCTTGCTCGACCCGGGCGACATCGTCGTCACCGAAGATCCTTCGTACATGGCGGCCATCAACGTGTTCACCAACCACGGCGGCGTGTGCCGCGGCATCCCCTGCGACGCCGACGGGATGCTTGTAGACCGTCTCCCCTCCCTCGTCGAGTCGCTGCGCGCCGAGGGCAAGAAGGTCAAGTTTGTCTACACGGTCTGCAATTTCCAGAACCCCGGCGGCATGACGATGTCCGTCGAGCGCCGCGAAAAGCTCGCTGAGATCGCCGAAAAGTACAACCTCGGCATCTTCGAGGACGACCCCTACGGCTACGTCCGCTACGAGGGCGAGCATCTGCCCTCGATCTTCTCGTTCGACAAGGCCGGCAACACGCTCTACGCCGGATCGTTCTCCAAGATCCTCGCCCCCGGCACGCGCACGGGCTGGGTGATCGGCAAACGCGAGATCGTCCGCGCGATGAACGTCTTCAAGCAGAGCACCGACCTGTGCTCAAGCTCCGTCGATCAGGCGCTCGTGGCCGAGTACTGCTCGAAGGGCTACCTGACCAAGCACCTGCCCGTCATCATCAACGACTACCGCAAGCGCCGCGATTCCATGGAGCAGAGCATGATCCGGCACCTCGCGCCGCTCGGCGTGACGTGGGTCAAGCCGCAGGGCGGCTTCTTCTACTGGATCTACGTCCCCGGCGTCAACACCGACGCGCTGATGCGCCGCGCGCTCGACAAGAAGGTGGCCATCATTCAAGGCTCGGCGTTCGAGGTCGAGCCGGGCGCCTGCATCCACAACGCTCGCCTCAACTACACCTACTGCAATCCCGAGACGATCGAGGAGGGCGTCAAGCGCATCGCGGCCGCCATCGCGGAGCTGAAGGCCGAGGCCGAGGGCGTCAAGGCCTGAGATCTTTTTTATCGAAGACGGGGGCGGCGGGAAAATTTTCCCGCCGCCCCCGTTTGCTTTTTATCGCGTTTTCGGCTATAATATAATAAAGCGTTTCAAAAAATAACGGACGACAACGTTCTCCGTTTCTTTGAGCGGCGGCGCGCTCGTCCGCGGGCGCGGGGCGTTCCGCCCGATCCCGCGGCGGCGCCGCCGGCCGCGCTTTGTTCAAGTGAACCGCTCCCGCGTTCGCGGGATGGTACCTGTTCCAAATTTCAGGAGGGATTTCATATGCGTAAGTTCATCACAGCCCTGCTGGCCGCGGCGTTCGTCTGCGCCGCCGGCGCGGCTTTCGCCGACGCGCCGTTCCACATCGGCGTCTGCACCGAGACCGTCTCTCAGGCCGAGGACAATCTGCGCGGCGCCGAAGAACTGATCCGCCGTTACGGCGATGTCGCAAGCGGCGGCTACATCAAGCACGTCACGCTCCCCGACAACTTCATGACCGAGATGGAGACGACGATCAGCCAGATCTCCTCGTTCGCCGACGATCCGCTGATGAAAGTCGTCGTCGTGATGACGGCCGTGCCCGGCACGACCGAGGCGTTCCGCCGCATCCGCGACAAGCGCCCCGAGATCCTGCTTTTCGCCGGGCAGCCTCAGGAGGATCCGCTCGTGATCGAGAGCGCCTCCGATCTGGTCACGAACATCGACTCGATCACCCGCGGCTATCTGATCGTCGCCGGCGCCAAAAAGCTGGGCGCGACGGATTTCGTACACATCTCGTTCCCCCGCCACCTCAGCTCCGAACTGATGCTCAGGCGCGCCAACATCATGAAGGCCGCCTGCGAGGACATGGGCATCGCGTTCCACATGGAGACGGCTCCCGATCCCATGAGCGACGTGGGCGTGACGGGCGCGCAGCAGTTCATCCTCGAGCACGTGCCCCAGTGGCTTGACCGCTACGGCAAGAAAACGGCTTTCTTCTGCACCAACGACGCCCACACCGAGCCGCTCATCAAGCAGATCGCCGAACTGGGCGGGCTGTTCGTCGAGGCCGACGTTCCCTCGCCGCTGATGGGCTACCCCGGCGCTCTCGGGCTTGACCTCTCGGGCGTGGCGGGAGACTTCCCCGCCATCCTCAAGGCGATCGAGGCCGAAGTGCTCAAGCGCGGCGGCGCCGACCGTCTGGGCACGTGGGCGTACTCGTCCGGCTTCACGACTGTGGTCGGTCTGGCCGAGTACGGCAAGAAGTGCGTCGAAAACGGCGTGACCACCAGAAGTTTCCGCCGCCGCATGACGCCCGAAGACGTGTTCGCCGCCTTCTCGGCCAACACGCCCGGCTCCAAGTGGAACGGCGGTTACTACGTCGATGTGGGGACGGGACTCGAGAAGAAAAACCACCTCATGCTCTATCAGGACACTTACGTGTTCGGCAAGGGCTACCTCGGCAACACCGAACTGCAGATCCCCGAGAAGTACAGAACCATCAAATAGGACGCCGCGGTACAAAACGTCCCGCCTCGGATTCGAGGCGGGACGTTTTTTCTTTACGTTTTCGCGCCGGAAAGCCGCGCGGCCGGGGAAAAACGGCTCCCCGCCGCGCGACACTGCGGCGGGGGTGAGAGCCGATTTCATTCGCCCCAGAACGTCTCGATCACGCCGTTTTCGGGCGGAGGCGTCAGCAGAGAAACGATCACGAACGCGGCCAGTCCCAGAAGAAGGCTCGGAACGATCACGTTCATCCCGTAAAAGTTCCCGACCGTCGCGCCCATGACGAAGTAGCAGCCCGTGCCGCACAGGGACGAGGCCAGCGCGCCGGGCGCGTTGGCGCGTTTCCAGTACAGGCCGAGCACGAGCGGCCAGAGGAAGGCCGCCTCCATGCCTCCGAACGCGAAGATGTTGAGCCACACGATGAGGCCGGGCGGGCGCGCGGCGGCGAGAAAGACGAGCGCGCCGAGCAGCGCCGTGCTGCGGCGGCAGAGACGCCTCACCCTGCCCTCGTCGCGGGCGACGCCCGGATCGACGTAGTTGATGTACAGATCCTTGACGATCGTGGACGACATCTGAATAAGCTGCGAGTCGATGGTAGACATCACGCCCGCGAGAGGCCCGGCCAGAAACACGCCCGCGACGACGGGCGGGAGCAGTTTCACGGCCATCAGCGGCATCACGGAGTCGGGCGTCTTCAGCCCCGGCAGCACCGCGCCGCCGACAGCGCCGCAGAAGTGCGTTCCCAGCATGATGAAACTGACGACGAGCGTGCCGACGACGATGGCCGAATGCATCGACCGCGAGTCGCGGTAGGCCATGCAGCGCACCGCCGTGTGCGGCAGGCCGACCGTCCCGAAACAGACGAGCACCCAGAACGAGAGAATGAACGGCTTGGCGACGGAGCCATTCGGGCCGAAAGGCGAAAGCAGCGCGGGATCCGACGCGGCGAGCGCGTCCATCACAGCTCTCATGCCGCCGCCGGCGCGGCTCACGCCCCAGATCATCGCCGCCGTGCCCAGCGCCATGACGGCGCCTTGAAGCGCGTCGGTGAGCGCCACGGCCCGGAAACCGCCCACCGTCGTGTACAGCACCACCGTACCCGCGAACAGGCTCAGCCCCCAGAAGTACGGCAGGCCCGTGATGGTCTCAAACAGGCGCGCCCCCCCGATGAACTGCGCCGTCATCGCCGAGACGAAAAACAGCAGCAGACTGGCCGAGGCGACGGCCACAACGAGCGGGCTGCGGTACCTCTCGCGGAGAAAATCGTTGACCGTGATGGCGCCGATACGCCGCGCGACGATGGCGAACTTTTTGCCCAGCACGCCGAGCGTCAGCCACGCCGTCGGCGTCTGGATCACCGCCAGAAAAACCCAGCCAAGGCCCGTCGCGTAGGCCACGCCCGGTCCGCCGATAAAGCTGGAGGCCGACGTGTACGTGGCCACGAGCGTCATCGCGAGGACAAAACCTCCCATCGCGCGCCCGCCGATGAAATATTCGCTGAGAAAATCGCCGCCGCGCCGCTCGCGCCCGCACAGCGCCGCCAGCGCGTAGACGCACGCCAGATAGGCGAACACGGGAAGACAGAGCGACCAGTTAAGCGTCACGGCCGTCCTCCCCTTTCTCGCGCGGGTCAAGGGGCAAGTCCTTGAACAGAAAGCGCACCATCAGCGCCGCCAGCAGGCAAAAGAGCGCCGGCCCCAGCACCGAGCTGTAGAAGAACCATTCCGGCAGCCCGAGGACGAAACGGTACTCCTTCGGGTCACCCGAGCCGAGGCCGTAGGCGAAGGCGTACCACCAGACGAAATACAAAAGAGCCAGAGCGACGGAGCAGAGGGCTTCAAAGTTGGCCTGACGGAACCGGCGATCTGTTTTCACGCGCGAGACCTCCCAAACCGCCGTCACGGCGCGAGCGCGCGCTAAAAAGCGGCGTCCGCCCCGAAACGGACGTTGTCGCAAAGTGCGCGCCCACACATCTCCCGCTGGTCCCGCGCCGGCGGTGGGAGTATTCTCTCAAGACTGATGCGGCCTGTCGCCTCCCGCGGCGCGACGGAAACCGCGGGCGATCCTCCCGCCGCGGCCCGAAATGCCCGCGGCGCTCAAACTTGGGGCGTATGACCGTTCATACGCGCGAACATTTTACACCCCGACGCGGGAAAACTCAACAAAACGCCGCGAAAAAAGTTTTTCTCCG
>CAZRXR010000070.1:0-1696 GCA_964604125.1 uncultured Synergistaceae bacterium
TCATCGTGATGATCGAGCCGTTGGGCCTCGCGTGCGCGCCGTACAGCATGCCGAGAGCGCCGCCCGCACCCGAGCGGTTCTCGACGGTGATGTTTTTGAAGGAACCCTTCGCCGCGTCGGCCAGCCCGCGCATAACCGCGTCCGTGCCGCCGCCCGCGTCGTAAGGAACGACGCAGGTCACGCTCATCTTTGAGAAGTTGGGCGCGGCAGCCGCCCCCTGCGCGACTCCCATGAAGACCGCGAGCGCCAGTGCAACAACCAACAGTTTCCTCGACATGCAACACATACCTCTTTCCTGCGAGATTTCGGGGCGGCGGACACGCCGCGCGCCGATTTATTTTTGAGGCCCGGAGGCCGTCAAAACCAGAGAGACACGCGCGTCAAACTCATTTTTTGAACGCCGAGAGCGCGGCGATAAACGAACGCGCCGCCTCGGTGATCTTCCCGAACTCGCCGGCCTCGATCCACGCCCGGTTGGCGAGGTTGCCGCCGACGCCGGCCCCGACCGCTCCGGCCGCGAGGAAATCGCCGACGTTTTTCTCGTTCACGCCGCCGACCGCCATGATCTTGATATGGTTCAGCGGGGCGCGCACCGCTTTCAGGTACCCCGGCCCCATGTTCGCCGCCGGGAACAGCTTGACGAAATCGGCGCCCGCGCGGTGCGCCGCCATGATCTCGCTCGGCGTGAGCGCGCCCGGCATCGAGACAAGCCCCAGCTCGCGCGTGCGCTTGATCACTTCGGCGTTCGTGTCCGGCGAAATGATGAAAAGCCCGCCCGCCTCGGCCGTGAGATCGACAAGCCCGGCGTCCGTGACCGTGCCGGCCCCGACGAGCATTTTGCCGCCGAAGGCGCGCGCGATGTCGCCGATCGCCCGCGCGGTGTCGCGCCGGCTCTCCGGCTTCGCCAGATTGTAGGTGACTTCCATCAGCCGGACGCCGCCCTCGTAAAGCGCGGAGGCGACCTTCATGCACTGCTCGCTCCCGACGCCCCTGACGATCGCGATGATCTTCTCCCGCAACACCCGCTCGATCACTTCTTCACGCATATCGCAGCCTCCGATGACACTAAGGTAACATATCCAAAAGCTGCGCCCGAGAGCGCCGCGCCCGTCCGCCCCGGCGGCACGCGCCGTTCGGGAAAAGCGGCGTCGCGCGGCGAGGGCGCGCCTTATTTCCGCAACGTTAAGAAAAGGGAGTACCCACAGGCCGACGCCATCCCGCGACCCCCCGCCCGGGGGCGCGGTTTCGCCGCCGCGTAAAACGCCGGGGCGCGGCCCCCCTCTTTAGAGAACGCGCGCCGAAACGCGCCGACAGTCTTTTCCAAACCGCCGGGAACGCGCCCGGCGATCGCGGCGTTCGCCCTTCGGCGGGACGGCGTATCGCGGCGAAACACGGGGCGCGTCCGCCCTTTTCAACGGGCGCGGCGACGCCGTTCCGGCTCTCGTATCTATACGTTTTTAACGCAATCAGCATACACCAAAACGCTCGCTAAATCAAGCGAAATCGGCGTCAAAATTTAATTTTTAATAAAAACGGCGGCCGACCGCCGGAGACGGAAAAGCGGCCGTTCCGCACGCGTCCGCCCGGCTCGGGGCATACGAAAAACCTCCCCCGCCAAGGCCGTTCGACGATCGGTCTCGGCGGGGGAGGTTCGCGTCAGCGTCCGGGCGTTTCGCCGCCGGGCGCGCCGACGGCG
>CAZRXR010000070.1:1796-7289 GCA_964604125.1 uncultured Synergistaceae bacterium
GGCTCCAAACACGGCGCGTCGTGTGTTTTGACGAGGGCGAAGGAAGGAAATTTCGCGGCCCGCGAACGACACGGCGGCCCCCGCGCCTGTGCGCGCGGGGGCCGCCTGTGCCGTTCCGGCCCCGGCCGGGACGGGCGAAGACTTTTTTACATCTCCACCCTTCGGACAAGGGAGTTCCATATCTCATCGTTCACGGGAACGCCCTTTTCAAGGTTTTCCTTTCTGATCCGCGCGGCCTTTTCGCCGGGGTAGAAGAAAGGCGTTCCCTCTTTTGCCGGCTCCGCGGCGCGGAAGTCGCGCAGAAGCCGCCCGGACATCGCGGCGATCTCCTCCCGCGCCGAGGTTTTCGCCGGGTCGATCACGATGAACACCTGTGTGAGCGCGCTCTCGTCCTTCAGCCGCCCCACCTCGGGAACCGTGTTCCCTCCCGAGATCGCCGCGCCTATCGCGTCGAGCAGCAGGGAGTAGCCCGAGCCTTTCCACAGCCCTATCGGGAGCACGCGCTGCGTCCTCAGTATCGCGGACGGGTCGCGCGTCAGTTCGCCGTTTTCGTCGAATCCTCCCGGAAAATCCAGTTCGCGCCCGTCCATCGCGGCGGCCTCGAGCGCGCCGTAAGAGTACTGGGCGAGCGCCCCGTCCATCACCATCGGCCCTTCCGGCCCCGGGAAAGCCATGACCAGCGGGTTGTTCCCGACGTTGCAGGTCTTCGCGCCCCACGCCGGGACGTTCGCCGTCGTGTTGGTCCAGCATATCGCCGCGTAGCCGGCGCGGGCGGCGGCAAGCCCGTAGGTGGCGCCGCGCATCCAATGGTTCGTGTTCCGCATCGCGACGCACCCTATCCCGAATTTCGAGGCGAGATCCATGGCGCGGCCGACGGCGAAGGAGGCGTTCACGCACCCCGCGCCGAGGTTCCCGTTCCAGCGCTCCACGGCGCCGAAGGCGGTTTCCAGTTCCGGCTCGGCCGCCGGGTTGACGGATCCGTTCTCGATGTAGGAGACGAACCTCGGAAAACGGTTGAGGCCGTGCGACGCGACGCCGTCGCAGCTGTTGTCGGCGAACACAGCCGCCGCGGCCTCGGCCTTTTCGGGCGCGAAACCCTCGCGCTCCAGTACCGCCCGGAACACGCGCTTCATTTCATCGTACCGAACCCTCATGGACGCTCCGGCTCCCGTTTCCCGCCTTTTCTTTCCTTGTCGATCGCTTCCCAGAGGCCGTTTAAGTACGCTATGCCGAGCGCTCTGTCGTACAGCCCGTACCCCGGGCGGTCTTTTTCGCCCCAGATCATCCTGCCGTGGTCGGGACGGATGTAAACGTCGGGGGCGGTCTCGTACACCGCTTTCACGATCTCGTACATGTCGAGCGAGCCGTCGGCGGAAAGGTGCGAGGCCTCGCGGAATTTACGGTAGCCGAGATACTTGATGTTGCGGATGTGCATGCACGCGATGCGCCCCATCTTCCCGAAATGCCGTATCGCGCCCGTCACGTCGTTGCCGGGGTTGGAGCCGAACGACCCCGTGCAGAGGCAGAGCGAGTTCGCGGGGCTGTCTACCATGGCCGTGATCGCGTCGAAATCCTCCCGCGTATGGGCGACCCTCGGAAGCCCGAATACCGGCCACGCCGGGTCGTCCGGGTGCACGGCCATGCGCACGCCGCATTTTTCGCACGTCGGAACCACGCGCTCCAAAAAGTACTTGTAGTTCGCGCGCACGTCGTCGGGCGTCACGTTCTCGTAGAGTTTCAGAACTCTTTCCAGATCCTTCAGCCGCTCCGGCTCCCACCCGGGAAGCGTGAACCCGCGCGAGTCGCGGGCCGTGTTCTCCACGATCTTGAGCGGCGTCATGCCGAGCAGATCCGCCTCGTCGTAATAGAGCGAGTTCGATCCGTCCTCGGGGATCTCGCGGGCCAGATCGGTGCGCAGCCAGTCGAAGACGGGCATGAAGTTGTAGACGATCACCTTCACGCCGTACTTGGCGAGGTTTTCGATCGTCTTGACGTAATTGTCGATGTACTCCTCGCGGCTGTCGAGGCCGAGTTTGATGTCCTCGTGCACGTTGACGCTTTCGATCACCTCGACTTCAAGCCCCGCCGCGTGGACGCGCTCGACGTAGGACTTGATCTCGTCTTCGCCCCAGACCGCGCCGGCCGGCTTGTCGAGCAGGCCCATCAGCCCCGTGCAGCCGGGGATCTGCTTGATGTACTTGAGCGGCGTGGGATCGGAGCCCTCGCCGTACCATCGGAATGTCATCTTCATGGTAACGCGCCTCCCGTGACAGTCTGTTCTTACGCCGTCTCCGCCGGGACATACGACGGAGCGGAAGTCTCCTCGTCAAGCGTCTCGCGCACGGCGCCGGGGCCGGCGAGCATACGCCTGAAATATCCGGCGATCCTGTCCGCGAGCCCCGCCTTGTACAGATCGACGGCGAAAATTCGCTCGCTCGAAAGGATCGGCCGCAGGCAGTCGCCCGCCGAATCGGGCCGCCCGAGCGCGACGCCCGAGAGATGGGCGCGCAGTTCCTCGGCGAGCGGGTCGGGGCTGAGCGCCATCGGCTTCCCCGCGTCGTCCTCGGCGAGCAGATAGCGGCACCACGCCGCGATGACGAGCGGGATCGCCTTCAGGTCGCCCACGTCGAGGTCGGATCGCGCGATGTAGCGCTTGATCGTCTCGCCGTAGCGTATCGGGAGTTTCTGAGACGTGTCCGTCGCGATGCGCTGCGGTGTGTCGGGGATATACGGGTTGGGCAGCCGCTCGCCGATGACTTCCGCGATGAAGTCCGCCGGCACGAAGATCTTCGGATCCGCCACGACGGGCATGCCCTCGACGTACCCGATCCGCTTGATGAGGCGCACGATGGCAGCGTCCTTCATTTCCGACGCGATGGACGTGTACCCGAGCAGGCAGCCGAAGACGGCCATGGCCGTATGCAGCGGGTTGAGGCAGGTGCAGACTTTCATGCGCTCCACAAGATCCACCGTCTCCCGCGTTGTCAGGCGCACGCCGGCCTTTTCGAGCGGCGGCCTGCCGTTGGGGAAGTCGTCCTCGACGACCAGGTACTGCGGCCCCTCGGTGTTGACGAACGGCGCTATATAGGTGCGCTTGTCCGTGACGACCAGTTCCGTGCTCTCGAAGCCGCATTCATTCAAGGCCAGCGCTATGGAAGCGTCCGGGCGCGGCGTGATTTTGTCGATCATCGACCACGGGAAGGAAACCCTGCCGCTCTCGATATACTCGGCGAACTCGCGCGGCGCGGCGCCGTTTTCGGCCCATTTCCCGGCGAACGTCGCGATCGCGTCGTGGAGTCTGTCGCCGTTGTGCGAGAAGTTGTCCATGCTGACCATCGCGATGGGATACGCTCCCGCGCGGAAACGCTCAAAGAGGAGAGCGGCCATGATCGCCATGCCGTTGCCGAACACGGCCTCGGAACCGGGGCCGGCGAACGCGGCCTCCGCCGCCGGGTAGTAATGCCCCGACAAGTCCTTGATATGGTAGCCTTTTTCGGTGATCGTGAAGCTGACCATCTGGAGCAGGGGCGAACGGAATATTTCGCGGCAGCGCTCCCACTCGGCGGGAAAATCGGCGTCGGCGCGCGCCACTTCGCCCACGCCGGCGACGACTTTCTTGGAAAGGCTCCCGTCGGCGGCCGTCACGACGCGCAGCGCGAGATCGTCGTAAGGTTCGTAGATCTTCGATATGATCTGCTGGTCGAAGGTCGATACGACCGTGATCCCGCTTTTGATGTCTCCCGATTCCAGCAGCCTGTCCGCGAGATCCGCGATGAACCCTCGAAAAATGTTCCCGGGCCCCACGTGTACCCAGCGCGGTTGGGCCTTTGTTTCCTCTTTCATCGCCCCGATGTCGAACGACGGGATCTCTATCCCCGCGTCGGCCCATTCCCGACGCCTGTCCAGATCCTCAAGCTTCAGTCTGAGCATTTCAAACCACCTCCGCTGTGTGTGAATTTGACAGTCGAACAAAAAAAGCGGAGCCGCGAGCCTTTTCAGGCTTCAACCGGCCCCGCTTCGCGCCGTTCCGGCCGGATGCCCTAGCCGCCGTAGACAAGGTTGGGCAGGAAGAGGATCAGATCCGGGAAGAAAACGCTGACGGCGAGCGTCGCGAGTATGGCGACGAACCACGGGATAGCGTAGCGCGTCGTCTCCTGCACGGAACAGTTCATGATGGACGAGCAGGTATAGAGGGCGACGCCGACGGGCGGAGTGGAGCAGCCCATCGTGACCGTCGTCATCATCACGATCCCGAAATGCACCGGGTCGATCCCGAACTGGCGCACGACGGGAAGAAGAATGGGCGTGATAATCAGCGTGATGACCGTCGTCTCCATGAACATTCCGCAGATCGTCAGCATGACGATGATGCTGAAAAGCAGGACGATGCGGCTGTCCGTGAACCCGACGAGGGCCTTGGCGAGGGTGGCCGGCAGCTGGTCGTAGACGACGCCGTAGCTGAAGATGCCGGAGAAGGCGAGGATCATCGTGATCACGGAGAGGTCTTTGACGCTGTCCACCACGCACTGCTTGAACTTTTCAATCGTAAGTTCCCTGTAGATGAACACGCCCACCACGAACGCATAGAAAATAGCGAAAGCGCCGGATTCCGACGGCGTCATGATGCCGAAACGGATCAGCGCGATCAGGATGAACGGGAAAAGCAGCGCCCAGATGCTTTCCCAGCAGGACTTCAGGATAACGCGCAGCGGATAGGGCTTGTCATGATCGGGCTTGTAGCCGAGACGGCGCGCCGACCACGAAGTCGCTATCAGCATAAAGACGCACATGATGATACCCGGGACGAAGCCGGCGACGAACAGCCGCCCGATGGAGACCTCGCCGACCGTGCCGTAGATGATCAGCCCCATCGACGGGGGGATCGTCGCGACGATAAGCCCCGTCAGGCAGTTCACGGCGGCGGCCCAACCGGGGGCGTAGCCTCTCTTTGTCATCTCGGGGCCGAGGATGCGGCATTCCATCGCCGCGTCGGCCACGGCCGATCCCGAAACGCCGCCCATCAGGGTGGAAAGGACGACGGAGACCTGCCCGATCGAGCCGTACATGTGCCCTGTGAGGACGTTCGCGAGATTGACCAGACGCGACGTGATGCCCGTGCAGTTCATCAGGTTTCCCGCGAAGATAAAGAGCGGGATCGCGAGCATCGTGAACGACTGCGTGGTCGAGAGCGACTTCTGCACGAGAATGGTCCACGGGATCTCGGGCGTCAGAATGAAGAATATCGCGCCCGAGATCGCGATGGCGAACGCGACGGGCATCCCCAGAAAGAGGAATACAAGGAAAAATCCGATGGCGTTGAGCATCAGTTCCGCCCCCATTCCGAGACAGGCTTCCTGATGTCGGCAAGCGTGCGCCCGATCATCGACGTGAGGAGCAGGAACGCCCCCACCGGAACGGACATCGTGCACCAGGCGTAACTCAGGTTGAGCGTGTTAAAAACGCGCAGCCAGCTCTGCGACACGAGGATCGTGC
>CAZRXR010000071.1:0-7287 GCA_964604125.1 uncultured Synergistaceae bacterium
CGCGCGGGCGGGTATGACGCACATGGAGACGGACAATGCGGTACATCATCGCGATGCTTCTGGCCGGGTTCGCCCTCGCGTTCGCGCTGGGGCTTAAAAAGGGTTTCGGCGCGCGCGAACTTGGGCGTCTGGCCCGAAACGGCGCGCGCGAGGCGCTGGGGCTGGGCGTCACTCTGCTCGTGATCGGCGCGCTGACGGCCGTGTGGCGCCTTTCGGGGACGCTGGCGCTGTGCGTGCGCTGCGGGATCGAGGCGATCACGCCGCGCGCGTTCCTGCTTGTGACGTTCGCCGTCACGTGCGGCATCAGCTACGCGATAGGAACGTCGTTCGGCGTGGCGGGCACGGCGGGCGTGGTGTTTATCACGCTGGCGCGCGGCGGCGGCGTGGACACGGCCGTCGCCGCGGGCGCCATCCTTTCGGGGATCTACTTCGGCGACCGCGGCTCGCCGGTGTCGTCCTCGGCGCTGATGGTCTCGCAAGTCACCAAGACCGACCTGTACGGCAACGTGCGCCGCATGTTCAAAACGGGGTTCGCGCCGCTTCTTGCCGCGACGGCCTTTTACGCCTTCCTCTCGGTTAAAAACCCTCTCGGCGCGCTCGACGCCGCGTCGGTAGCCGCCTTTTCGGGGCGTTTTTCGTCCTCGCCGTGGGCGCTGCTGCCGGCCGTTTTGATCCTCTGCCTGCCGCCGCTCGGGGCGCGGCTTGTCCACACGCTCGCCGCCAGCGTCGTCTCCGGCGCGTTCGTGGCGCGGTTCGCGCAGGGCTTTTCGTGGGGAGAGATCGCGCGCTCGGCCGCGCTCGGCTACAGATCGGGGGAAAGCGGCATGGCCGCCATTCTCGACGGAGGCGGCCTGACGTCGATGCTGGGCGTGGCGGCCGTCGTCGCGATCTCCTGCGCGCTCGCGGGCCTGCTCGACGGCACGGGGACGCTCGACGCCCCGCGGCGGCGCGTCGAAAACCTGTGCGCGCGGCTGGGCTGCTTCCCCGCGATGACGCTGGTCTCTCTCGTCTCCTCGGCGCTGTTCTGCAATCAGTCGGTGGCCATCGTGACGTGCGGCGCGTTTCTCGGCCGCGCCTACGAGCGCGCGGGCAAAAGCCGCGAGGATCTGGCCGCCGACATCGAGAACTCGGCCATCCTTCTGCCCGCGCTGATCCCATGGTGTCTGCCGTGCAGCGTGCCGCTGGCGGTGCTGGGCGCGAGTTACGCCGCCGTGCCCTATGCCGTGTACGTGTACGCCGTGCCTCTTTTCACGCTCGCGGCCCGCGCTTTTTCCGAACGCCGCGGACGCGGGCCTTTGACTTAAGCGGACTCCAGCGGCGTATACTGAGAAAGTCTCAAAAATTTTTCACAGGGGGGAATCCGATATGTCGCCGAAAAAACTGGGGTTCGGGCTGATGCGCCTTCCGCTTTCCGACCCGGACGACCATGGCTCCATCGACATGCCGCAGTTCGCGAAGATGGTGGATATGTTCCTGGAGCGCGGCTTCACCTACTTCGACACGGCCTACATGTACCACGACTTCAAGAGCGAGACGGCCGCGCGCGAGGCGATCGTCAAACGCCACCCGCGCGACAGTTTCACGCTGACGAGCAAGATGCCGCTGGCGCTGATGGACGCGGACACGCAGGAGAGCGTCTTCGCCGAACAGCTCGCGAAGTGCGGCGTGGACTATTTCGACTACTACTGGCTGCACGCCATGACGCAGTCCAACTGGGAAAAGGCCAAAAAGTGGAACAGCTTTGAGTTCCTCTCGCGGAAGAAGGCCGAGGGCAAGACGCGCCACATCGGCTTCTCGTACCACGACAACGCGGAACTGCTCGACGAGATCCTCACCGCGCACCCCGAGACGGAGTACGTGCAGCTTCAGCTCAACTACCTCGACTGGGAGAACGAAAGCATCCAGTCGCGCAAGTGCTACGAGGTGTGCGTGAAACACGGCAAGCCCGTCGTCGTCATGGAGCCGGTCAAGGGCGGGACGCTGGCGAACGTGCCCGAAAAAGCCGCGAAGATGCTGAAAGACGCGCGTCCCGACCTCTCCGTCGCCTCGTGGGGCGTGCGTTTCGCCGCCAGTTTCGACAACGTGTTTATGGTGCTTTCCGGCATGAGCAGCCTTGAACAGCTCGACGACAACACGAGCTATATGCGCGACTTCAAGCCGCTCGACGCGGAGGAGCGCAAAGCGCTCGAGGGGGCCGTCGGCGTGATCAACGAAAGCGTCGTCATACCCTGCACCGCCTGCCGCTACTGCACGAAAGGATGCCCGAAGAACATCCCCATCCCCGACTACTTCTCGCTGTACAACAACCACAAGCTGGCGACGATGAAGGGCTTTTCAACGCAGAAATTCTATTACGACAACCGCTACACGAAGTTCGGCAAAGCCTCCGACTGCGTCGGCTGCCGTCAGTGCGAGCGCGTCTGCCCGCAGCGCATCGGCGTCGTGAAATGGCTGAAGGAAGTCGCGGCGACGTTTGAAGGCTAGCGGCGGAATCAAAGAGGCGCGGAGACGTTTCCCGCACAGACGGGGGGCGATCCGCGCCTTCGCGTTTTCCAGAGCGAAAAGAGGAGTTCACGGAACGCCCGCTTTGGGATAAAATAAGGCTGCCGCGCGGGCTTTTTTCGCGCCGCGCGCTCGGAAGAAAGGGGAGTTTTGACACATGCTGACACTTGAACGCGCCAAAGAGCTGAACGCGACGATGATCGCGGATCCGCGTCTGATCGTCCATTCCATCAACGTGATGGCCGCGATGGGCGCGATGGCCCGTCATTTCGGCGAGGACGAGGAGCACTGGAAAGCCGTGGGCTACCTCCACGACTTCGACTACGAAAAATACCCGGAGGAGCACCTGCTCCACACCGCCGGGCCGCTGCGCGAGGCGGGAGTGGACGAGGCCGACATTCGCGCCATCCTCAGTCACGGATGGGGTCTGTGCAACGACGTGAAGCCCGAGACGAACATGGAAAAGAGTCTCTACACCGTGGACGAGCTTACGGGCATCGTCGAGGCCTGCGCGCGTATGCGCCCGAAGGGTATCACCGACCTTGAGGTGAAAAGCTTCATGAAAAAGTTCAAGGACAAGGCGTTCGCCCGCAAGTGCAACCGCGATCTGATCAAGCGGGGCTGCGCGATGCTTGGCATGGACGTGAAGGACGTGGCCGCCATCGTCATCGAGGGCATGAAGCCCTACGCCGCCGAAATCGGCCTGCTGGGTACCGAGGCGCGGTAAGGCAGAAAACGCCGGGCTTTTTCCCGGCTCCGCGCTCAAAAGCGGGCGGGCCGCCGCCAAAGACGCGCCGCGCCCCTCGCGCCCGAAAGGGACGCCCCCGTCCGCGTCCAAGGGGGATCGGCACTCGGGGACAATCCCTCCGGCTCCGCGCCCCGAGGCGTCCGCCGCGCCCCCGCGAGGCCACGCGGTTCTCGTTCAAACTCGCCGCGTTACTCCGCCGCCGTTTTACCGCGCGGCCCGTCGCCGTGTACGAGCGGTCAAACGTTCTTTACGGGTACGCCGTCCGCCGCGATAGACGGTAAACCCCGGCGTTTTACGCGCCGCCGCGAATCGGCGCGAGACGGGCATACCGCCGAGGCGTTGGCGAGGCTTTTTCGTCCGCGGGATAGCCGCCGCGCGAAACGGCGGGCGGACATGACGAACAACATCAACTCCGGGATCGCGGGCGGTTAAAGCCAAAAACACACCGCGTCGGTCGGGACGCGCTCCGCTCCCGCGACGGCGGAAACGGCGTCCGGGCCAAAAAACTCGGCGAGCCGCGCCATGCGCGCTGTCCCCGCCCGCTCCGGGCGAACGACGGAGGGGGCGCGCTTTCGCCGCGTCGGCTTTTCGCGCGGGCCGGGCGGGACGCGATGTTCTACGAAAAGTTTTTCAGAGCGCCTTCCGCCCGCCGCGCGGGGGAACGGCCCTCGGCAAAGGGGCGGCCGCCCCGCGAAAGGAGAGCGTACGATGCCGCTGATCCTCATCCCCACGCCCGTCGGCAATCTGGGCGACATCACGCTGCGCGCGATCGAGGAACTGAAAAACGCCGACTTGATCGCGTGCGAGGACACGCGGCGCGGCGGCCTGCTGCTGAAACACTACGGCGTCAAGCGCCCTCTGGTGAGCTACCAGAAGTTCAACGAGCGCTCGCGCGTTGACGAGATACTCGCCCGTCTCGCCAACGGCGAGCGCGTGGCTGTGATCAGCGACGCGGGTACGCCCGGCATGTCCGACCCGGGGGAGATCGTCCTAAGAGCCGCCATCGACGCCGGGTACCCGATCGACGTGCTGCCCGGCCCGACGGCGTTCGTGCCGGCGGTGCTGCTGTCGGGCCTGCCGCCGCAGCCTTTCACGTTTTACGGGTTCCTCCCGGACGCGCGGGGCGAGCGCGCCGCCGCGTTGGAGCGGCTGGCGCGCCACCCGTTCACGCTCGTGTTTTACCTGTCGCCGCACAAGGCCGCCGCGCAGACGGAAGACGTGCTCGCGGCGTTCGGCGACCGGCCCTGCGCGCTGGTGCGCGAGATCAGCAAGGTGTATCAGGAAGCGCGGCGCGGCACTCTGTCGGAAGTTCTGAAAAGCGTCGAAGGCGGGGTCAAGGGCGAACTGGCGCTCGTCGTCGGCGGCGCGGGCGACGAAAAGCCGCCCGACGGCGCGTGGCGGCCCGAAGCCCTGAAAAGGCGCGAGGCGGGCGAACCCGTGAAAAAAATCGCCGAAGACCTTTCGGCCCGCTATGCCGCGCCGAAAAACGAGATCAAGGCCTGGCTGCTCGCCCGGCCCGGTCGGTGAGACAAAACAAAGCCCGTCCCGGGCGGCGCGCGACGCCGTCCGGGCGGGCTTTGTGCGTATAAAGCGCCGCTCCGCGTTCCCGGGCCGGGAACGCGGAGCGGCGCTTGTTTTTTTACAAGATGCGGCGCGGGGGCTTTTTCTACATCACCGTGTTCGTCAGCGTGCCGATGCCCTCGACCTCGCACGTGACCGTGTCGCCTTTTTTGAGGAATCTCGGCTCGGCCATGCCCATGCCCACGCCCTGCGGCGTTCCCGTGGCGATGATGGTTCCGGCTTTCAGCGTGACGCCGTGCGAGAACTGCGAGATGATCTCGGGGATGCCGTGGACAAGCATACCGGTGTCGGCGTCTTGGCGCAGTTCGCCGTTGACGGTGCTTGAAACGCGCAGCACGGGCGGGAACGGGAACTCGTCGGCGGTGACGATGCACGGGCCCATCGGCGCGAATCCGTCGAAACTCTTGCCGTAGTACCACTGCACGTGGCGGTTCTGCACGTCGCGGGCCGTCACGTCGTTGAAGACGGTGTAGCCGAACACATACTCGCGCGCGTCCTCGGGCCGAACGTCTTTGGCGTCGCGGCCGATGATGACGGCGAGCTCGGCCTCGTAGTCCAGCTTCTGGGTCACGTCGGCGTGGGCGGGAATGCCGCCCCCGTCGCCCTGGGAGTAATTGACGCGCTTCGAGAAGTACACGGGCCAGCCTTCGTTGGTGACGAAAGCGGCGTCGAACCTGTGCGCCTCCTTGGCGTGCGCCAGATAGTTCAGCCCCAGGCAGAGCACGTCCTGCCGCGGGCGCGGGATGGGCGACATCGGCAAAACGGCGTTCAGCTCCGCGGCCGACGCGGGGTCGAAATCGCCGCCGCTCATGCGGGCGAGGTCGTCGGGGGTCGCCTTCTCGATCAGGTCGTTCATCGACGCGAAAGCGAGGCCGAACGCGCCCGCCGGGACGAGCAGGGCGCCGCGAAGCACGCCCACTTCGGGCGAGGCGTCTCTGTCTCTTTTGTACGTGTACAGTTTCATCGGAACAACTCCTTCTTCGAAAGAAATCTCGTTCGATCTCCGCCGCGCCGCTCGCCGACTTTGCGCGGGCCCCGGCGGATCTTCCGTTACAGCGACAGCGTGCGGCAGTCCAGCAACGCCGAGGCGATCTCGAACATGTTCGAGACGACGCCCGCGCCGAGCGAATCCATCAGGCCGAAGTGCTTGAGGCACGTGCCGCACACCAGCACCGTGCCGCCCCGCGCGGCGAACTCCGCCAGCGTCTCGGCGCTGGAGGAGCCTTTAACGGCCAGCTTGACGCCCTCGTTCATCAGCGCGATCACCGATGGGCGCTCGCTTTCGCCGTACTGCGTCAGCGTGCCCAGAAACGCCTTCATCAGCACCTCGCCCAGCTGCGCGTCGCTTCCGCCGATCGTGGCGTGAGAGATGAACACGGCCTTTTTCACGCCGCTCTCAACGGCCGGGGCGCACTCGCGCGCGCCGGGAGCGGCGGCGACTTTGGCGCCCGCGACGATAAAGTCGGTTCCGTCGGGCGTCACCGACGCGGAAAAGCCTTTGCTTGCCAGAAAGCGCGACACGTTCTGGCTCGCCGGAGCGTTGTCAACCGTCACCTTCACGGCGTCCGCGCCCTCGTCGAGCGCCTTTTTCGTCAGCAGCACGGGTTGCGGGCAGGCAAGCCCTCTCGCGTCAAGTTCAACCATCGTTCTCCAGCCTCCGTATCGAAAATTTAGAACAGCCGTACAACGAAGATTATAACAGCCGCGGGCGAAAATGACACGCTCCAAATCGCGAAAGCGGCAAAACGCCCCCGGACACGGAGACGCGGAAGGAGAAAACTCCGAGACGCCGCGCGGGACGCGCCGCGAAAAACGCTCCCGCCGGACGAAAGAAAACGCCGCCCGGGGGCGCGACGCGACGCGAAAGCGGATTTTCTCACGAAAACGCGCCGCGTTTTCGGGCGCGTCGGCCAGAGAAAAGCCGCCCGAGGAAAGCGGATCTTTCCGCGCGAAAGATATTTTTCGCCCCGCGCGCCAAATCTCGGGAGACGCTCGGCCCGTTTCCCCCGGACGGAAAAAAACCTTCCCGCCCGAGGCCGCTTTGACGGCGGGCGGCTCGCTGACGGAGACACGACGGCCCTTTGTGCGAGGATCGCGCGCCGCCGCGCGACATTGCGCGAAACGGGCGGCCCCGGATCGGACGGAACGAACCGAAACGCGCGCCCTGTCCCGCTTCGCGCGAATGGGACGCCTAAGGGCGGACGTTTCAAGCGCTTCCCGACGCGAAGTTCTTTCGCGGGGCGAATAGCCCGCCTCGCGCGGGCATGAGGCGCGACGCGCGTGACGCGCCGCGAAAAACGCTCCCGCCGGGCGAAAGAAAACGCCGCCCGGGGGCGCGACGCGACGCGAAAGCGGATTTTCTCACGAAAACGCGCCGCGTTTCCGGGCGCGTCGGTTTGGTTTTTGCCGTCGGCCGGAGAAAAGTCGCCCGAGGAAAGCGAACCTCTCCGCGCGAA
>CAZRXR010000072.1:0-1204 GCA_964604125.1 uncultured Synergistaceae bacterium
CGGCGATCATCGGCTCGACCGTGTCGAGATCGACGACGACGGCGGCGTCGTAGCAGGCCGCGTCCGCCGGGTCGAGATACTTGAAGTCGCCGGGACGCCCGTGCACGTCGAAGAACTCCTTGATCACGCCGTCGGTGCGCCAGATCGATGTCCAGCACGTGGTCTCGGTGGTCATCACGTCGATGCCGAGACGGAACTCGGCGCTCAGATTGGAGACGCCCGGGCCGACGAACTCCATCACCTTGTTCTTGACGAAACCGCCGCGGAACACCGCGCCGATGATGGCGATGGCCACGTCGTGCGGGCCGACGCCGGGGCGGGGCTTGCCCTTCAGGTAGATGGCGACGACGCCCGGCCACGCGAAGTCATACGTCTTGGAGAGGATCTGCTTGACCATCTCGGGGCCGCCCTCGCCCACCGACAACGTGCCGAGCGCGCCGTAGCGGGTGTGGCTGTCGGTGCCGAGGATCATGCCGCCGCTCATGGCCACGCACTCGCGCATGTACTGGTGGATGACGGCCAGATGGCGGGGCACGAAGATGCCGCCGAACTTCTGCGCGGCCGTGAGGCCGAACATGTGATCGTCCTCGTTGATCGTGCCGCCGACGGCGCACAGGCTGTTGTGGCAGTTGGTGAGCACGTAGGGCACGGGGAACTTCTCCAGACCGCAGGCGATGGCCGTCTGCAGCGCGGCGACGTAGGTGATGTCGTGGCTGGTCAGAGCGTCGAACTTGAGGTGCAGCAGCCCGTCGCCCTTGTCGGTGTTGTGCGCGTCCACGATGGCGCGCGCCATCGTGCCGTCGCCCGTCTTGGCGGGCAGCGGGCCGTCGTAGCTCACGCCCTTTTCGGCCAGACGCGCGTTCAGCGCGTCCCCGCTCAGGCTCGCCGCGTCCTCGACGAGCGCTTTACCGCCGAACAGCGTTACAGGTTTGTCGATCAACGTGATCATAATTACCGCCCCTTTTTTCAAAGATTGGTGGTGCATGATGTTTCTTTCGACGTTTCCTACTATACACGAACGAAGTTATAAATGCAAATCACGTTTTTTCATAGATAAAGATGAAATAATTTTATAGCGCCCGTCCCGCGCGAAAAAAAAAGCGCGGACGATCGCGGGCCTCGCGCGTTTCTAGGCGGGAAAGGTTCGTCTCCGCCGCCCCGGCGCGGAAGTGTTTTTCCCCGCGCCCGTCCCGCGCGAAAAAAA
>CAZRXR010000072.1:1304-7183 GCA_964604125.1 uncultured Synergistaceae bacterium
CCGACGCGCGTCACAATGCCGCCGAAGACGGTCGCGGCGAGGCTGGCCGCGCAGTTGCCGCCGCCGTCGATCAGGGCGCTGGGGGCGCGACGCCGCTTCGGAGAAGCGCGTCGCGCCGACGGGCAGATATTTCGGCCCGATGGCGGTCACGTCGGGGCGGCGGCGAAGAAGCCGAAAATCCGTCCCGGGAACGGGAACGGTCGCGCCGCGCCGCGTGAAATCGGAAACGCGGCTTTTCCGCGCCGGGAGAAACCTCCGAAGGGCGAAACAACACGGGTGCGCCCGGGCGGGCCGAAAAAAACGCAACGCGCCCTTTCGGGACGACTGTCCGCCCGCGCGGGGGCAAAAACGGGCAAAGCGCGTTTTTTTGCCGCGCCGGAGACGCGGACGAAAGCGATTTTGGCGATAGAATTTGCGCCGCGCGCGGTGTACAATTCTTTACGGGGGCGCGGCCCGGGAAAAACGCCGCGGTACGGCGCGCGGGCGCGCGAACAACCCGGAAAGGCGGTTGGAAGACGATGAAAGACCTGCTGGTAAGCGGAAAGATCTGGACGGGCGACCCGGAACGGCCTTACGCGGAGGCGGCCGTCGCGCGCGGCGGCCGCTTTGTCTACGCGGGCAGCTTGAGCGGCGCGCGGGCGGAATACCCCGGCGCGGAGCGCGAGGACTGGGGAACGAACCTGATCATGCCCGGTATGAGCGACGCGCACATTCACCTGACGGCGTTCGCCCGCCAGAACCTCTACGTCAACCTGCTGTCCGCGCGCTCTCTCGCCGAGGCGGCGGCCATGCTGCGCGCCAAGGCGGCCGAGGCGGGGCGCGGCGCGTGGATCCGCGCCGTCAACTATAACGAGATGGCGTGGCCCGTGACCGATCCGCCCACGATGGAGTGGCTGGACTCGCTTGGGCTTGACAACCCCGTCGTGCTCAGCCGCTACTGCGGGCACAGGCACGTGGCCAACACGCGAGCGATGCTCGAAAGCGGCCTCGCGGAATCGGACGACCCCTACGTGCTGCGCGACGGCGACGGCCGCTTCACCGGCGTGATGACGGAGGGCGGCGCCGCTCCCCTTATCGAGGCCGCCGCGCGCGAGTGCGAGACGCCCGAAAAACTCACGGCCGTCATGGAGAAGGCGACGACGGTGATGGTCTCGCGCGGCGTGGTCTGCGCGCACGCCTGCGACGCGCCGGAATACGCCCTCGGCGAGGAGATGTACACGTGGCAGAACCTCGCCGACGAGGGGCGGCTGCCCGTGCGCGTCATCTGCTACCACGACAGGCTGCCGGCTTTTTCGTACCGCTCGGGGCTCGGGAGCGACAGGATCATGTACGGCGGGCTCAAGATCTTCATGGACGGCACGCTCGGCGGGCACACGTGCGCCTTGCGCGAGCCGTTTGACGACATGCCCGGCGAACGCGGCGTACCCAACCACGACGACGGGGAGCTTTTCGAGACGCTGTGCGAGGCGCACAGGCGCGGTATCCAGACGCAGCTTCACATGATCGGCGACGCCGCCGTGGAACAGGCCGCGCGCGTCGTCGAGCGCGTCGTGGCGCGCATGGGGCGGCCGCGCCTGCCGTACCGTTTCAACCACGTCATCGTCTGCCCGGCCGACCTGCGCGAACGGCTGCGCGCGCTGGGCGTGGTGGTGGACATTCAGCCCTGCCAGTGCTACACCGACCGCGTGATGGCGCCGCTGCGCCTCGGGGCGAAACGCGCCCTCGACGCCTACCCGTTCCGCGCGCTGTGGGACACGGGGCTGATCGTGACGGGCAGCACCGACGCGCCGATGGAGGAGGAGAACATGTGGATCGGCATCTGGAACGCCGTGTGCCGTAGCGACGACGACGGCGCTCCTCTGCGCTACGATCCGTCGCAGAAACTCACGCTCGGCGAGGCCCTGACGGCCTACACGGTCAACCCGTGGCGCGCCGTGGGCCGGGGCGGCGAGTTCGGCATGATCCGGGAGGGCCGCCACGCCGATTTCACCGTGGTCGAAGGCGATCCGTTCGCGCGCCCCGCGATGGAACTCCGCTTCACGCGGCACCTGGCGACGTATGTCGAAGGAACGCGCGTCTGGGCGCGGTGACGGAACGGCGCGGTACGTAAAAAAACCGCTTCGCGCCGCGCCCCGCGCCGGCGGTTTTCTTGATGTTCCCATGCTAAAAGTGGTATAATCGCGACGCCGGTTTTCATTTTTGCGCGGGCGGCGGCCCGCCGGAAAGAGGGGGACGGAACGTGACATCTGCGACGTTGGCGGGAATCGCCGCCGTGCTCGCGCTCATCGTGGGCGTGGGCGTCTATTCGGGAAAAAAGGTCAAAGACGAAAAGGATTTCCTCACGGGCGGCGGCAAGGCCGGCCCGGGCATGGTCTGCGGGGCGATCCTCGGCAGCCTCATCAGCGCGCAGGCGACGATCGGCACGGCGCAGATGGCGTTCCATTTCGGGCTGTCGGCGTGGTGGTTCACGCTCGGCTCGGGGCTTGGCTGTCTGGCGCTCGCGTTCGGCTTCGCCGGGCCGCTGCGCCGAAGCGGCTGCGTGACGGAGCTGCAGATCCTTCGCGGCGAGTTCGGCGGCGCGGCCGAGAACCTCGGCTCGCTGCTCAACGGGCTGGGGCTTTTCATCACCGTACTGGCGCAGGTGATCGCCTGCGCCGGCCTGCTGACTTCCATGTTCCCGGGAATGCCGGCCGCGATCGCGGCCGCGATCACGGCCGCGATCATGTGCGTGTACGTGGTCTTCGGCGGCGCGTGGGGCGCGGGCATGGGCGGCATGGTCAAGACGGGGCTGCTCTACGCGGCGTTCATCGGATCGATGATCCTCGCGCTGCGCCTTGAAGGCGGCGTTTCCGGGCTGGCGGCGGCGCTCTCGGCGCAGCTCGCGGGTACGCCGCTTGGCATGGCCCAGTCGGCCGCGTCGAATCTGTCCGATCTGCCCGACGGCGCGGCGCTCGCGTCCCGTTTTTTCAGCCTCGTCTCGCGCGGCGCGGCGAAGGATCTCGGCTCGTGCCTGTCGCTCGTGCTGGGCGTGCTTTCCACGCAGACCTACGCGCAGGGCGTGTGGAGCGCCCGCAGCGACGCCGACGCGCGGAAGGGCGCGGTGATCGCCGCGCTGCTGTGCCCTCCGCTCGGGGCGGCGGGCATCCTGATCGGGCTGTCGATGCGCGCGCACTGCGTCACGGCCGCCGAGGCGGCGTATCTGGCGGCGTCGGGAAAGGCGACCGCCCAGACGGTGATCGAAAGCACGGTGCACGCGCTGCCGTCGTTCGTGATGGCGCACCTGCCGCCGCTGGCGGCGGGCGTCGTGCTGGGCACGCTACTGATCACGGTCATCGGCGGCGGCGCGGGGCTTTCGCTGGGGCTGGCGACCGTGCTCGTGAAAGACGTTTTCGGGCATCTGTGCGCGCGTTCGCGCTCGCCCCGGGCGGAACTGATCCTCTCGCGGGCGACAGTCGCGGCGGTGCTCTGCGCGGCGGCGCTGACGGCGCTTTCGATGTCGGGAAAGATGCTCAACGATCTGGGGTTCCTCTCGATGGGGCTGCGCGCGGGCGTGGTGTTCGCGCCCATGTCGGCGGCGCTGTTCGCGCCGGGGCGTCTCAAAAGCGGGTTCGCCGCCGCGTCGATGGTGCTGTCGCCGCTCGCGATGATCGCGGGACAGGCGCTCGGCCTCCCCGTCGATCCGCTGATCCTCGGCATGGGCGTCGCGTTCGCCGTCTGCGCCCTCGGCATGATCGGCCGTAAAAGAGAGCGGCCGTGAACGGGCGTTGCCGCTTTTTGGCGGCGGCCGCCGTCAAGGGCGCTCTGTGCGCGATCGCCGTCGTGGCCGCCTACCGCGCGGCGCTGGCCTGCGGCCTTGTCTCCGACGTGAGGACGACGTTTGCCACGCCGGCGGACGTGATCGCGCGCGACATCGCGCTCGAACTGGCCGTCGCGGCGCTTTTCTGCACGGCCGCGTTCGCGCTCGGGGCGCGGTACGCGCTCATCTACGCGCTCTTTTTGGGCATGGAACTGGCGATCGCGTACCTGTGCCGCGCGCCCGTGGGCGTGTACGAGTTCGTCAGCGTCGTCTCGTTCCCCGCGCTGTACGCGGCGGCGGCGTTTCTCGCGCCGCGCGGCCCGTCGGCGCTTTCGCGCGCGCTGAGGTGGGCGATCGCGCTGCTCGCGCTGGCGGCGGCCCTGCAGTCGTCGTGCACGATCGCCTACGTCCTGCGCTACGGCGGGCGTCCCAGTCCCGCGGCCGTGATGGCGGCGCTCAAGACGAACGGGGCCGAGGCGCGCGGCTTCATCGTCGATCAGTTCGGGCTGTCGTACACGTTCCTCGCCGTCGCGTTAGGGCTTGGCGTGTGGGCCGCGTCGCTCTCGCTTTCGCTGACGCGCGGGGCAAAGCGCGCCGCGCTTTCGGTCTTTTTTTTCGTCGCCGCGGCGGCGGTCTCGCTCGGCTACCGCTCCAAGGGCGACGGCTGGAGCGCGCTCGTGTTCGACCTGCGCGCGGGGCTGAAAGACTTCCGCAGGGCGACCGAGGCGATGGAACTTGTGCGCGGCAGCCGGGACGCCGATCTGGCGGCGCTGAACGTGAAGCGCGCCGGCACAGGCGAACTCTGCGTGGTCGTGATCGGGGAGTCGGCGAACCGGGCGCACATGCAGTGCTACGGCTACGGCCGCCCCACGACGCCGTGGATGAGCTCCGCGCCCGTGACGCTGTTCACGAACGCCTACTCGTGCATGACGCACACGGATTTCGCGCTGACGATGGCGCTCAGCCGCGCGAACGACTACACGCTCGAGGGGACGCCGGGCGTGGGGGAGACGCTGGCGCGAGCGCTGCGCACGCCGTCGCTGCCAGAGGTGCTGCGCGCGGCGGGAACAAAGACGGTCTGGATCACGAACCACAGGCGCGCCGGGGTGTACAACCGCTTTGTGACGGCGCAGCTGGCGCTGAACACCGACGAGCAGTTCTTCACTCAGGATCTGCCCTCCGCCCCGGGGCGCGGAGGATTCCACCTCGACGGGGAGATGCTGCCCATGCTACGCGCCGTGCTCGACGCGGCCCCCGCCGGGGGGGGGAAAAATCTGACGGTCTTTGTCAACGTGTTCGGCAGCCATTGGCCCTACTCGGCGGACGCCCCGCGCGACTGGCCCTACATGCCGCCCTCGGCCCTTCTGGAGGGGCTGCCGCCCTCGCTCTACGAGCAGATGGAAACGTATGACCGCAGCGTCTCCTACACCGACTGGGTGCTCGGGCAGATCTTCGACATGGTGCAAAATTCAAAGTTCCCCGTGTGCAGTATGCTGTACTTTGCCGACCATTCCGAGGACATTTTCGCCAGAGGCGGCCACAACTTCGACGCGCTCACGCCCGCGATGACGACGATCCCGCTCGTGTTCTGGTGCTCGCCGGAATACGAGCGCCGCTGGCCGGAGACTGTCGCGTGCCTGCGCGCCAACAAAGACAAAGTCTTTACGAGCGATTTGGCGTTCGAGCTGGTGTGCGGCGTCGCTCACGTGACGTTCGACGGGCTTGACGAGAAATTGCAGCTGACCTCGCCGCGCTACGCCGTGACGCCGGAGACGGCGCGCTTCTGGCAGGGGCGTTTGCTGAAGGAAGTCGTGCCGGATCTGGGCGAACGCTGATCCGGCTTTCGCGATACAAGAAAGGCGGTTGGAAGATGGAATTTCCCGCGGAAAAAGTCAAAAGCGCGCTTCCGCGCGGCGTCCCCGCGGGGCTGCTCGTCTTTGCGGCGTACCGTCTGGCGCTGCTCGGCGGGCTGATAGCGGACTGCTACGACTCGTCGGCCGCGCCGGCGGCGGTTTTGGCCGCGCACATGGCCGCCGAGGCGCTCGCGGCCTGTTTCCTCGCGTGCGTCTGTTTTTACCTCGGC
>CAZRXR010000073.1:0-5481 GCA_964604125.1 uncultured Synergistaceae bacterium
TCGCCGCTTATAGAACAAATAAAAACAGCGGCCGCGTAAGAAGTGTTTTTCGCCGCGAGAAACGCTCTCGCGCGCGCCGTTTCGCGCCCGCGCGGCGGGACGCGACGCCTTGACATTCGCGCTAAATTTATATTATAATGCGAGTATGTAAAGTAGTTATACCGTCATGGGCGTTCCTTAAAATTGTTTTATCAAACTCCACGAAAGGGGAAATTGTTGATGGCCGGATTGAAAGGTTTGCTGTTGGGCGACGCGATGATCGGTTACAAGGGTTTTCGCGGCGCATGGGACAAGTACCTGCGCGACTACGGCGACGTGCAGTTCGCCGGGGACTGGGAGCCGAGCTGGGACAAGCTGCAGCACCGCCGTCTTGAAGTCGAGAAGCGCGGGCCGGAGATCGAGCCGTGCGATCCGCTGATCCTCGAGCACGGCGCGGGCGCGAACGTGCTGATGGGCCTGTTCATCGCCGTGTCCTCCAAGGTGATGGAGGCCATGCCCGACCTTCGCGTCGTGGGCGTTTCGCGGGCCGGCCTTGAAAACGTCAACGTAGCCGAGGCGACCAAGAGGGGCATCCTCGTCTTCAACGTGATGGGCAGGAACGCGCACGCCGTGTCCGACTTCGCCGTCGGCATGATGCTGGCCGAGTGCCGCAACATCGCCCGCGCGTTCTGCTCCATCAAGCAGGGGCAGTGGCGCAAGACGTTCTCCAACAGCGCCAACATTCCCGAGCTGGGCGGCAAGACCGTGGGCCTCGTGGGATTCGGCAACATCGGGCGTCTCGTCGCCAAGAAACTCTCGGGCTTCGAGGCCGAAGTGATCGTGTACGATCCCTACGCCAACCCCGAAGCGATCGCCGCGGCGGGCTGCAAGCTGGTCGATATCGAGACGCTGTTCAAGAGCGCCGACTTCATCTCGATCCACGCGCGGCTGACGGAAAAGAACAAGGGCATGATCAACGACGGGCTGATCCGCCTGATGAAGCCCACCGCGTACTTCATCAACACGGGCCGCGCGGGGCTTGTGGATCAGGACGCGCTGGCCTCGGCGCTGGAAGAAAAGCGCATCGCGGGCGCCGCGCTCGACGTGTTCACGTCCGAGCCTATCCCGGCCGACAGCCGTTTCCTGAAGCTGGACAACGTGACGCTCACCACGCACATCGCCGGCACGACCACCGACGCGCTGACCAACTCGCCGTACCTGCTGGCCGCCGATGTCGCCGCGTTCCTGAAGGGCGAGAAGGCGCGCTTCATCGTCAACCCCGAGGTGCTCGATCAGGACGGTTTCAAGGCCTGGCTGGCGGGCGTGAGGGCCTAGCCCGCGAGGCGCGCCATGCCGAGCAACTTTAAGGAAATGCTGGCCGCCGCCTACAGCGGCCATTACGCCGTCGGCTCTTTCAACGTCTACAACTACGAGACGATCCGCGGCGTCATCGAGGCGGGGCACCAAATGGGCGACGTTCCCGTGATCGTCGCGTTCGGAAAGAAGTACCTTGACAACATGCGTCTGGCCGACGCCGTTGCCGTTGTCTCGTCCCTGTCGGACGCCTACCCGATGCAGGTGTGCCTGCACCTTGACCACTGCGACAGTCTCGACATCATCAGGGCGGCCATCGACGCGGGCTTCGGCTCGGTGATGTACGACGGCTCGGCGCTGCCGTTCGAGGAGAACGTGGCCAACACAAAGCTTGTGTGCGACGCCGCCCACGCCAAAAACGTGACCGTCGAGGCGGAACTCGGCTCCCTCGCCGCCGGCGAGCACTCGCACGAGGGCTCGTCCTCCGATCGCGAGAAGTACACCGACCCGGCGAAAGCCCGCGAGTTCATTCAGCGCACGGGCGTAGACGCGCTGGCCGTCTCCATCGGCACGGTGCACGGGCTGTACAAGGGCACGCCCAACGTCCGCATCGACATTCTGAAGGAGATCAACGCCGCGTGCGGCATCCCGCTGGTGCTCCACGGCGGCTCGGGCACGCCCGAGGCCACCATCAGCGCCGCGATCGACAACGGCATCGCCAAGATCAACGTGAACACCGAGATCTCGGTGTTCACGGTGGGCAAGATCCGCGAGCTGCTGGCCGCGAAGGATCCCCACCTTTCGTCGCTCTCCAAGCTGGAGGAAAAGTCGGTCGCCGAGGTGGTTCTCAAGTACATGAAGTTCTTCCGCCACATGTAAGGCGGGCGCGAAAAATATCGGCACTCTATCGAAGGAGGAAAGACAATGTTCCCGACATCGTTAACGTGGCTTATCGGCGTGTTCCTGGTCTCGCTGCTGTTTGTCCTGATCTCCATCATGAAGTACAAGACGCACCCGTTCCTGTCGCTGCTGCTTGGCGGCATCATCATGGGCGTTCTGTCGAACATGCCGCTGCAGAACATCGCCTCCACGCTGGCCAACGGCTTCGGCGGCACGCTGGGCGGCATCGGCATCATCATTCTGTGGGGCATCGTGCTGGGCAACCTGCTGCACAAAAGCGGCTGCACCTCGCAAATCGCGGCGCTGATGCTCAAAGTGGCCGGCAAGAAGAACACCCCCCTGGCCATCGCGCTGACCGGCTATATCGTCTCCATTCCCGTGTTCTTCGACGCGGCGTTCGTCATTCTGGTCAACCTGATCAAGCAGATCTCCCGCAAGGGCAAGGTTCCGTTCATCACGCTCGTCACGTCGCTGGCCGTCGGCCTGATAACGACGCACGCCATGGTCATCCCCACCCCCGGCCCGCTGACGGTCGTGGGCAATTTGAACGCGAACATCGCCGCGTTCTTCGTGTACGGTTCGTTCGTCTCGCTGTTCGGCGTGTTCGTCGCGGGCGTGGTCTACGCCAAGATGCTCGGCGCCCGCAAGGAGTACGCCGAGGACTTCGCCAACGCCTTTGACGACATCGACGAGAGCGGCGACGTCGCCGCCGACGCGGGCAAGCCCTCGGGCGGCCTTGGCATCTGGCTGATCCTGTTCCCCATCCTGCTGATCCTCGTGGGAACCATCGGCAAGGAAATGATCGCCGACAAGGGATCGTTCGGCTACCAGCTGATGAGCTTCATCGGCGACAAGAACATCGCCCTGCTCGTGGGCGCCGTCGTGGCCTACGCCTCGCTGCGCAAGTACCTTGACGAGAGCTTCGAGGAGTTCATCTCCGATTCGGCCAAGGACGCGGGCATCATCTTCCTGATCACGGGCGGCGGCGGTTCCTTCGGCGCCATCATCAACGCCACGGGCATCGGCAAGATGCTCGTCGCCGGCATGCAGGGCTGGACGAGCGCCTCGGCGACCATCATCGTGATCGTGATCTCGTGGCTCATCAGTCAGATCCTGCGCGCGGCCCAAGGCTCCACGACCGTGGCCCTCACCACCACCTCGGCCATCTTCGCCCCGCTGCTTGCCGGGCTCGGCACCATCTCGCCCGTCCTCGTGGGGCTGGCCATCTGCGCCGGCGGCATCGGCCTCTCGCTGCCCAACGACTCCGGCTTCTGGGTGGTCAACCGTTTCTCCAAGTTCTCGCTGCGCCAGACGATCGAGTGCTGGTCCATCGGCGGCACCGTTTCCGGCGTGAGCGCGCTTTTGGCGATCATCGTTCTGGCCCTGTTCCAGAACGCGCTGCCCGGGCTCGCCATGGCGGCGGCCGTCGTCAAATAGCCTCCGCGACGTTTTTCACTCCCCGCCGCCTCCCGCGGCGGGGATTATCGTACCGATCCCGTCTCGAACTTTCAGGCTCAATCTTGTGAGGAGGGAACTTTATCCATGAAAACGATCATCGCGCTTGACATCGGCACCTCCAGTATGCGCACCGTGGTCTTCGACCTTCAGGGGCGCGGCCTGCACCAGACTTCTTCCGAGTACCACACGATCTTCCCCCGCCCTTCGTATGTCGAGCAGGAGCCGGGCACGTGGCTCGACGCCGCCGTCGCGACGCTGAAGGGCGCGTCCGATTTTCTCGCCTCCGTCGGCGGCGAGGCCATGGCCGTCTCCGTCACGTCGCAGCGGGCCTCCGTGATCCCGATGAGCGGCGAGGGCCGCCCGCTGTGCAACGCCATCATGTGGCAGGACAAGCGCACCATCCCCATCTGCGACAGGCTGGTCGCCGACTGCGGCATGCCCGTCTTTTACATGAAGACGGGGCTGCGGGTCAACCCGTTCTTTGTGCTCAACAAGATCATCTGGCTGCGCGAAAACGCGCCCGAGCTGTTCAACGCCGCCGTCAAGTTCATCGGCGTGCAGGACTACGTGGTCTACGCGCTCACGGGCAGGTACGTGACCGACTGGACGCAGGCCAGCCGCACGATGCTGATGGACTTGAAGACATTTCAATGGGACGCCGACCTGCTCGATCTGGCGGGCGTCTCCGAGTCGCGGCTGTGCGATCTGATCCCGCCCGGCAGCGTGGGCGGGACGCTGACGAAGGAGTTCGCCGACTTGTGCGGTCTGCCCGAGGGCACGCCCGTGGTCGTCTCGGGCGGCGACCAGCAGAACGCGGCCATCGCGCTCGGCATCACGCACCCCGGCGTTGCCGAGGCCAACACGGGTACGGGATCGTTCGTGCTGTCCTACTCCGACCTGCCCGTGTTTGAGAAGGACTGCCGCGTGCTGTGTCAGGCGTCGGCCATCGCGGGCAAGTACATGGCCGAGACATCGATCTTCAACACGGGGGCCATCTTCCGCTGGTTCAAGGAGCAGTTCTACCCCGAGCTGGCCGACGACCCCAACCCCTACGGCGCGATGACCGAGCAGGCCGAGCGGGCCCCGGCGGGCAGCCGCGGCGTGACCATGCTGCCCCACTTTGAGGGGAGCGCCGCGCCGTACTGGAACCCCATGGCCAAGGGTATCTTCTTCAATCTGGGGCTGGGCACAACGCGCGCCGACCTCACGAGGGCCATTCTCGAGGGCATCGCGATGGAAATCGCCGAGAACCTTGGACTGATGCGCGCCATGATCGGCGGCATCGACAGGGTGAGCGTGGCGGGCGGCATGGTGAAAAGCGACCTGTTCTGCCGCATTCAGGCCGACGCCTATCAGGCCATCGTGCTGCGCGGCTCCAACGCCGAGGCTTCGGCGCTCGGCGCGTTCATCAACGCCGCCGTCACGCTGGGCATCTTCGCCAACCACACCGACGCGCTGCAGTACGTGACATCGTCGCCGCAGGTGTTCCAGCCCGTGCCCGAGATGGCGCCCGTGTACCGGAACATGTCGGTTCTGCGCAACGCGCTGTACAACGCCCTCAACGACGCGGGCGTCTACGCCAGATTCATGAACTGAGCGCGGGCGCGCTTTTGGCGTTTCTCAAAAAAAACGAAACGTTCATGCCGCGCGACGACCTCCGCAGCCGTCCCGCGGCATTAATTTTTTTATGGAAAGAGGCGTCCCGGGCTGCGTTTGCTCCGCCGTTTCGCGGCGGAGCGCCGCCTTCCGCCGCGCGCTCCGCGCCCGCTTTGTGATATAATGAAAGCGCGTTCCGCGCGCGAATACATTCGCGCTCTTTGCCCTCGCGCG
>CAZRXR010000073.1:5581-7035 GCA_964604125.1 uncultured Synergistaceae bacterium
CTCGGCGCGGGCCGGACGAAACGCGCGGGCGTCGGCGGGCGACCTGTCAAACCGCCGGGCCGGCGATCTCTCTTTATCGCGAGGGAACACAGCCGAAAAGGCGGCGGATTGCGCGGCGGGCATAAAAAAAGGCGCGCGGCCCGCCGAAGCGGCGCTTTCCGCGCCGTCCGCGCGGGGAAACCGCTGTTCCGGCGGAGTGCTTTTCCGCGCGCGGCCACCCACATAACGGAGCTGATGACGATGAGTTACGAGTCTACGGACGGGCTGATGCGCCACCTTCGGGAGAGCGGCATTCAGATTTCGGGGGAGAAGCACAAACGCCAGCTGCGGCACACCGGCTACTACCACGGCTACAAGGGATACCGTTTCTTCGGGAACTCGCGGACGCGGCTACCTTTCACGAACTACGACGAGATCGAGGCGACGATCCGCTACGATCTGGAGCTTAAGGCTCTGTTTTACAGGAGCGTCATGTTCATCGAGACAGCCGTCAGAAACATCTCGCTTGAGCGGATCCTCGAAGCGGTTCGCTCCGAAAAGATCGCCGACATGATGGACAGGGCCGTCTGCGGCTACAACAACGCGCCGCCGGGCGCCACGGCGCGGCGGAAAATGAGCCTTCAGGCGAACAAGCTGAATCTGCTGAAGTCGATCCGCTCGAATCTCGCCTACGCCTACCGCAAGGGCAATCCCATCGTCACGCACTTCTACAACAAAGGGTGCGCCGACGTGCCCGTCTGGGCGTTCTTCGAGATCATGACGATGGGCGACTTCGGCCATCTTCTCCAGTGTCTGACCTACGACGTGCGCGACGACATCTCGCGGCGGCTGGGGCTGAACGTTTCCTGCGACACGGAGCGCCTCCTTATCTGCAAGTTCGTCTTTCTGCTGAAGGATCTGCGCAACGCGGTGGCCCACAACGCCGTGGTGTTCGACGCGCGGTTCCGCAGCTTCGACCCGAACAAGGCGATGAAGCAGTGTCTGAAGCTGGAACTGGGGGTGCCCGGGGTGAATTTCGACTGCATCGGAGATTACGTGCTGCTGATGGGATATTTCCTCAAGCTGCTGCGCGTGGAAAGGCCCGAACTGGAGGCGTTCGTCGGCGAGTTCGAGCGGCGGACGGAGAACTTCAGGTCTTCCGTCAACCCGAACGTGGCCGCCGTCGCCATCCGCCCCGATTTGCCCGCGCGGATGAGAGCGCTGAAGAATTATTTCGCCCGGGGGCTTGAAAAATCCGAACGGACGGAGTAAACTGGAATAAATAATCGGGGCGCGCGTTCGCGGACGCGCGCTTGGGGGAGCCGGATCCGTCCGGCTCTCTCTTTTTTCGCCGCGTTTTGGACAAAAAAAGGGAAAGCCGGATCGCGCCGGGCTTTCCCCTTTTTTTGTTTGCCCATGCGCGGCGCGCGAGGATCGGAACGCCGGCAACGCCGCCTATCCGCCGACGCCGGGCG
>CAZRXR010000074.1:0-6508 GCA_964604125.1 uncultured Synergistaceae bacterium
ATTTTATAAATTGGTGCGGGGGGGGGGAATCGAACCCCCATGGATTGCTCCACAAGATCCTTAGTCTTGCGCGTCTGCCAATTCCGCCACCTCCGCGTGACAACGGGTATTATACCATGCTATTCTTTTTCGTCAACCCCTGAAACGGGCGTATTTTGCCCGCGGAGAAAAGACCCGCAGGGTCTTTACGCGCTTTCGGGGTTCAGCGGCGAATCCCGCGCTCCGCGCGCCGCTCATACCGGTTGAGACGCTCCCCGGCGGCGCTGAAACGCCGTTCGCGCTTGGGGCCGTTCAAACTATGCCCGGTCGCGCCGAGCAGCCCCCGGTCGGCGAGTCGGCGGCGTCCGCCGTCTTCCAGAGCGGCGCACGCGGCGGGGCTCAGTTCCACGTCGGTGTAGGCGTCGCGCATCCTGATGCCGCCGATCTCGTTCCGGCTCACGCCAAGAGCGCCGCACACGGCCGCGAGGACGCGCCCCACGGACCAGCCGGGGTCGTCTCTCCCCTTGCGGACGCGAAGGAGAGGGCTGCGCCCGCCCCGCGTCGCGCCGCGAAAGCGCGGGGCCTCGCCGCGCGGGACGCCCCCGAACCGTCCGCCCGCCAGAGCCGAACCGCGGTGGACTCCGGCGCGCTCGCGGCGCAGGTCAAGTTCGCGCTGCAGGCTTTCGCGCAGGGCATAGCCCGAGGGGATATTCTTAACGATGGCGGAAAGCAGCTTGGCGGCCAGTTCGGCGGGATCGCCGCTCCGCTCAAGCATCGACTCGGCCCACGCGCGCGTCTCGGGCGCGGGTTCGGCGGCCAGCAGGGACTCCTCGCGCAGCTGGCGCTGAATGACGCCGATCTCCTCGATGTCGGGCGCCTTCCGCCACTCCACGCGCATCCGCGAAGTTCGGATCATGGACTTGAACCGTCCCGACTCGGCGGGCGTGAGCAGGAGAATATCGCATCCCTCGTGTCCGGCGCGCCCCGTGCGGCCCGATCGGTGCACGAACGTCTCGATGTCGTCGGGCAGTCCCAGCTGAATCACGTGCGAGACGCCCTCCACGTCAAGTCCGCGCGCCGCCACGTTCGTCGCGACAAGCACGGGGATCCGCCCCAGACGGAACGACTCCAGCGCGTTGTTTCTCTCGCGCTGCGTCATGTCGCCGTTCAGCGCGAGGGCCATGAAGCCTTCTTCCTGAAGCCGCCCCGCCACTTCGCCCGTGTCGGCCTTTGTGTGGCAGAACACGAGGCACAGCGTCGGCCGCTCCCACAGCAGGACGTTGACAAGTCCCTCCACGCGCAGCCGCGACGGGACAAGATAGCAGCGGTGCGCGATGTCCGCGTGCTGCTCCTCCTCGCGGTTCAGTTCGAGGCGCAGAGGGTCTGAAAGATAGCGCCGCGCAAGCTCGTACACCGGCTCGGGCATCGTCGCCGAGAACAGCCACGTGCGCTCGCGGCCGGCGGCGGCGTCGAGGATGGCCTCCAGTTCCTCGCGGAAGCCCATGTCCATCATGCTGTCGCCCTCGTCGAGCACGACCGTCCGAACCTCGCTCAGATCGAGCGTTCCCCGCCGCACGTGGTCGAGCACGCGCCCGGGGGTGCCGACGACGACGCCCGCCCCCCGCTCAAGCTTGAAGATCTGCTGTTCCATGTTCATGCCGCCGACTACGGCCGCCGTGCCGACGCCCCTGATCCTGCCGAAGAACTCCGACTCGCCCGCGTTCTGCATGGCCAGTTCCCTCGTTGGCGAGAGCACGAGCGCGCGCGGCTTTCCGCGGCCGCCATCCATCTCGCCCAAAATGGGCAGCAGGAAAGCCAGCGTCTTGCCCGAGCCGGTTCGTGCCTGCACGACCATGTCGCGCCAGAGGTCGGGCTGCGACAGCACCTGTTCCTGCACGGGCGTGGGCTCCGTGAACCCGCGCTCCTCGAGCGCGGCAAGAAAACCATCCGGCAGGCTGAAATCCCGAAAACTCGCGGTCACTTTGGTGTTCCTCCGATTAAAAAAAGGGATCCGCAAAGGACCGTCCGCTTCCCTTTGGAACCGTCCTTTCTCGTTCCGACCCCGAATCCGGCGCCGTAAAACACAGCGCCGCAAAACAGGTAGTATGACGGTGATTTTGTCTTTTGTCAACCCATATCTCCGTCGGCCGGGCGGTTTCGCCGTGGCGGAGGCGGCGCGCGGGCGTCCGTTTCGCGGCGAGAGCCGGGCGCGAAGTTTTTTTCGCGAAAAACGCGGGCGAAAATCGCGTTCTTTTTGTGAAAAAGACTTCGCCTGTGCTATAATGAGCGCGCGGCGTTCCGTTTTTGTTTCCAAAAGCGCGGTCGAACCACGCGAACCGCGCGCGTTCAATTTCTGTCTTTCACGAGGAGGTACGTTTGCAGATGAAAAAGTTTTTTATGGGCCTGTTGATCGTGCTCGCGGCCCTGATCGTCGCCGTGTGCACGCTTGACATCGGCACCGTGTGGATCGCCAACAAGGGCGCGCAGTTCGTGGCCGACACCTACGGTCTGGGCGTCACCATCGGCGGCGCGAAGGGCAACCCCGTCAAGGGCTACACGTTCAGCGACATCGAACTGGCCGAGCCGGGCGGCGGCGCCTCGCTGCTCAAGGCCGGCAGCATCTCCGTGGATCCCGCCTTGCTCAAGATCATCCGCGGCAACATCGCGCTCGACTGGGTGGAACTGACCGACATCAAAAGCACCATACCCAATCTGCTCAGACTCGCCGAGATGTTCACGGGCGCGAAGGTCGCGCTCCCCGACGCCGTCCCGCTCAACGAACTGGTGCTGAACAAGGTGGGCGGATCCCTCGACGGCAGCGACGCCGAGGCCGCGCTCGATATCGCGCTGAACGGGCTGCCCATCAAGGGCGACTTCAAGGTCTCGCTCGCGCCCGGCATCTCCGTGGCCAAGGGCGAGATCGAGACCGCGGGAGGCGTCATCGACGTGAGCGGCGCGGTCACGCCCGACCTTGACATCAAGGCCAGGCTGAACAAGGTTCAGATTGCGGAACTCGCCGCCGTCGTGCCCCAGATCGCCGACTTCGGCGCGCGCGGGCTGCTCACAGCCGATATCGTCGCCAAGGGCACCATCGACAACCCCGCCGTCGCGGGCAAGGTGAGCCTCGACGACGGTTCGGCGATGGGATTCCCCGTCTCGGCGGCGACAAACGTCGCGTTTGAGAACATGAAAGTCAACCTGGCTCCGCTTTCCGTCAACGCCGTCGGCATCCCCGTCTCGGGGAGCGCCTCCGCCGACTTGAACGGCAAAGTACCCTCCGTCAAGGTCGCGATGAAGACAGACGGAGCCGTCACGGCCGCCACGCTGGCCGAGAATCTTCCCTCGCTGCCCGTCGAACTCGGCGGGCAGGTTGACGGCGTCTCCGTCGCCGTGGAAGGCCCCGTCACGGCCCTCAACGGCAGCGCGCAGGTGAAGGCCGACAAGCTCACCGTGGGAGGCCAGCCGATCACCGACACGCTTCTTAAGGCAGACTTCAACAGCAAGGGCGTCGTCACGATGTCCGGCGGTTCTAACATCGTCGGCAACCCCGCCACGCTCAAGGGCACCGTCAACGCGGGCGGCAAGGAGGTCGCGGCCGACATCTCGTTCGGCATCAAGAACTTCGACCTCGCGCTGCTGCCCAAACTCGTTCCCTCGGCTCCCGCCAACATCAAGGGCAAAGTGAACGCCGCTCTCACCGTCAAGGGCAAGGGTTCCGCCATCACCGCGGGCGGGCAGATCGATTCCGCGCGCGTGTCGCTCAACGACATGAACATCGACAAGATCAACGTTCCCGTGACGTTCTCGGGCGACACGCTCACGTTCAGGAACGCCTCGCTCGTGTTCATGGATCTGCCCGTCTCCAAGGTGAACGGCTCCGTCACGATGGGCGGCGACCACGTCGCGTTCAAGGAGATGTCGGCCTCCGTCGCCGGCGGCCTCGTCACGATGAACTCCACGCTCAAGTTCGGCAAGAACCTGAACGCCAACTACGACCTCAACATCGCGAACGTTGACCTGGGCAGCGTCATGAAGACTTTCGGCGCTGGTTCGCTGGGCGCTTCCGGCAAACTCTCCGGCGCGGTCAAGGGCGATGTGTCCGACACCGACATCACGGGCGACGGCTCGCTCTCCATCCCCGTCTTTTCGCTCATCGGCCTCAAGTTCGAGCAGATCAAGTCGTCGGTCAAGCTGGCCAAAATGGTGGCCTCGCTGCCCGACTTCGGCTGCAATTTCGCGGGCGGAACGGTGGGCGGCGCCATGAACGTGGACATCAACAAGATGGCCTACGATCTCAAAGTCAGTCTCAAAAACAGCCAGCTCAAGAGCATTATCGACCAGATGATGCCCACGTTGGGCGGCGGCCTGTCGGGCACGCTGACGGGCGATTACTCCGCGAGCGGTAGCCTGAGTCCCTTCACGCTTGACGGCGGCGGCACGGTCTCGTCGGCGGGCGGTCAGGTCTACGGTTTCAAGTCGCTGCAGAGCGTCATCGGCATCGTCGGCAAACTCAGCGGCCAGAACGCCATCGCCTACGCCGACGCCAAGATCCCGTTCCGCACGTCCATCGACAAGCTGACGCTCGAGGACGGAACGGCGATCAACGCCAAGCAGGGCGACGCGCTCTACCGTCATATCAAGGCCAAGGGCACGTTCGCCTACGCTGGCGCTCTCAACATGGACGTTGACGCCTCTGTCAACGCCATGTACGTCAACACCGCCGCCTCGGCGCTCACGGGAGCGGTCGCGCTCGGCGGCGCCTCGCTGCTGACGGGCGGTCTCGGCGGCATCGCGGGACTCGCCGCGGGCGCGGTCTCCGGCGCGAAGCAGTCATACGGCAAGGACGACTACCGCAGCCTGACTTTTAACATCGGCGGCACGGCGGACAGCCCCAAGATGAGCAACTTCAAGGTGGGCGGCAAGGCTTTCGACGCGAAGGCCGCAGCGGCCGAGAACGAGAAGCTGCAGGGAACAGGCGGCGTCAAGGAAAAACTCGAGGACGCGAAGGAGAAAGCCAAGCAGAAAGTCAACGAGGCCATCAACAAGGCCGTCGGCGGCAAGGCTCCGGCCAAGGACGCGGGCAAAGCCGGCGCCTCCTCGGGCAAAGACAAGGTGAAAGAGCAGATCAACAAGCAGCTCAGCAACCTGCTAAAAGGCAAGAAAAAGTAACGTTTTTCCGCGCCGGCGTTTTTCCCCGCGCGTTCGGGAGTTGTGTCTCCCGGCGCGCGGGTTTTTTTTGAGCGCAAAACGTCCCGCTCTCCGACCGGGCGCGAAGACCGCGAGCGTCTTGCCTCACGCGGAGCGGATCGCGAAACGGGGTTTCGACAGCGGGGGGGCGTCCGCGCGGACAGACTTTTTCATGGGGAGGACGCGGGAGAGACGGCGGCGCTTTTCCCGACGGATCGAAAGACTGTTCGGGCATCGTCTTTTGAAAAGGCGGCAAACTCGTCGCGGAATCAGCCGCGCCTCTTTACGCCGACGGCGAGGGGCGGCGCGTCGGATACGCCGCTCCGACGACCGCGTCCGGCGTTCCGCGCGGCCGTCAGGGCGGAGAGTCCATACGAGCCGGAAATCGGAATCATGCGCGGCGCGGGCGGCAGCGCGGATCAAGCCGTCGGCCCTCGGACAAAGCCCGGCGGAGCAAAGGCATCCTGTCCGAAATCATCAGAAAAAAAGCGCGCCGAAAACAGAATCGCCGCGGATACAGACCGGACAGGACGAGGAGACGCGCGTCAGACCGCGCGCGGCCCGGCGCGCGCAGACCCGGTAAAGTCACGGGCGGCGCGGTCGTTCACAATGCGCGCCCGCGCCGCCCGATCGATACGAGAAAGCGCGCGTCCGCCACGCGGAACATCACGTCCTCTCGCCGAACCCCAAGCGTCGGCGTTCCTGTCTGTGTAAAACTTTCCCCCGGGGGCGAAAAACGCCTTGACGGTCGAAAACGGCGCGGCACGCCGACGCGCCCGTACCTCGCGCCCCGTCGCGCTCAAACGTTTTCGCTCCTCCCGCGCGCTCGCGGTTTGAGATCGCGGGCGCGCCGCGAACGTCCGCGACGCCACCGATTCGTCTTTTTCACACGTGTCGCCGGTCGCGGCCGTTGGGCCGCCGCCTGACGCGAAGCCGGAACGACGCCGTTTATACGCGCGAAACGCCCCGCGCTTCCGAAAAAAGTTCCGGCGCGCGGGGCGTTTTTTTTGCAAAATACAACTCTGTACGATTATTTTTCGCAGGCCGCGCAGTCGCCCTCGCAGGCGGCGCAGGCGGCCGCGCAGTCAAGCCCCTGACGCCTGTAGTAGTCCTGAAGCGCGGCGCGGATGGCCTCCTCCGCCAGCACGGAGCAGTGCATCTTGTACGCGGGCAGTCCGTCGAGAGCCTCGGCGACAGCCTTGTTGGTGAGCTTCATCGCCTCGTCAACGGGTCTGCCCTTGATCAGTTCGGTGGCCATGGAACTGGAGGCGATGGCGCTGCCGCAGCCGAACGTCTCGAACTTGACGTCGGTGATGATGCCGCCGTCGATCTTGAGGTACAT
>CAZRXR010000075.1:0-6245 GCA_964604125.1 uncultured Synergistaceae bacterium
AAATGGACATCAAACGAACGTTCAAGGCGCTGTTCGCGCTGTGCCTCGTCGCGCCGCGTCTCGCCGCGCCCGCGCGCGCCGAGGGCGTCTCCGCCGCCGCGCAGATCACGGCGCTCAACATGGCCGTCGTCTCCGTGCGGCACATCACGGCCGCGCGCGACCGTCTCGTGCTCGATCAGGAGTACGACAACGTCATCAACAACCTCAGCCTCGGCGACCTCGACGACACGCCCGAGCTGACGGCCGTCTACTCACGTCTGCTGGACACGATCAGCGTCTGCCGTCTCAGCGACGAGGAGCGTCTCGTCTTTGCCGGCATCTGCGACGCGCGCCGTAAGAACGCGCTCAACGCCGCGCTGTCCGGCACGGCCCTCTCGGGCGCGAGCCCGCGGAAGTTTTTCGCTTCGCTGTTTTCGTGCGGCGTCAGCGCCTACTTCGGCGTGCGCCGCGAACTGGCCGGGATCCGCGGCGCCGCCGGCGAGAAAAACTGGGAGCTGCGTAAGGAGTCCCTCGCCGCCCTCAACGATCTGCAGAAGGAACTGCTGTCGTGCTCGTGGGCCTTGCTGCGCCGCCACGGCTTGAGCGACCGCGAGAGGATAACGCAGGAGGATCTCGACTGCCTCGAGCAGGCCATGCAGGAGAACGAGTGGAGCAAGGCATCGCAGATGTTCGCCCTGCTGCGCGGATCGTTTGAGTCGTACCCGCCGTTCTGGTTCTACTACGCCGACGCCGCCTACCGCGGGGGCGACGCCGAGACGGCGCTCGCCTGCCTTGACGAGTACGACCGCAGATGGGTGCGCGTGCTGCGCCGCGACCCGTGCCGCGCCCGCGCGGACAGGATACGGATCCTCCTCGACGACACGCTGCCCGAGAGCGGAGTCCGCGAGCGTGTCGCGCGCATCCGCGAGAACACATCGCCGCGCGACTGGCTCGACAATCTGTTCTGCGGCACGATCCTCTGGACGCTCGGCGACCGCGAGGAATCTCAGATGTGCGTGCGCGCCAACGTGCTTTTCAAGGCGGAGGAGACGATCAGCGCCGTCGTGCTGCGGCACATGGCGCGAGACAGCTTCGACCGCGACGCTTTCTGCGCCGACCTGCGAGCGGCGCTCGGCGGCGAGCGCGGGGAGAAGACGGACGAGGAAATGCTGTCGGCGTGGCTCGACGGCGACGACGCGGCGGCCGCGCGGCTCGCCGCGGCCGAGTACTCGCGCGCTCAGTCGGCGCTTTCGGCCTGCCTGCTGTGGCTCGGCGCGCTGGAGCCAGGACACTTTAACGCCGCGAAGGCCGCCCGCATGGAGGAGGCGTTCGCCGCGCGTCTGGCCGGCGACGCGCGCGAGGCGGAACAGGAGGCGTCCCGCCGGGGAGCGCTCGCCGCCCGGGGAAACGCGCGCGCGTGCCTGCTGCTCGGCGTCGCCTCGGAATACGGTTGGGGAGCGCCCAAAGACCCGTTCGAGGCCGCGAGGCGCTACCATCAGGCCGCCGAGGCCGGAAACGCCGTGGCGCAGGAGCGCTACGCGCGGCTGTGCCAGATCGGCGACGGCGTCACGCGCGACGAGGCCGAGGCGCTGCGCTGGTACAGAGCCGCCGCCGCGCGTGGCTGCGCCGGAGCGCACTATCAGCTGGGACGTATGCTCCGCGCGGGACAGGGCGTCGCGCGCGACTTGGCTGGGGCGGCCGAGAACTTCCTCGCCGCCGCGCGCGCGGGACACGCGGGCGCGCAGGCCGCTCTCGGCGAACTCTACGGCAAGGGGGCGGGCGTGCCGCTTGATTACTACGAGGCCTACAAATGGAGCGTCGCGGCCAGCCTCGGCGGCGCCGGGGAAGCCTCGCGCACGATGCGGATGATCGAGGGGCGGGGCGCGCTGCGCAAAAGGCGCCTCGACGCGGAGCGCCTCGAACGGGCGCGGCGCGAAGGCCGCGACATCTACGCGCGGACGCTCGAACAGTGAGCGAATCGCGCAAAAAAAGCGCCGGACGAGAAGTCCGGCGCTTTTTTTGCGTCTTCGAGCGTTTTTAGGGGAACGCGGGCGGGCGCGGAACTATCCCCACTGGATCATGCCGCTGTCGAGCACGCTGTCAAGCCCCTCGCGCCACGGCAGGACGCGCACCCCGTACAGGTAGTGCCCGTTGTGCGACGGCGTAAAGCTGCCCGTGTAGATAAGGCGGCCCTTTTCGCCCTCTCCCGTGCAGGCCAGATCGACCGTCGCCGGCTTTTCCGCGAAATCGCGCCCCTCGCCGCGCCCGACGACGAACTGGACGAGCAGTTCGTCCCGCTTCATCGATCCGGGGACGACCTGCGCCTCGATCGAGATCGTGTTCGTACAGGGCACGGCGTTCTGGACGAGGCCGCGTATCTTTATCTTGTCGATGCGCGTGCCGACGAAACGCGAACCGACGTCCTTCTTCCAGAGCGCGAGCTGGCGCGGCAGAAGACGGTTTTTGGCCCGCAGCCTCGAATGGCGCGCCGCGGCGGGCCGGTAGCACTCCATGAAGTACTGCTGCACCATGCGGGCGCTGTTGTAGACGGGGCTGAGCGTGGCGATGCTGTTTTTCATGCGGGCGATCCACTGGTGCGGCAGGCCGTCCTCCCCGTGGGCGAAGAACATCGGCACCACGGTGTCCTCGAGCAGCGAATACAGGCAGTCGGCGTCGGCGTAGTCGTTCTGCTCGCCCGGCAGGTCGTGAACCGACGTGACGCGCGGGCCGACGGTCCAGCCGTTTTTGCCGTTGTCGCCCTCGCACCACCAGCCGTCGGAGATGCTCAGGTTGAGCGTGCCGTTGGGAGCCGCCTTCTGGCCGCTTGTGCCGCTGGCCTCGTGGGGGCGGCGCGGCGTGTTGAGCCACACGTCGCAGCCCTGCACCATCGTGCGCGCGATGTCGAGGTTGTAGTTGGGGATGAAGAACACCTTGCCGGCCAGTTCGCCCGACGCGGCGCGCACAACCTGCTGGATCAGGTCGCCGCCCTGCGTGTCGGCGGGGTGCGCCTTGCCCGCGTACACGATGACGACGGGGCGCTCGGGATCGGACAGGATCCTTTTGAGGCGCTGCATGTCGGCCATCACGAGCGTGGCGCGCTTGTAGGGCGCGAAACGCCTCGCGAAGCCGATCACGAGCGGATGCTGTTTCCACGCTGCCGACGCCTGCTGGAACGTCTTCGGCGCGACGGAGCGGATCAGGTTGAACAGCGCGTTCTTCTGCTCCTGCTTGGCCACCCACACCTGCACGTCGGACAGATCGGCGACCGATTTCCACTCGGGCGCCGACGCGGGCAGGTACTTCCAGTTCTTGCCGACGGAATCGTTCAGCAGGCGCACGAACGACGGCCCCGTGAAGCTGCTCAGGTGCACGCCGTTGGTGATATGCCCGATGGGGATCTCCTCGGTGGAGAGGCCCTTCCAGTTGAACTGCCACATCGACCTCGAGACGCTGCCGTGCAGCCGGCTGACGCCGTTGCTGCGCAGAGCGTGGTTGAGCGCCAGAAGCGTCATCTCGAAATCGCTCTCGCCCTCGCGGCAGCCGAGGGAGCGCAGATCGTCCCACGTGAGGTTGAGCCCCTTGACCCAGCTGTCGAAGTAGCGGTGCATGAGGTTTTCGGAGAAGCGCTCGTTCCCGGCGTTGACGGGCGTGTGCGTCGTGAAGATGGAGTCTCCGCGCACCACTTCGCGCGCCGCCTCGAAACTCAGCCCGCGCGTGAGGCACAGATGGCGGACGCGCTCCAGAACCATGAAAGCCGAGTGTCCCTCGTTCATGTGGTAGGCGCGCGGGTGAAGCCCGAGCGCCGCCAGCATTCTGGGACCGCCCATGCCAAGCAGCAGCTCCTGACGGATGCGCGTGTCGCGGTCGGCCACGTAGAGCCGCTCCGTGATGTGGCGATCCTCCTCGGTGTTCTTTATCGTGTCCGTGTCGAGCAGGTAGAGCGGGACGCGGCCCACGCGCACCTCCCAGATGCGCGCGTAGAGCATCCGCCCGGGCAGGTCGATCGAGATGTAGAGGTGATCGCCCGTGGCGGCGTCGTTCACGCGCCGCAGCGGCAGCATGCGGAAGTCGTTCTTCGGGTAGAGAGCCACCTGCCGCCCGTCGGCGGAGATCTGCTGCTGGAAGTAGCCGCAGCGGTAGAGCAGCCCCACGGCGACCAGCGGCAGCTTCAAGTCGCTGGCGCTTTTGAGGTGGTCGCCCGACAGCACGCCGAGGCCGCCCGAATAGATGGGCAGGCTCTCGTGGATACCGTACTCCGTGGAGAAATAGGCGATGGGGTGTTTGGCGTCCAGTTCGGGAACGGACGTGTCGAACGGCGCGTTCATCTCCCCGTCGAACTCGGCGAGGGCGCGGCGGTACAGCCTCAGATAACTCTCGTCGGCGGCCAGTTCGACGAAACGGCTGCGGTCGGTCTTTTCAAGCAAAGCGACCGCGTTATGCCCCAGACTTTCCCACTTCTGCGCGTCTACGGTTCTGAACAGCGGCTCGAACTCAGGGTGCCACGTCCACCACATGTTGCGCGCGAACTCCCCCAGACGCCCGATCTCCGCGGGCAGCGCGACCGTGCTGGTAAAGCCGTGCAGCAGCGGCGTGGAGGACGGCGTGCCCGAGAAGACACGCGTCAGTTCCGTGTCGTCCACGCGCGCCACGGGACGCGAGGAAATGCGCTTGTCGCGGGCGTCGGCGGCGAAAGCGTAGGCTTCGTCGTAGGCCGTGTAGAACGTCTCCCAGTCGCTTTCGGCGGCGAGGCGGCGGACGGCCTTGCGCCGCGCCGTCTGCGCGTCGCCCGAGAGAGTCGTCAGCGCGGCCAGTTCGCCCGTCAGCTGGCGCACGTTCTCCTCGTAGGGCACGTGCGCGCGCTCGATGACCGAAGCTCCCTCGAACTCGCCCTGCTCGCGCACCCACTGGCCGAAACCGGCCAGATCGCTCGTCACGGTGGGCACGGCGAACGCGGCCGCCTCCTGAGGCGTGTAGCCCCACGGCTCGTACCACGACGGGAACACGCCCGCGTCGCAGGCCGAGAGCACTTCTTCGTAGGTCATGTTGAAGAAGCCGTCGCGTCCGTCGAGCTGCGCGGGGTTGAAGATCACCTGCACGGGGTTGTCGGCGCGGTTGTCAAGGCCCTTGGCGAGGCATGCCGAGACGATGGGGTCGCGCTCGATGTCGAGAACCATGTGCGTGGCGATCCAGTTTGGGCCGACGGGAGGCTTTTGAGACGGGTCGCCGGAGACGGCGGCGGGGTTGACGCCGTTGTGCCCGCCCATGACGGCGCACAGCGCCAGCACGGGCGGCAGATCGGCGGAACGCGAGCGGTTCAGCTCGGCGAGCGCGTCGAGGAACAGGTCGATCCCCTTGTTGCGGAACTCGTACCGGCCCGAGATCAGCACGATGCGCGTCTGCTCGGGCAGTTTGCGGCGCAAAAGGCGCGAGGCGGCCTCGAGAATGCGCGCGCGGCGCCCGTCGGCGTCGGTGCGGTCGGCGCTGTGATCGGGGATCGACTTCAGCGAAAGGCCGTTGAGCGTGAGCAGGTCGGGACGGGTGCCCAGAAACGCCGCCGCCTCGTTTGCCGTGAGGCCGCTGACGGTGGTGAAACAGTCCGCCTCGCGCGCGGCGGCGGACTCCATCGAGTGCTTGGCGACCACGCCGTAGTTGCTGGCCTCCTGCGCCGCGTTTATTTGGCCCATCTGGGCGTAGATGTCGCGCCCCGATCCCGCCATCGAGCGCCCGAGCACTGTGGCGTGCGTGGTGAAGATCGTGCAGATCTTGGGCGCGTGCTTTTTGAGGTAGAGCAGTCCCGCGCCGCACATCCACTCGTGGAAGTGCGCCGCGACGCGCAGATCGGTCTCGCCCGCGTCGGCAAGCAGACCCGCGAACGAGGCGATGGCCTCGCCGCACGTCGTGCTGAACATCACCGGCTCCACGTAATCCCACGCGCCGGTGAGCGAGTCAACGCCGTAGTCGTGCCACAGGTCGTAGAGAAGCTGGTTCTGGTTGTACCTTCCCTTCCAATCGACAAGGATCACCTTTGGCGAACCGGGGATCGTCCAGCGCCCGAAACGGCATTTCAGGCCGTGAATGGCCGCCGCGCGGCGGAACGTCTCCCACTGGACGCTGTCGGCGTCCCCGGGCTGTCCTTCGACGAAACCGGGATTGGCGTCGCGCATCGGGCCGATCAGGAAATAGTTGTCGCCGAAGCGTTTGACCGCCTCGCGCGCCTTGCTGCTGACGACCGTGTAGATGCCGCCGACCTTGTTGCACACTTCCCA
>CAZRXR010000076.1:0-6241 GCA_964604125.1 uncultured Synergistaceae bacterium
CCGGGGCCGCGATCGCGGCGCGGGAGACGGCGGTTCCCTGATGCGTCCCGGGTTCCACGTCGGCGGCGCTCATGGCCGCGCCGGCGGTCGTGGCACGGCTCTCCTCTGAGTCGCCGGCGATACAGGTCACGGACAGCGCGGGAAACGCGCGGCGGTGATCAAAACAGTCGTGAATCCCGCGAGGGGAATCCCGGCTCCTCGGAATACAACGGAAAGCGCGCGCGGGATCGGGGTCGGCGGGATCGGAACCCGGCCGGCGATCCGCCGCTCTTTTTCACGCCGTTTTCTCGGACGGTCATCGCGAGGCGCGCGACAGGCGCACTGTCGCTGTTTGTCTGTAAATACGGTGGGGAATAACGGCCTCCCGGGGAAAAAAAATTTCGCCGTCTCGGCGCTCGCGGCCGAGGCGGCGAAACCGGCTTTGCCGCGATCGGATACCCCGCGGACTGTCAGCGGCTCTTGATGATGTCGATGATGGTGTGATCCACGTCCTTCATGCCTTCCTGGTTGAGTCTGGCGGCGTTGTCGGCGGTCTGCGTGAAGTCGTTCACGTCCACGACGCCCTGCGAGACGGCCATGCCGCCGCCGGAGAGCGCGATCTGCGCGGCGTAGAAGGCTTCGGTCGCGCCGGTTCCCACTTTGAGCGCGCACGACTCCTTGGCGCCGTCGCAGAGCATTCCCGTGATGTTGCCCAGCACCAGCTCCATGGCTTTCTTGGCCTGCGTGTCGCTGCCGCCGCACACGTTGACGATGCCGGCCGCGGCCCCGGCCCCCGCCGCCACGGCGCAGCCGCACACCGGGCTGAGGCGTCCCATGCGGCTTTTCACAAAGCTGGTGGCCAGATGGCTGTAGGCGACGGCGCGGGCGATCTCCTCGCGCGACTTGCCCTTCGCCGTGCCGACGGCGTAGACGGGGAGAATGGCTGTGATGCCGTGGTTGCCGCTCCCGGCGCTGCTCATCACGGGGAGCGACACGCCGGCCATGCGCGCGTCGCTGGCGGCGGCCGACACGGCCTTCACCTGCGCGGCGAGGTCGAGGCCGTAGATGTCGCCGGCCGCGGCGCGCACGGCGCGGCCCAGTTCCAGCCCCGAGTGGTGCTCAAATCCGTACTTCGCTATCCGGAGGTTCATGTCGATGCCCTGCCACACGTAGTCCACGTCCTCTTTGGACATCGTGCCGGCGAGGGCGACGAGTTCCTCAAAGCCCATCGTTTTCACCGCGTCGGGAATGGAGACGGCTCCGCCGTCCGAGGGGGCCGCGACGGCGCCGTCGCAGTGGGGAAGCGCCTGATAGACGACCGCGCCGTTTTTCTTGACGAGGGTGATGTTGGCGTGCGTCTGCTCGATCACGGCCGTGCCCGCGTCACTTCCTCGGCGTGCCGTGGCCTCGACGTAGACGCCGCCCTTGCCGTTGGCGGCGAGGGACAGACGCCCTTCGGCGATGAACTTTTTCGCGTTGTCGAGATCCTCGGGGCGCGCGTCCTTGAGCACTTCGAGACTGTAGGACGAATGTCCGCAGTACACGGCCAGCGCGGCGGCGATCTCGTTGCCGCGCTCCCCGTTTGTGCCGGGAACGCCGACGGCGACGCCGTTTTTGAAGATATTGTCCGAGACGACGACTTCAAGCTTTTCGGGCAGCCCGTCGAGCTGCTCGCAGGCTTTGGCGACGGCCAGCGCGACCGCGCCCGGCTCGGTACAGCCAAGGGCGGGCTTGACTTCCTGGCGCAGGAACTCCGAGATGGTGAACATGATGAACCTCCTTATCTTCTATCTACAGCGGCGACATTGATCCGCGCAGGCGGCCACGGTGTCGCGGACGATCCGCAGGTATTTCTCGGGCGTGGCGGGATCGATGACGCAGCCGGGCCCGATGATCACGCCGGGCTTGCCGCACATTTCGCGCACTTCGGACGCGACCTGTTCCTCGGTCTTGGCCAGCCAGTTTTTGCCCCAGCTGAGGCCGCCGACGAAGGCTTTCGCGCTGTAGGCGCGCACCTCGTCCATCGACGGGCCGTCGTCGCGGTCGTGCCAGCTCAGCGCCTGCACGGGATAGTCCTGCATCTCGTCGATGCGAACCCGCGAGCCGTGCATGTGCAGCACGTTGAACCACGTGGCGTCCTTGACGGCGTTCAGAACCTGAAGATCGTACTTTTTGACGAATTCCTCGTGCTCGGCCTTCTCCATGACGCCGCGCCCCGAAAGCTGCGTGGCGTAGAAGAAGCCGTCGGCGCCGAGGGCGACGGACGCCTTCGCGAAAGCGACGGTGGTGTCGGCGACCATCTCGAGCGCGCGGTGGATCTTCTCGGGCGCGAGGCGCATATGCTCGACAAGCGTCGCCGGCGAGCAGAGCTTGGCGAGCGTCGTGGCGGGGCTGAACAGCGTCTGGATGAAAGGAACGTGCTCGTCCATCATCGACATGAGGAGGCGCTGCGACTCCAGCACGACGGCGTACTCGCCGGCGGCGCCGTCCACGGGGCGGAGCCTGTCCCAGTCGTCCGTGTTTTTGATCAGCGGCTCGTGCTGCGTGGGGGGCCTGCGGAAGCCTTCGTACACGTCGAGATCGACGCCCATGTCGATGGTGGTGTACATCCCGTAGGGCATGTACTTGATGAAGTCGAGGTCGTACTTCTTCTGGTAGCCGAGGGCGAGTTCGGCGAGGCGGCGCGGCGAGCGGTCGCGGTTTGGAAAGTGCATCCACAGGCTGTAGGGCGTTCGGTCGTTCTCCTTCATCGCCAGCGCGTTTTCGATCCTCTGCTTGTGCGTCAACATAAAAAACTGCCTCCTTATAAAAGTCGTTCAAAACGATTTGAAAAATCATTCGGGGCGTCGCCCGGCGGACGGCCGCGACAGGTCAGACGGCGGCGCTCTCGGCTTTTCGCCCGGGACGGGCGCGGTCGATCAAGGGCGGGCAGAGCGCGAACGTCTCCGCGGACGGAGAGATCTCCGTTTTTTTGCTCAAGAACGAGTCGAGACGCCGCACGGCGGCCATCATATGCTCGTGCAGCCGCATCGTCGCCTCCACCGTGTCGCCGGCGCGGCACGCCTGAAGGATGGCGTCGTGCGAGCGGAACGACTGCTCCTGCGCGCCCGCCCGCGCGAGGTAGATCTGCATGTAGCGGTCTACCTTGTCGTACTGGGACTTGATCATCTCGAGCAGGCGCGGCTTGCCCGCGATTTCGTACAGCGCGCTGTGGAAGTTCCAGTGCGTCTTGCGGCTTCTCCGCTCAAGGGGCTCGCGCGTGGAAACGACGAGCAGATCGTGCACGCGCCGGGCCGCCTCCTCCGTGATGTTCAGCACGACGTGCCGCAGCATCAGAGATTCGAGCGCGAAGCGGATCTCGAAGATCTCGCGGAGTTCGCTTATGGAAAACGAGGCAACGGCCGCGCCCTTGTACGGCACGAGGACGACAAGCCCCTCGCTCGAAAGCCGCGACAGCGCCTCGCGCACCGGGATGCGGCTGACGCGGTACCTCTCGGCCAGTTCCTTCTGCAAAAGCTGCTGGCCGCCTTCGAACTTCCCCGCGAGAATGTCGCCGCGCAGGCTGTGGTACACCTGTTCGTTCATCGTTCTCTTTTTCTCAGGCACGGCCGTTCACCTTCTTTCGGGCGAACGAGCCCGCCGCGCGAAAAGTTTCTTCGTCGGGACAGTACACGCGCGCGAGCGTCGAAAACCGGCCGCGCAGGTGCAGCACCCTCATGCCCGGCAGCTCGCGCACGCTTTTGATGGCGTCCCACGGCACTTCGCGCGCGACGCCGCGCCCCGTATCCCGACATTCGCCGACGGGGAACGGCCGCGCCGCGAACACGCCGCCGCGCGCTTCCGCGCCGGCGCGCGTCGTCTCCATGAAGATCCCGGCGTCCTCGAAACGGTAGAGCGCGACGTAACCGCGCCGGAAAAACAGCAGGCAGACGCACAGATACATCGCGGGCAGCAGCGCGCTCACCCAGCCGGCGAAAGCGCACGCCGCCGCGATGTGGACGCCGCGCAGCGGCCCCTCGCCGAAGACGGCCTGCGCGGCGACGACCAGCAGCGCCGCGACGAACCACATCGCGACGCACGCGCACGCCAGATCGATCAGGATCAGCGGGTTGGCGAGCACGGGTACGCCGCAGAACCAGCGCAGCGGCGGCCTGGCGCGTTGTTGGGCGGAAGGATCAGCCATGGCGGACAAGGTGGCCCGTACAGTGACAGGCGACGTAATGGCCCGGCGCGGCCTCGGCCAGTTCGGGCGACTGGCGCGCGCAGATCTCCCGCCGGTACATGCAGCGCCCCGCGAAGCGGCAGCCCGGCGGCGGGTTGACGGGGCTGGGCACGTCGCCCTCCAGAATTACGCGGTGTTTCCGCCCGCCTGCGGAGGCGACAGGCACCGCGCTGAGCAGGGCCTGCGTGTACGGGTGCAGTGGCTCGCGGAACAGCGTCGCGTTGTCGGCCTTCTCGACGACGCGCCCGAGGTACATCACGGCCACCTCGTCGGAGACGTAGCGCACCACCGAGAGGTTGTGGCTGATGAACAGGTAGGTGTAGCCGCGACGCTCGCGCAGATCGGCCAGCAGGTTGAGCACCTGCGCCTGAATACACACGTCGAGCGCCGAGACAGGCTCGTCGAGGACGATGAACTCGGGGTCGAGCGCCAGAGCGCGCGCGATGCCGATGCGCTGGCGGCGTCCTCCGTCAAGCTCGTGCGGGAACGACGTGGTCAGCCGCGAGGCAAGGCCGACGAGATCCATCAGTTCGGCGACTCTGGCGTCGAGCTCGGCCTTGCTCCGGCACGTTTTGTTGATGACAAGCGGCTCCGAGATCAGCTGCGACACCGACATGCGCGGGTTGAGCGACGAAAACGGATCCTGAAACACGATCTGCGCGTGCCGCCTGAACTCGGCGCGCTTGGCGCCCGTGAAGGCGGTCGCGTCCTCGCCGTTGAAGAACACCTGCCCGCTTGTCTCCTTGATCAGACCGATGATCACGCGCCCCAGCGTGGACTTGCCGCAGCCGGATTCGCCCACGAGGCCGAGCGTCCTGCCGCGCGCGATCGTCAGCGACACGTCGTCCACGGCGTGGAGCAGGCCGCTTGACACCTGGAAGTATTTTTTCAGATGGCGGATGTCTATCAAGTTGTCGGTCATGCCGACTCAGCCTCCTTCGCGGGACGGTCCAGAAACCTGTTGCCCGATTCGGGCGTGAGCGGGAAGTGGCAATCGACGAAATGCCCGGGAGAGACCTCGCGCATGCCGCGCGCCCTCTGCCGGCAGATGTCCTGCGCGTAGGGGCACCGGGGCGAGAACGAACAGCCTTTGGGCAGGTTGGTCGGGTCGGGCGGAAGGCCCGGGATCACGGCCAGACGGCTCCCGAGCGGGCTTTCGAGCGTGGGGACGGCGTTGAACAGTCCCTGCGTGTACGGATGTCTGGGGCATGTGTAGAGAGATTCGATGTCGGCGTACTCCACCAGATGGCCCGCGTACATGATCGCCACCGTGTCGCACGTCTCGGCGACGATGCCGAGGTCGTGCGTTATCAGCAGCATCGAAGTCTTTTCGCTCCGCTGCAGTTTCTTGATCAGTTCGAGCACCTGCGCCTGGATCGTCACGTCGAGGGCCGTCGTCGGCTCGTCGGCGATGATCAGCTGCGGGCGGCAGGCGAGGGCGATGGCGATGACGACGCGCTGTCTCATTCCGCCCGAGAACTGGTGGGGGAAGTCATTCGCGCGCTCCGGGCGGATGCCCACCATGTGCAGCATCTCGAGAGCGCGCTCGCGGGCCGCCTCGCCCTTCAGATTGAGGTGCAGCTGCACCATCTCGGCGATCTGATCCCCGACCGTTATGATGGGGTTGAGCGAGGTCATGGGATCCTGAAAGATCATCGACACATCGCCGCCGCGCAGGCGGCGCTTTTCGGCCTCGGTCATCCCGCGCACGTCGGCGCCGTTAAAGAGAATCTCGCCGCTTGTGATCTCGCCCGGGGGCGACTGCACAAGCTGCAGGATAGAGAGCGCCGTCGTCGTCTTGCCCGCTCCCGTCTCGCCCACGAAGCCGAGCGATTTGCCGCGCTCGAGGCGCATGTTCAGGTTGTTGACGGCCTTGACCACGCCCGAGTCGGTGTTGAACTGCACGGACAGGTCGCGGATATCGAGAAGGATATCTTTGTTTTCCGGCATGGTTCTCACCTAGCGTTTCTGCTTGGGGTCGAGGGCGTCGCGCAGGCCGTCGCCGAGGAAGTTGAGCGACAGGATGGTGAACATGATGGC
>CAZRXR010000077.1:0-5780 GCA_964604125.1 uncultured Synergistaceae bacterium
CGCGCGCGGCGGGCGGTTTCGCGACCGTCTGTCCCGCCTTTTAAAACCGGCGTCATTTTCGCGCCGACGCGCTTGTCTTATCGGCGCGGAGTTTCTTTTCCGGGAGACATTCTTTTCTTCCGCGGGAGTTTCTTTTCCGGGAGACATTCTTTTCTTCCGCGATGGGGCCGTCGCGCGCCCCTCGCCCCTGCCTTTTCGCGCGCGTGAAGTATCCTCGAAAAATCGCGCGTCGGCTCCGGCCTGTCGCCTTTTTTGCCTGAACGCGCATTTTAAAAAGGCTCGCATCGTCCGCGCGCGTTCCGATCCGTCGCGCGGCGTTTTTCGCCGCGCGCGAAACGGCCTGAAAAAAGCGCCCGCTCCCTCCCGCAAAAATTCTCCGGGGGAAGCGGGCGCTTTCGCGCGTCAGGGGCGTTCGTTCAAGGCGGCGGCGATGCGGCGCACGCCCTCGGCCATCTGCGCGTCGGTCTGGCGCGCGAACGTGAGGCGGAGCGAGCGCTCCTCGCCCGTGTAGTCGGGCGTGAAGCACGAGCCGGGGAAGAACGCCACATGGTACGTGTCGCGCACGCGCGCGGCGAAGGCGTCGGCGCTCTCGTCGCCGTGCAGGCGGCACCACAGGAACATGCCGCCGAGCGGAAGTTCCCACGTCATCCGATCGGGGGACACGGCGGCGCTTAAGGCGCTTGTGAGGAGGCCGCAGCGGCGTTTAAGGTCGAGCCTCAGCTCGTCCACGTGCGCGTCGAAGTCCGGGTGGCGCAGCACGCGCGCCATCGCGCGCTGGACGAGCGCGGGATAGCTCAGCACGGTGGCCTTCTGCACCATCGCGGCGCGCTCCATCACCCCGGCGGGCAGGATCAGCCAGCCGACGCGCACGCCGGGCGCGACGATCTTGGACAGGCTGCCCATGTAGACGGTGCAGTCGCTCGCCAGCGACCAGTACGAGGCGGGCGGCGCGGAGGTGAAATAGAGCTCGTGGTAGGGGTCGTCCTCGACGATGAAAAACCCGCGGCGGCGCGCGATCTCGACGACGGCCTTGCGGCGCTCGAGCGACGTGCGGCGGCCCGTGGGGTTCTGGAAGTTGGGGATGGCGTAGAAGAACCGGGGCGTCTCGCGCGCGGCAAGTTCGTCCAGCGCGTCGGGCAGCGGCCCCTCCTCGTCCATCGGCACGCCCGCGAGACGCGCTCCCTCCTTGCAGAAGCAGTCGAGCGTCTCGGGGAACGTGGGCGTCTCCGACAGCACAAGGTCGCCCGGGTCGATGAACATCTGGGCGAGCAGATCGGCCGCGCCGGTGCCGCCGTTCGAGGCGATGACGCGGTCGGACGTGACGCCGGGAGCGACGCCGAGGCGATCCATGCGCTCGGCCACCGCCGACAGAAACTCCTCGTCGCCGCGCGCGCTGGGGTAGGCCAGAACACGCGGCTCGTTTTCGAGCAGTTCGTCGAAGGCGTCGCGCAGCAGCTTGACGGGCAGCATCTCGACGGCCGGCTGTCCCGAGTTGAAAAAGATCATGTCCGTGGCGTTTCTCAGATGAAACGCATCCATCGCGCAGCGGCGCAGGCGCGCGGCTTTTGTGCTCAGTCGGTACTCCATGGCGATCCCTCCGAAAACGCGGATATGCGAAAATCCGCGACCATTATAACATTCTTTCCGGCGGCCCGAAGCGGGAAGGGGCATGAAATTTTCCCAAAATGTGGTACACTGACGGCGTGGCGCCCGGAAACTTTTCTTTTTTTCAAAGGAGCGGATCGCGATGGAATTGAAGAAAATCGGCTTTATCGGCCTCGGCGTGATGGGCAGGTCGATGGCGGGGAACCTGATGAAAGCGGGCTTTGAACTGACGGTCAACAACCGCACGAAAAAGAGCGCCGACGCGCTCGTCGCGGCGGGAGCCGTCTGGGCCGACACCCCGGCGGACGTGATGCGCGCGTGCGACGCCGTCGTCACCATCGTCGGCTACCCCAAGGACGTGGAGCAGGTCTACTTCGGCGAGAACGGCCTGTTTTCGGGCTTTTCGGCCGGAAAGCTGGTCATCGACATGACCACGTCGTCGCCGCCGCTGGCGGAGAGAATCGGCAGGCGCGCGGCGGAACTGGGCGGGCAGGCGCTCGACGCGCCCGTCTCGGGCGGCGACGTCGGCGCGCGCGAGGCCAGGCTGACGATCATGTGCGGCGGCGAGCGGGCCGCCTTCGATCGGGCGCGACCGCTTTTCGCCGCCATGGGCAGAGAGTGGAAGCTTCAGGGCGGCTGGGGCGCGGGGCAGCACACCAAGATGGCCAACCAGATCGCCATCGCCTCGGGCATGATGGGCGTGTGCGAGGCTCTCGCCTACGCGAAGGCGGCGGGACTTGACCCGGAGAGCGTGCTTTCCAGCATCTCGGGCGGCGCGGCGGGCAGTTTCTCGATGAGCAATCTGGCCCCCCGTATGCTGAAGGGCGACTTCGCGCCCGGGTTCTACGTCAAGCACTTCATCAAGGACATGGGCATCGCGCTGGAGTGCGCGCGAGAGATGAAAATCGCCCTGCCCGGGCTGGAACTGGCGGACAGGCTCTACCGCGAACTGGCCGGAAAGGGCGGCGAAAACGACGGCACGCAGGCGCTCTACAAACTGTATCTGGGGCTGTGATCCCCGCGCGAAAAGCGCCCCGCGTATGTTCAAAGCGGAACATACGCGGGGCGCTTTTTCCGGCGCGGCGGGGCGTCACACGTCCGCGCGCTCCATGCGGAAGACGCCGTCGCTTTCGCGGCGGGCGCGGATGACGAAATCGAAGATGTCGAACTTCATGCAGCGCTCAAAGTCGCCGCTCGGGAACACGTCCCGGAGCGCCGGGTCGAAGAACTTGGCCCCCTCCCTGTGGGCGCGCACAGCGGCCACTTCCGCCGCGCGGTCGATCTCCCGGCCTTCCAGCAGCGCGGCGATGTAGCGCGCGCACAGCCTGTCCTCGGGCGTGCCGCTTTTGCCGGCAAGCCCCATGGCCACGAGCGACACCTCGGCGGGCGCGCGCGTTTCGATGTAGCGCGCGATCGCGGCGGCGTTGACGAGCGCCCCCGCGACGATCTCGTCCGCCGCGCCCGCGGCGGCGACAAGTCCCTGCGTGCCCGCGCTGGTCGTGTGGATGACCGTTGTGCCGCGCCAGTCGAAGTTTTCCGTCTGCGTCGGCGAGTTGCCGAAGTCGAACCCCGGCAGGATCCGCCCGCCGCGCTCGCCGACCAGCACCGCGGCGGGAAAGGCGGCCTTCATCGCGCGCGCCGTATCCGTCGCGCCCACGGCGTAAACGGCCTTCGCGCCGCGCGCGTACAGCCACGCCTCCAGCGAAAAGGCGCGGAACACGTCGATGACGACGGCCAGTCCCCGCGCGCGTTTCGCGCCCTCCAGCAGCTCCAGGATCCGAACGTCCATGCTCTCTCTCCCGTTCTGACCCGCGCGCCCCTTTCGGGCGCGCGTTTTTTTTAAAAACGCCCTCGCGCCTATTATACGCGCCGCGCGGGCGTTCGGAACGCGAAAAAGGTTTCGGGGCGGCGGATTTTTCGCCGGGCGCGATTTTGGGGGCTTGCGCTTTTTTATCACTGCGCTATAATAAAGCGGTAAAATTTTTTACGCGCCGGCGGCGTCCGCCGGCACCATTCTTTTCCATTCCCATTGGAGGGCATCCTGATGAAAAACGCGAAGAAAATCGCCGCGCTCGTCCTCGCGGCCGCCGCGCTGTGCGCCGGTACGGCCCGCGCCGGCGAGCGCCTGAAGAAAGTTCTGGAGTCGGGCGAACTGGTCGTCTGCACCGAGCCGTATTTCGCCCCGTATGAGTTCATCGACAACACAAAGACGGGCGAGGAGGCCATCCGCGGCTCCGACATCGAACTGGCGCGCTACATCGCCGACAAGCTGGGCGTCAAACTGAAGCTCGTGCCGCTTTCGTTCGAGGCGGTGCTGGCCGGCATCGCGCAGGGCAAGTACGATCTGGCCATCTCCGGTCTGGCCTACACGCCCAAGCGCGCCGAGACGCTGGAGCTGAGCATCTCTTACAAGCCCGACGAGGGGCACAGCCTGATGGTGCGCGTCGCCGACGCCGACAAGTACAAGTCGTTCGACGACTTCGACGGCAAGCTGGTTGGCTACCACTCGGGTACGTTGCAGGAACAGCTTGTGGAACTTCAGCTGCCCAAGGTGAAGCGCCGCGTGTTCGACACGATTCAGAACGCCGTGCTGGCGCTCGACGCCGGCAAGATCGACGCCGTGGCCGTCTCCGTGCTGAACGGATCGATGTTCGTGGCCGCGCATCCTTCGCTGGTGGTGCTGCCCATCCGCTTCGAGCTGGGCAAGAACAGCGGCAACAGCGTCGCCGCCCAAAAGGGCGAGGTCGAACTGATCGAGGCCGTCAACAAGATCATCGAGGAAGTCGTCGAGAAAGACCTGTTCACCGGCTGGCACGAGAAGGCTGAGGCCGAGGCCGCCAAGCTCGGCATCAAATAGGATCGCGTTCTGAAAGCGACTTGCGCGCACGGCTTTCGTCCGCTCGCTTTTCGTGCGGACGGAAAGCCGTGTTTTTTTCACGCCCGGCCAGACCGCGCGCGCTGATCCGGGGGGAGGCTGAATTTTTCACATGATACGCAACATCGGCATCATCCTGAGCCAGTACGGCATGGTTTTCGTCGAGGGCCTGTGGAACACGATATGGCTCTCGTCCGTCTCGTTGCTCATCGGCACGCTGGCGGGCGTGGTCGTGGCGCTGGCGCGCCTGTCGCGGCACAGGGCGCTGAGCGGCGCCGTGGGCGCCTACATCGAGCTGATACGCGGCACGCCTATGCTGCTGCAGTTGTACTTCTTCTGGCTGCTGCTGCCCAAGCTGCTGCCGGAGATGCCCGACGTGCTCTGCATCCTCTGCGCGCTCGTCGTCAACGCTTCGGCCTACGTGGCCGAGATCATCCGCGCGGGCATCCAGGCCGTCGATCACGGCCAGCGCGAGGCGGCGCTCAGCCTCGGTATGGAGGAGCGCTACATCATGACCAAGATCATCTTCCCGCAGGCCATCCGCAACATTCTGCCCGCGCTCGGCAACGAGATGATCGTCATGATCAAGGAGACATCGCTGGCATCGACGTTCTTCATCGGCGAACTGATGACCGCCTACAAGAAGGTGCAGTCGGCCACGTTTCTGGCCATCGAGCCGCTGTGCATCTCGGGATCCGTCTATCTGTTCCTGACAATTTCGCTGTCGCGCCTGACGCGCCGGCTGGAAAAGAGGCTGAGGGCCAATGAGCGATAACACCGTCATCCGCGTGGAGGGACTGCGCAAAAGTTTCGGCGCGCTGAACGTGCTGCGCGGCATCGACCTCGACATCAGCCGCGGCGAGGTTGTCACCATCCTCGGGCCGTCCGGCTGCGGCAAGAGCACGCTGCTCCGCTGCATGAACCTGCTCGAGATCCCCGACGGGGGGCACGTGTGGTTCCACGGCGCGGACATCGCCGCGCCCGGCGCTCCCGTCACGCGGGCGCGCCGCAAGATCGGCATGGTGTTCCAGCACTTCAACGTGTTCCCCCACCTGTCGGTTCTCGACAACGTCACGGTGGCGCCCGTCACCAACGGCACGCTGAAGCCCGAGGAGGCGCGCGCCAAGGCTGTGGGCCTGCTGGCGCGCGTCGGGCTGGGCGACAAGCTCGACGAGTTCCCCGGCAAGCTGTCCGGCGGGCAGAAACAGAGGCTGGCCATCGTGCGCTCGCTGGAGATGGATCCCGACGTGATGCTGTTCGACGAGCCAACGTCGGCGCTCGATCCCGAGATGGTCATGGA
>CAZRXR010000078.1:0-5737 GCA_964604125.1 uncultured Synergistaceae bacterium
GCCGGGACGGGCCGCGAAGGACATGAGCCGCCGAACCGGGCCATGCGGAAAAAAACGATCCCGAGTGGAAACGCGCAAGGACGACGCTCCTCCCGGGAAAAACGTCTCCCCGCCCCGCGCGCCCCAAAAAATACGCCGCGCGCGAAAAAAAGTTTCCTGCGCGGGCGGCTAGAGCAAAAAAAACTCACGGCGTTCTTTTTTCCCTCGATCGGTTTTCACGGCGCGGGCCGCGTTTTCCCCCGCGCGTCTCAGTCGTCCGACGGCGGGTCGCGCGGAGGGGTGTCCTTGCGCCGACGGCGGCGGCCGCGGCGCTTTTTCTTTTTCGCGCCGGAGGCTTTCCCGCTTTCGCGCGGAGCAGGCGGGCGAACGGCGAGGAGCGCAAGTGAAAAACGCCGCGCGCGGAAAAAGTTTCCCGCGCGGGCGGCGAGCAAAAAAAACTCACGGCGTTTTTTTTCCCTCGATCGGTTTTCACGGCGCGGCGCGCGTTTTCCCGCACACGGGCGGGGGAGCGAAAAAAGGCGCGGGGGCGCAGGCAAGGTTTTTCGCCGCCGCGAAGTTCTTTCGCCCGCCGGAAACGCCGTGCGGCGGCGATTTTTTTACCCGCGCTTTTTTGACACCGGCAGAAAAGGGAATTTGCGCGCGCATCTTTCGCCGCCGCGAAGTTGTTTTTTTTCGCCGTGCGTGGCTTGCGAAAAACGCGCCTGCTTTGGAAAATTTCGCGCGCGAGGGCGCGGAAGGAGCGCGCGAAAGCGCGTTTTGGGAACCGTGCCGCGCGGGCGGCGAGAGCGAAAAAAGCCCCTAGCGCTCTTTTCCCCCGGCCGGTTTTCACGGCGCGGCGGCGCGTTTTCCCCCGCGCGCGTCTCAGTCGTCCGACGGCGGGTCGCGCGGAGGGGTGTCCTTGCGCCGACGGCGGCGGCCGCGGCGCTTTTTCTTTTTCGCGCCGGAGGCTTTCCCGCTTTCGCGCGGAGCGGCGTTTTTGGCCTTTTTGCCCCGCCCGCCGCGACGATGGCGGCGCTCCAGCCGCGCGCTGTCGGGGGGCGCCAGCCGCACCTCGGCCTCGGGCAGATCGACGGCGGTGCTGTCCATCTCGAGGATGCGATCCTCGAAACCGAACACGGTGGGGTCTATCTCCTCGACGGCGCGCTCCACTCTGTCCATGCCGCCGAACCTGTAGGCCTCGGGAAGGGAGTTGTTGTAGCGCTTCACGCGCAGCAGGGCCTGAAGAAAGTTCTTCTCGTACTTCTGGAACAGTTCGGCCGCGACGAGGCCGTCGGGGTGCGCGCACGGCCCGCCGTCCGCGCCGCCGCTGAAGAACAGTTCGGCCATCTCCAGGTTCTGGTCGATCTCCATCTCGCCGTACCACACGTCGGCCAGCACGGCTTTGAACGCCTCTTTGCGCCCGGGGGCCAGCCGCTCGAGGCTGGCGTCGATGCGCTCGAGGGCCTCGGCGATCTCGGCTTTCACGTCGGCGTACCGCAGGGGCGGCAGCGAGTAGCCGGCGACGATCTCGGCCTCGTTCCCCACAGTGCTGCGGCGTTTGAGGATCGCGCCGAAGTCGGGGCTGAGTTGAATGGAGGCCGTGTCGTCGGGCATACGCTCGAGCGCCTTGAACATCGCGCCGGTGTCCACGCCGCGCGACTCGACGGGGCTGTCCTCCAGCCACGTGACGAAGCCCTCGTCGAACAGCCCTTTGCGCCCGGCGCGCCCGGCCATCTGACTGAACGCGGTCTTGCCGATGGGGCGTCTGTCGAAGTACTTGACCGTCTGCGCGAACACCACGGTCTCGGCGGGCAGGTTGACGCCGAGGGCGAGCGCGTCGGTGCCCACGACCACGTCGATGACGCGCTCGCGGTAGGCGCGCTCGACGAGCAGCTTTTCCTTGGGCAGCAGGCGGCCGTAGTAGACGCCCACGCCCTTGAACAGGTGCCTCTGGATGGTCTTGACTTCGAGGATCCACGCCAAATCGCGCAGGCGGGCCTTGCGGCCCGGGTCGATGTCCATTCTCTGCGCGGCGATGAGGTCGGCCACCGTGTGCACGCCCTTCTGCGAGAACGCGAACACGAGGGCGTCGCGGATGTCGCGCGCGTTCGCGCCGGTTTTCAGGTAGGTAAGCCCGGTGGTCCGCTCCTTCAGCACAAACAGCTCGAACGGCCGCGCCAACACGCGCTCGAGGTAGTCGCGTATCTCGCCGGGCTGGCCGAACGTGGCCGACATCACCAGCACGGGCACGTCCGGGCGGGTCTTGCGCAGGCCGTCGATGTAAGCGCGGCTGCGCTCGTTCTCGCTGAAGATGTAGTGGAACTCGTCGATGATCAGCCGCAGCCCGCCCATGCCGGCGTATTTGAGGTCGTAGATCTCCTGCGTGCAGCAGATGACGGGCGCGCCGGAGTTCTTTTTGAAGTCGCCCGTCTCGATGCCCACGTCGAAGCCCATCTTGAGCAGATCCATGTAGCGCTCGTTGCTGAGCGCCTTGATCGGCGCGGTGAATATGACCTTGGGGAGGCCGTCTCTGTCGGCGAGGGGGCGCCCGCTCTCATCGACGAGGCCGGCCCACAGGTAGGCCACGCGCGTCTTGCCCGCGCCCGTAGGCGCCGACAGCACGGCCGACAGGGGGCCGCCCCCGTCGTCGGTAAGGGCGCGCCACGCCTCCAGCTGCCAGGGGTAGAAAGGGTTTTCCGTGTATTTCTCCATGTGCGTCACGTCCCCCTCGGACGGGGGCTTTCCGCCGTCTAATACGACTTGGCGAAGATCGCCAGGCGCGCGCCCTCTTTGCCCGTGACGACGCAGCGGCCCGCGCGGTCTTTCTCGGCAAGGGGGTAGCAGCGCACGGCGGCCTGCGTCTCCTCCTTGATCCTCTTTTCGTCCTCCGCGCTCCCGGCGAAGAAGCACTTGACCCAGCCGCCTTCGGCCAGCAGCGCCTTCAGTTCGTCGTAGCTCGCGGCCTCGCGGGTGTTGGCCTCGCGGAACGAGCGGGCCTTTTCGTACAGGCTCCGCTGGATCTCGTCGAGCAGCGCGGGCACGCGCTCCGTCAGGGCGTCCTGCGGAATGTCCTCTCGCGCGCCCGTGTCGCGGCGCACGCTCCTCACCGTCCCGGCGGCGTCGTCTTTCTCGCCGAGTTCCAGACGCAGCGGCACGCCGCGCTGCAGGTGCCGGAAGAACCTGTCGGCGGGGCGCGTGTGGTTCTGCTCGTCCACCTTCACGGACAGCGGGCCGAGGACTTCGCCCAGACGGAGCGCCAGATCGCGCGCTCTGGCGGCGAGCCGCTCGAACTTCGCCCCGTCCTTCGAGATGGGTACGACGACGGCCTTGACGGGGGCCACGCGCGGCGGGAGGATCAGCCCGTCGTCGTCGGAATGGGTCATGATCACCGCGCCGATCAGGCGCGTGGAAACGCCCCAGCTTGTCGTCCACGCATACCGCTGATCGCCGTTCTGATCCTGAAACTGGATGCCGAACGCCCTGGCGAAGTTCTGGCCGAGAAAGTGGCTTGTTCCGGCCTGCAGCGCCTTTGTGTCGCTCACCATCGTCTCGCACGTGTAGGTGTCCACCGCGCCGGGGAAGCGCTCGCCCTCCGATTTGACGCCCTCCACGACGGGCAGCGCCAGATCTTCTTTCATAATGCGCGCGTACACGCCCAGCATTTTTCTGGTCTCGGCCTCGGCCTCGGCGCGCGTGGCGTGGGCCGTGTGGCCCTCCTGCCACAGGAACTCCGACGTGCGCAAAAACAGCCTCGGGCGCTTTTCCCAGCGCATCACGTTGCACCACTGGTTGATCAGCAGCGGCAGATCGCGCCACGACTGTATCCATTTGGAATACATCGCCCCGATGACCGTCTCGGACGTGGGGCGCACCACAAAAGGCTCCTCCAGTTCCTCGCCGCCGGCGCGCGTGACGACGGCGCACTCGGGCGCGAAGCCCTCCACGTGCTCGGCCTCCCTGCGAAGGAACGACGACGGTATCAGCAGCGGGAAGTAGGCGTTGACGTGTCCCGTCGCCTTGAACGCGGCGTCGAACTTGGCCTGTATGATCTCCCACACGGCGTAGCCGGTGGGACGGACGACCATGCAGCCCCGCACGGGCGCGTAGTCGGCCAGTTCGGCCGCCTTGATCACGTCAAGGTACCACTGCGAATAGTCCCGTGAACGGGGTGTGATGTTGCGTGCCATATCCGTAACCTCCTCGAAACGTCTTTCCGCGCGCGGGCCGCCGGGCCGGGACGCTTTTTCCCGAGCGGGGGCTTTCCGGCGTCTCCGCGCGTTTTCCGCCGCGCGGCGGACGCGAACGGCTTTTTTTAAAGCGCGCCGCCTCCTTTGTGATTATAGCAGAGGTTTGCCCGGCGCGGCGCTCCCCGGGCGCGAAAGCGCGAAAAAAAAGCGGTGCGCGGCGGACGCCGCCCCATGGAGCGCGCTCCAGTCTGCTATAATGGGCGCGGGGGAAAGCTCCGCACACCTTTTATCCGAGGGGGAACGTTCGTCATGGGAAAGAAGTCTGTCGTGTGGTTCGCGCCGTTTACGCCCGCCGTGAGCAAGGTGGACGTGCTCAAAAAAGCGCTCGGGGCCGTCGATGTGGGCAAGTCGGTGAAGCCGGGCGACCTCACGGCCGTCAAGCTGCACTTCGGCGAGAAAGGCAACGACACGTACATGCGGCCCATCTTCATCCGCGCCGTCGTGGACGAGATCAAGCGCTTCGGCGGCAGGCCGTTTTTGACCGACAGCAACACGCTCTACGTGGGCAGCCGCAAGAACGCCGTCGATCACCTTGTGACAGCCGTCGAGAACGGCTTCGGCTTCGCGCAGGTGGGCGCGCCGGTGGTGATCGCCGACGGCCTGCGGGGCAACGACTTCCGCGAGGTGGAGATCGACGCGCCGCACTTCAAGACCGTCGAGGTGTCGTCGGCCGTGGCCGAGGCCGACGCGCTCGTCGTGGTGTCGCACTTCAAGGGGCACGTGGCGGCGGGCTACGGCGGCGCGATCAAGAATCTGGCGATGGGCTGCGCGCCCGCGCGCGGCAAGAAGGCCCAGCACCAGATCCGCCTGACCGTGGACGAGGAGCGCTGCGTGGGCTGCGGCAGGTGTTTCCGCAACTGTCCCGGGCACGCCATCACAATGGTCAAAAACGCGAACGGCAAGACCGTGTCGCGCGTGAATATCGCGCCCTGTCTCGGCTGCTGCGAGTGCATGACCGTGTGCCCCGCCGGGGCCGTCTCCATCGCGTGGACGGGCGCCGACGACATGGCCGAGTTCGGGCAGCGCATAGCCGAGTACGCATGGGGCGCCGTGAAGGGCAAAAAGCGCGTCGTGTACGTCAACGTGATGATGGACATCACGCCTCTGTGCGACTGCTGCGGCTGGAGCGACACGCCGATCGTGCCCGACATCGGCATCGCCGCGAGCGACGACCCGGTGGCGCTCGACAAGGCCTGCTACGATCTGGTGACGGCGGCCGCCGGCGGCGTCGCCGACGAGGAGCATTTCCACGAGGGCGACGACAAGTTCGCGCTGCTGCACCCCGTGACGCGCCCGCACGCGCAGTTCGAGCACGCGGCGGCCATCGGCATGGGCAGCCTTGATTACGAGTTGACGACGCTCGAGATCGAGGAGGGCGAGGGCGAGTAGCCCGCGCGGAAAAACTCTTTGGGCGCGCCCGTCCCCGTTTCGGCGGGCGGCGAAAGCGTCCGGCGGGGCGCTCTTTACAAGCGGCGAAACGTCGTTCGCGGCGTTGGGCGCGCGGATCGGCG
>CAZRXR010000079.1:0-3268 GCA_964604125.1 uncultured Synergistaceae bacterium
TCTCGCGCCCTTGCGAAAACGCCCGGCGGACGCCTAAAAGAAAGCGCGCCGCGCGAATGACCGCGCGGCGCTCCCCGGCTTTTAGCGTCCGAACAAACGTTTCGTTTCCAGCGCCCCGGGCTACGGCATCAGCAGGCCGGGCAGCCATGTGGAAAGCCCCGGCGCCAGCGTCAGCAGCGCCAGCGTGGCGGCGAGCGCCGGAAAAAACGGCATAAAGCCGCGAGCCACGTCCTCGATCTTCTGGCGCGACACGTCGGCGAGGATATACAGCCCCATGCCCACGGGCGGCGTGGCGATCCCGATGGTCAGCGCGAAGCACATCAGCACGCCCAGCTGCAGCGTGGACACGCCGAGCCGCTCCATCAGCGGCATCAGCACCGGCGTCACCAGAATCATCGCGCTGGAGGCCGACATAAAGCAGCCAAGCAGCAGCAGCAGCGCGTCCGTGAGGAGCAGCACGGCGATCCTGCTTCGCGTCAGGCCGAGGATCAGCGCGGCCAGCTTGGCGGGCAGCATCTCCACCGTCAGAATGTACGACAGCGTGGACGCGAAGCCGAACAGGATCAGGCTCGAAGCCGCCGTCACCATCGAATCGCGCACTGCGTTCCACAGCGCCTTCCACCGCAGCGTGCGATAGGCCGCGCCCAGCAGCGCGGAGTAGATCACGGCCACCGCGCCCGCCTCCGTGGGACTGACCGTGCCCGATGTCATGCCGAACACGATGATCACGGGCGCGAGCAGCGCCCACACGGCCTTTTTGAAGATCGAAAGCCGCGTCCGCCACGGCGTGTACTCCCCGCGCGGGAACAGGTCGGGCCGCCGCGCGGCCACGCGCGCGCACATCAGCATCAGCGCCAGCGTGATGGCCGCCCCCGGCACGATCCCCGCCAGGAACAGCCGCGCGACGGACGTGTCGGTCACAGCGCCGAACATGATGAAGAACACGCTCGGCGGGATCATCGGCCCCACCATCGACGACGCCAGCGTGATGCCCGTGCTGTATTTCAGGTCGTAGCCGTTCGATGTCATCGAGGCGATCTCCACCGGCCCCAGCGCCGCGCAGTCGGCCGCCGCCGCGCCCGAGATGCCGGCGAACACCGCCGAGCAGAGACAGTTGACGTGCGCCAGCCCCCCCGGCCAGTGCCCCACGCACGCGGACGCGAACTTGAAAATCTGCTCGGCCACGCCGCAGGCGCTCATGATGTTGCCCGCCATGATGAAGAAGAACAGCGACAGCAGGTTCCACGACGCGGCGCCGTTCACGACGCCCTGCGCGATCAGGTACACCGGCAGATCCGACAGCCAGCAGCCCACGGCGGCCGCCGCCCCCATGGCGACGACGACGGGCGCGCCGAGGAACAGCAGCGCGACGAGCGTGACGATCAGCGCGGCGGAGACCATCGGACGTTCCCCCCTTCGCCCGCGCGGGCGAGTTTGACGGCGCGGAGCGTCGCGCGCAGACCGTTGAAGAAAACGGCGGCGGCGAGGACGAACACGGGCAGCACGTCGGCCTCGGGCGGGAGCGGCAGATAGCGGTCGGACACGCTCATGCCCGCGAGCGCGGCGTAGTCCGCCGCGCCCCAGAACAGCGCGCAGCCGAACGCGGCGCAGACAAGGCCAACGGCGGCCTCCGCGGCCGCCCGCGCGCGGCGCGGCAGACGATCGGCGAGAAAGCCGACGCGCGTCTCGGTGCCTTTGAGGAAGTGCGAAGCCTCGCCCGGCACCACCGAGAACAGCCCCAGAAACGTGAGCGCCTCCACCGTCCACGGCACGGGCCGCCCCAGCGCGCGCGACGCGATCTGCAGCGCCGCGCAGGCGATCATCAGACAGCCGTTCAGGGCCAGCAGCCGGTCGATGCAGGCGGCGATCTTCTTTGCCACAAGCGCTCCCTCCTTTTTCGCCGGTTCCGGGCGCTCGTTCAGCGGATGGCGCGGATCCGCTCCACGCAGCCCGCCGGGATGTAGCCCGACTTCTCCAGCGACGCGATGAACGGCTCCATCCGCTCGCGCCACGGGGCCAGATCGGGCTCGATCACGGTGACGCCGTACTCGTCCTTCATCTTGCGGATAATCTCGTCGCTCGCGGAGAGCGCCCGCTCCGTCACGTACTCGCCCGCCTTGTCGAACTCCTCCAGCAGGATCTCCCGCTGCCGTTCCGTCAGCCGGGAGAACGCGCGCGCGTTCATCAGCACGGCCACCTGCTGCGGGTACTCGTTCGTGACGGTGATGTACGGCGCCACCTCGCAGAACTTGTACAGGTAGGCGTCCACCACCGGGCATGTCAGCGCGTCCACCGCGCCCTGCCGGAGCGCCAGATACGTCTCCGAGTAGGGAATGACCGACACGGCGCAGCCCAGCTGCTCCCACGACTTCACGCTCGCGGGGGCGGACGACATGCGCAGCTTCAGACCTTTGAGATCGTCGAGCGAGCGCACGGGGCGGCGCGACGCGATCACGCGGAACGGCCCGCGCAGCCAGTTGCGCTTTCGGTTGACGACGATCAGCCCGGCCTTTTTGAGCAGATCGTCCTCGGCCTCCTTCTCGATGTCGGACAGCAGGAACTTGCGGTAATGCTCGTTGTCGCGGAACACGTAGGGTACCGTGCCCACGCGGAACAGTTTGCTGTAGGCGGCGCAGAACCCGTACCCCTCGGCGTAGAGATGCTGCGCGCCCGAAACGGTGTTGTCAAGCTGCTTTTTGCTGTCGCCCAGCACCTCGCCGAAGTAGCACAGAATCTCCACCTCGCCGCCCGTGCGCTCCTTGATCGCCTCGGCGGCGCGGGCGATGGCCACGCTCTCCGGGTGGTCGGCGTTCATCTTGCCGCCCAGACGCAGCTTCACGGCGGCGCGCGCGGCTCCCGCGCCCGCGATCGCGAGCGACGCGGCGGCGAGCAGCGCGAGCGCGGCGTAACGTTTTTTCATGGCAGTTTTCTCCTTTCGGTGACGCTGTTTTTCCGGCGTGTACGGACGCGCCCGCCGGAGGGGACGAACGGGCGTCCGCGCGCGGGACGGGACACGCCGCCGGGCGGGGCGGCTTTTCCGCGCAGTGTAGAACAAAAAGCGCTTTTACGTTGCTTTCTTTTTTTTGGGGAAACGGTGTTTTTTTGTAAAATCCGCTCGCGCCGCTATACAAAAACGTTTTACGCCGCGTTCCGCACAGCGAACGCGGGCCGCGCTTTTACGGCGCATTTTCGGCGCTTTGCCGGGGCGGCGCGCTCAAAACGCTGTTTACGGGTCTCTCGTTCCCGCGCCGCGCGGCTTTGTACGCAT
>CAZRXR010000079.1:3368-5698 GCA_964604125.1 uncultured Synergistaceae bacterium
CGTTCCGCGAAACAGGCGCGCTTGCTCCCCTCCCCGCTACCCTCGCGGGCGGTACGCCTCGGGGCGGCGGTTCTTCAGGCTCGGCAGCTGGGCGCGCACCTCGTCGGCGTAGGCGGGGTCGATCTCGGCGCAGATCACACATTCGCGGTCGCCGGCGCAGGCCGTGACCACCCCCCACGGGTCGATGATCATCGATCGCCCGTAGGCCCGGTACGCCGGTTTGTTCCCGATCTGCCCCGGCGCGGCGACATAGCACTGGTTCTCGATGGCGCGCGCCCGCAGCAGACACTCCCAGTGATCCTTGCCGGTGAACATCGTGTAGCACGACGGCACGATCAGCAGTTTGGCCCCCATCAGCGCCTGCGCGCGGTACACCTCGGGGAACCGCATGTCGTAGCAGATGGAAAGCCCCACGTCGCAGAAATCCGTGCGGCACGTCACGATCGCGCCGCCCGGCTCCACCGTGTCCGACTCGCGCGCGCTGGGGCCGCCCGCGATCTCAACGTCGTACATGTGGATCTTGTCGTAGCGCGCCGCCAGATCGCCCGAGGGCGAAAAGAGCAGCGTCGTGTTGCGTATCCGGCTCCCGCCCGGCGCGCGCGTGCCGATAGAGCCGCAGTGCAGCCACAGCCTGTGCCGCCTCGCCTTGGCGGCGAAGAACTCGCTCGCCGGGCCGGGAACAGTCTCGGCGGCGGCGAACGCCCCCTCCTTCGGCCCGCAGTAGTGCGCGTTCTCCGGCAGCGCGACGAACTTCGCCCCGCGCGACGCCGCCTCGTCGATGAGCCTTCCCGCCTTCTCCAGATTGGCGCGCGTGTCCGCGCCCGAGTCCATCTGCACAACGGCCATCACAAACGCGCTCATGCCGCGCCCCCTTCGCCGCTCCGCCCCCCGGCGGCCAAAGCCTCCCGCAGCAGCGCCCCGGCGCGCGTCACGTCGGCCAGACGCTCGCCGCGCGCGATGCGCTCCCGCTTCTCCGCCTCGGCCTTTTGAGCCGCGATCGCGCGCGCGCACACCTCCTCGGCCTCGCCCGGCGGCAGCGCCACAAAGCCGTTTTCGTCGCCCAGAACGATGTCGCCCGGACGCACCTCCACGCCGCGGCACACCACCGGCGTGTTGATCTCGCCCTCCGCGCGCCGCAGCCGCGTCGTCAGCGCCGACAGCCGCCGGTACAGCACCGCGAGACCGTACTCGCGCAGCTCGGCGATGTCCGTCACCGCGCCGTCAACGATCGCGCCCTCCACGCCGCGCGCGCGCAGCGCCCACGCCACCAGACCGCCCAGAGCCGCGCGCTCCGTGTCGCCCGCGCGATCCACCACAAGCACGTCGCCGGGGCCGGCCATGCCCGCCGCCACGTGCAGCAGCGAGCCGTCGTCGCCCGGCAGCTTCACCGTGACGGCGCGCCCGGCGAAACGCGCGCCGGGAATCGAGATGAAAAGCGGCCCGGCGTTAAAGCCGAAGTCGCGGAAATGCCCCACCGTCGCCGGTTCGGCGGCGGCGAGAGCCGCCACGCGCGCGTTGTCGAGCGTGACGGCGTTCGGGTTGATGACCATGCGCCACAAACATCTCCTTCGCGAAAAAAAACGCTCCCGCCGCGCGGCGAGGGCGGAAAACGCCCCGGCCGGCGGGGCCGTCTGCCGCATTATACCACACCGCGCCGCCGATTTCGCCCGCGCCGAAAGAAAACGCCCGCGCGCCCGGTTCCGCGCCGGGGACGGATCGCGCGGCGGCGGAAGATTGACGGCGACGGCGGAGTTATTATATACTTTGCGCGACGGCTCTTGAAGGGGGGGGCGAAACCATGACGCGCGCGAACGCCGCGAACCACGCGGACGCGGGAAAGAGCGCGGCGACGGCTTTTAAAGCCCGCGAGCGCGGAATACCGTCCCGAACCGGCGGCGGGCCGAACGCCGAAACGCTGGAGGCGATCCGGGAAGTGCGGAAGATGAAAGCCGACCCCGCCCTCGGCACGACGTATACCGACGCGGACGCGATGATGAAGGAACTCCTTTCCGACGGATAACGACGGGAGGGCCGCGCGCGGCGGCCTGTCCGAACCCCGAAGAAAAAACCGCCCCCGCGCGCGCGGAGACGGTTTTTTTTTCGCGCCCCGGCGCGCGGGCATTCGCCGGGGAGAAAACGTTTTTTCGCGGCTGAAAAAAGTTCAGCGCCCCCGCGCGGCGATCTAAAAAGGCGTTTTGCGCCGCGTTCCGCGCGGGCCGAACGCGCCGCCGCGCGAGACAGTGAACGAACCTCGCGCCGTTCTCTCCTTTTTTGGGGAGAACGGCGTTTTTTACGCGATTTCGCGGCGCGCCGCTCGCGTTATTCGCGGC
>CAZRXR010000080.1:0-5654 GCA_964604125.1 uncultured Synergistaceae bacterium
TTCGCGATCGCGCTTTCAGTGGCAGCCGCGGCACTTGCAGCAGTCGCCGTCGCAGTTTTTGCTCCTGTGCGACTTCCACACCGAGCGGACGGCCAGCGTCACGACCGCCAGCAGCGCGACTGTCACAATCGTCTTTCCGAGCGCGGGAGGCATGTCCTTTCCCCTCCTTTTTAACGGCTCGCGGCGTCGATGGAACTGAGCGACCGCGTCCCTTCCTCGCCCTGCCAGCCTTTGCGGAACAGCAGAAAGAGGATGACGGCGACGGCGGCCAGAGCGACGACCGTCCATGCGTTGAAACTCACGAGGCCCTCGGCCAGTCCGCCGATCTGGTAGACGATCATGGCGACCACGTAGGCGAAGAATGTCATGTAGCCGATGGCGAACGCCGTCCACCCGGCGTTGTTCATCTCGCGCTTGATGGCGCCCATGGCGGCGAAACAGGGAGCGCACAGCAGGTTGAAGATCATGAAGCTGTACGCGGTGACGGCGTTGAAGTCGGCGCCCACGAGCGCCCAGATCTCCTCGCCGTTCTCGCTGATCTCGCCCGCGTAGTGGTAGAGCGTGCCGAACGTGCCCACGACGTTCTCCTTGGCGATAAGCCCCGTGACGGACGCGACCGTGGCCTTCCACGCCATGTCGCCCGTCCAGCCGAGCGGGTAGAAGATCCACGCGACGGCGTTGCCGATCGCGGCAAGCAGCGACGAGTTGTTGTCCTCGACCGCGCCGAAGACCCCGTCTGTGAAGCCGTAACCCTGAAGGAACCACAGGATCATCGTCGAAAGCAGGATAATGGTGCCGGCGCGCTTGATGAAGCTCCAGCCGCGCTCCCACGTGGCGCGCAGAACGTTGCTCGCCGAGGGGATGTGGTATGCGGGCAGTTCCATGACGAACGGCGCCGGCTCGCCCGCGAAGATCTTGAACTTCTTGAGCATGATGCCCGACACGACCACGGCGGCGATGCCGATGAAGAAGGCCGACACGGCCACCCACGCCGAGCCGCCGAACACGGCGCCCGCGAACAGGCCGATGATGGGCATTTTCGCGCCGCAGGGGATGAAGGCGGTGGTCATGATGGTCATCTTGCGGTCGCGATCCTGCTCGATCGTGCGCGAGGCCATGATGCCGGGCACGCCGCAGCCAGTGGCGACCAGCATGGGGATGAAACTTTTGCCGCTCAGGCCGAAACGGCGGAAGATCCTGTCCATGATGAAGGCGATGCGGGCCATGTAGCCCACGTCCTCGAGGACGGACAGCAGCAGGAACAGCACGAGCATCTGCGGCACAAAGCCCAGAACGGCGCCCACGCCCGCCACGATGCCGTCGATGATCAGGCCGTACAGCCACGTGCCCTCGGCCACGCCGAGCGTTGTCAGCAGGCCGCCCAGCCAGCCGGGCGCCAGCTCGCCGAACAGCGTGTCGTTGGCCCAGTCGGTGCCGAACGTGCCGATGGCGATCCCGCCGTCGGCGATGGACGTACCCATCGCTATCGAGTAGATCAGCAACATGACGGCCGCGAAGATGGGCAGGGCCAGTACGCGGTTTGTGACGATCTTGTCGATTCGGTCGGAGACGGTGAGGCTGTGTCTGGCGGCTTTCTTCTTCACCGACCTTGAGACGACGCCCTCGATGTAGCTGTAGCGCTGGTTGGTGATGATGCTCTCGGCGTCGTCGTCGAGTTCTTTTTCGCAGTCGGCGATGTGCCGCTCCAGATGAACCTTCAGCTCCTCGGGAAGTTTCAGTTCGTCCAGCACCTTGCGGTCGCGCTCGAAAATCTTGATGGCGTACCAGCGCAGGTAGGTGCCCTCCACTTTGCCCTCGATCGACTCCTCGATGTGGGCGATGGCGTGCTCCACGCTGCCCTTGAACACATGCTCCGCCTCGCCTGTCTGCCTGGCGCGCGCCATCGCCACGGCTTCTTCGGCGGCCTCCATGCCGCCCTCGCCTTTGAGGGCGCTCATCTCCACCACATGGCAGCCAAGTTCGGCGCCGAGTTTTTTGAGGTCGATCAGATCGCCGTTCTTGCGCACAAGGTCGATCATGTTCACCGCCACGACCACGGGAAGCCCCAGTTCGACCAGCTGCGTGGTGAGGTACAGGTTGCGCTCGATGTTGGTGCCGTCCACGATGTTGAGGATGGCGTCGGGCCGTTCCTTGACGAGGTAGTCGCGCGCCACGACCTCCTCGAGCGTGTAGGGCGACAGCGAGTAGATGCCCGGCAGATCCTGGATGACGACGTCCTTGTGCCCTTTCAGCCGACCCTCTTTCTTTTCGACCGTCACGCCGGGCCAGTTGCCGACGTACTGGTTGGAGCCGGTGAGCGCGTTGAAAAGAGTGGTCTTGCCGCAATTCGGGTTGCCCGCGAGGGCGATTTTTATGTCCATGTCGTTTGTCTCCTCTCTCGTGAGTGAAAAGGCCGACCGCGCCCGCCCGTCACCTGACCTCGATCATCTCGGCGTCGGCCTTGCGGACGGACAGCTCGTAGCCCCTTACGTTCAGTTCCATCGGGTCGCCCAGCGGGGCCACCTTGCGCACGAAGATCTCCACGCCCTTTGTGATGCCCATGTCCATGATGCGGCGTTTCACGGCGCCCTCTCCGCGCAGGCGCAGCACGGTGGCCGTCTCGCCCACTTTCACGTCCTTCAGCGTTTTCATGGTTCCTTCTCCTTTCCGGCCGCCCTACACCATGATCTTGTTAGCCATGGCTTTGCCAAGGGCGATCCTGCTGTCTTTCACCTGGACGATCAGGTTCCCGGCCATCTCGCTGACCACCGTCACGTCGCCGCCGACCACAAACCCAAGCTCCGCCAAGTGCTGACGCACCTCGTCCTTGCCGGAGACCTTGCGGATCGCGACGGTCTCTCCCGCCCTTGCCATCGTCAGCGGCACCATTCTGTTCCTCCTCAAGCACAAGGTTAGCGCGGCTAACCTCGAAATCAGCGTTAGTTTAATATACCTAACCGAAAATTTCAAGCCCCCAAAACAAAAAAGCGCTCTTATTTTTTTCAAAAAAAGCGCGCCGCCGGGAGCGGCGGCCCCCCGCCGCCCGCCGCGAAAGGAAGAAAACGACTCGCCGTCCCGCGCCGGGCGGGATCGCCCGCCGCGAAAGCCGTATCTTTGATCCCGCCGGAGAAACTTCTCGCGCGACGCGCGTTCGCCGCGCGGCGCGAAACGCCGTGTCCGCACGCGCGGAGCGGTTACGAGGCGCGAAAAACCGCCCGCCGTCAAGGCGGAATCTTCCGGGAGACGGGGCGAAAATGTTCTCGTGGCGGTTAGACAACGCTTACAACCGCGCCGCCGAAGCCGTAAAGGCCACGCCCGCGCGGCGGCTCGCGCGAACGTGCCCGAGGCGGCAACGCGGCGGTACGCTCGCGCTCCGCGCCGCCGCGAGCGATTCCGTCGCTCTTAACGTCCGGCGCGGGAGAAACCGCCGCCGGGCGCGTTTTACGGCGTCCGAGCGTCCGGCCATGAGCGCCGCCGACGCGGAAATCTGCCGCCCTTACGCTCACTGTACACGAGCGGGCGTGCCGCCCCACGGGAATTTCGCTTCCCGGCCAACGTTCCCGACTTCGGCGGCACGGATCGCGCGCGACGGGCGGCCGGACAGATACGCTCCGACGCGCGGGCCGCGCCGCAGGTCCCGCCGCTTTCAACCGCGACGTGACCGACGCGCCCGCCGACGATGCCCGGCGCTGCCGCGCCGACGGCGATCCACCGCTCCCTTTCAGATTGCGGCGGCGCGCGGCGAAACGGGGCGATGCGCCGCGCGGCCGAGCGTCTCTCCATCTTTCGCCCGCCGCCGAAAAAGGCGGCCGCCCCGGCGGTTTGGGCGGCCGTTTTTTTTCGTCGCTACGTTCCGGCACGCGGACGCGCTCGTCGCTCTCCTTCAGCGCTCGCCTTCCTCCCGCGCGGCGGGAGACGGGGTTTCCCCGATCGACCGGGCGGAGCCGCGCGCCCGGCTTTTCGGCGAAAAGGGATCCCGCGACGCGCGGGCGCTCTCCCGAAAAGCCGCCCGCGACCCCGCGAGACGAACCCGTTTTACCGCCCGCGCGGACGCCGAGGCGACGGCGCGAAACTGTCTTTTGAAAGCCCGCGCCCGCGCTTGAAAATCCCCCGCTTGAAAATGGCGAGAAACGATATTATCATAGTGGACGCCGCCAAACGCGGCGAAAGGGGGCTGATCAGTTGGCCAAACAGCGCGATCTGTCTCTGCGGAACAGAGCGTACCGGTTCATCCGGGCGAAGATAGAGGACTGCGAATACGAGCCGAACCAAATGCTGAGCGAGTCGATGCTCCGGGCGGAGATCGGCGTGTCGCGCACGCCGGTGCGCGAGGCGATAGGCCGCCTTGCCCGGGAGGGGCTCGTCAAGGTCTACCCGAAGCGCGGGATCATGGTCTCCGGCTTATCGATACGGAACATCCGCAAAATTTACGAGGTGCGTCTGCTCGTCGAGCCGTATGTGCTCGCGACGTGCCATGAAAGGCTCGACCTCGCGGAAATAGCGCGTTTTTCGGCGGTTTTCCGCGCTTACGAGGGCGGAGGGCGCCCGCTCGACGTTTTCAGCCTGGACGATCAGTTCCACGCGGAGCTTATGTCGGCCTCCGACAACGATTACCTGTCGGATCTGTACGACACGGTGAGGGTTCAGAGCGCGCGTCTGCGCATCATCGGCGGCAGGCTGGCGGCGCCGCGCGTCCTCCGGGCCATGAGGGATCACGCGAAGATAGCGGACGCCTGCGTCGCGCGCGACTGGAGCGCCGCGGCCTCGGCGATGGAGAAACACTTGAAGTTTGCCGAGAAGTCGCTGCTCGGCTCGATGCTGAAAAACCCGGAACAGGAGATATAGCCGATGAGTACAACGAGTGCCGCGCCGCCCCGGCGGCCGGCGTCATGCTACGCGCGCTACCGCGCCGCCGCCCGGAGATTCGAGGCGGCCGGCGCCGCCATATTCGCGGCGGGACTTGCCTGCAACGCCGCTTTCAAGGAGTTCGCGCGCTGGCCCGGGCCGCTCGCCATGGGGATCGGCGTCTGCGTCTGGGCGCTCGGGGCGGCGAGCCTGCGCCCCCACAACGAGGTCAAGGCGTTCGCGATGCAGTGCTTGGAGTGCCCCGACGCGGAACATGCCCAAGGGCTGCTGGACGCGCTCGAGGCGAGGAAAAAGGTCAGGCTGACGCCGGCGTCCTCGCGCCTTGTCGGCAAGGCCGTCCTCGCCTACGCCTGCGCGGAATCCGCCGACAGGGAACTCGCGGAGCGCCTCGCCAAAGCCGTGAGCGATCGGGTGGCGAACAAGCCGTTCTAACGGCGGCCCCGCCGTGAGAGACGGAAAAAGCCCCCGCGGGCGACGCCCGCGGGGGCTTTTTCCGTCTCTCCGGCTTTAGAGGGTCACGCCGCCTTTGAATATGGCGATCTCGCGGAACCCCATTTTCTCGCTTTTCGTGCGCTCGCCCCCCGCGACGCGGAGCACGAGATCGTAGAGCCTTTTCGCGGCCCGCGGTATAGGCTCGCCTTCCGCCACGGGGCCAGCGTCGAAATCGATCCACCCCGGTTTTTTCGCGGCCAGCCCGCTGTTGCTCGCGATCTTCACCGTCGGCGCCGGGGCACCGAACGGCGTGCCGCGCCCCGTGGTGAACAGGATGATATGCGCCCCGGCCGCCG
>CAZRXR010000081.1:0-5435 GCA_964604125.1 uncultured Synergistaceae bacterium
CCGAACGGCGTGCCGCGCCCCGTGGTGAACAGGATGATATGCGCCCCGGCCGCCGTCATCGCCGTGGCCGAAACGAGGTCGTTGCCGGGGCCGTACAGCAGGTTCAGCCCGCGCGCGGCGACGGCGTCCCCGTAGCCTGACACGCCCGCTATCGGGGCCGAGCCGCCCTTCTGGACGCAGCCGCAGGATTTGTCCTCGAGGGTCGTGATGCCGCCCTTCTTGTTGCCCGGCGACGGGTTCTCGTAGACCGTCTCGTTGTGGCTGATAAAATAGTCTTTAAAGCCGTTCAGCATCGAGACGGCCCTGTCGAAGACGGCGCGGTCGGCGCACCGTCCGAGCAGCATGCCCTCGGCGCCGAACATTTCGGGGACTTCCGTCAGCACGGTGCTGCCGCCCCTGGCGACGAGCATGTCGCTGAAGGCCCCCACCGTCGGGTTCGCCGTCACGCCGGAAAGCCCGTCCGAGCCGCCGCACTTCATTCCGACGACAAGCCCCGACACGGAGACCGGCTCGCGCTCAAAGCGCGAAGCATACGCGGCGCACTCCTCCAGCAGCTCGCGTCCGGCGGCGTATTCGTCGCCCACGTCCTGACACGTCAGGAATTTCACGCGCTCCGAATCATAATCCCCCAGTTCCGCGACGAACTGATCGCGCTGCAGATTTTCGCAGCCGAGACTCAGAACGAGGACGGCCCCCGCGTTGGGATGCCGGACGAGCGCGGCGAGCAGCTTGCGCGTCCGGGCGTGATCGGCCCCGGTCTGGCTGCACCCGTAGGGGTGCGCGAAGGCGTAGATCCCCTCCACGCTCCCGCGCGCGAGATCCCGGTTGTCCTCCGCGAGTTTTTTGGCGACATCGTTGACGCAGCCGACCGTCGGGATGATCCATATCTCGTTGCGAACGGCTATCCGGCCGTCGCGGCGGCGGAACCCCATGAACGTCTCGGGCGCGGCTGGCTCCACGCGCGGAACGGCCGGCTCGTAGGCGTACTCCTCCTCGCCGGACAGGTTCGTGCGCATGTTGTGCGTGTGCACCCACTCTCCCGGCGCGATCGCGCTCGTCGCCCGGCCGATCGGAAAACCGTATTTGACGACGGGAGCGCCTTCCGCTATCGCGGCAAGGGCAATTTTGTGTCCCTGCGGTATTTCCCCGGCGGCGGTCACGGTCACGCCGCCGGCTTCGGCGCTCTCGCCCGCGCCCACGGGGCGCAGCGCGACGGCCACGTTGTCCCGGGGGCTGATGCGTATCAGTTTCTGCATCGTCCACGGCCTTTTAAAGGCACGCGGCGAATGCGGCCTTCGCGCCTTCGGAGCGTATCTTCTTCAGCGCGGCGGCGACCGCCGTCTCCAGCCCGGCGATCTCCGTAAGGTCGCGATCCCACATGCGTGTGTCGCTCAAAACGGCGCGCGTCAGTTCCTCCGGGGTGTCGTCTTTGTGCCGCCAGTAAAACTCCAGAACCCAGCGGTCGTCGCTGACGACGTAGTCGTTCCCCTTCGGGCGGCGGCAGACCAGACCTTTTTCGGTCAGCTCGCGCGCGTCGTTTGAATAAAAGGCGATGTAGGCGGCCAGACTTGTCGTCAGACAGGGCGGGAGCGCGCCGTTCATCTCGAAGAAGTCCAGCAGGCTCGGCAGGTTGCGCGCTTTCCATTTGGACGTCGAGTTGAGCGAAATGCTCATCAGTTCGTGGTTCACGAACGGGTTGTTGAAACGATCCTCGACGGCGGAGGCGAACTCCTCGAGGTCTTTCCTGTCGAGAGGCAGAGTCGGTATGACTTCCTCGCGCAGCATTTTGTTCATAAAGCACCTCACCGTGTCGTCCAACATACAGTCGCGCACGATGTCGAACCCGGCGAGGTAGGCGCCGGGGACAAAGCCGGTGTGCGCGCCGTTGAGGATGCGCACCTTGCGCTTCTTGTAAGGCGTGACATCGGGAACGACGACGCAGTTCAGCCCCGCCTTCGCGAACGGCAGTTTTTCCTCAAGCCAGGCCGGGCCTTCGATGTTCCACACGCCGAAGACCTCGCCCACGTCGATCAGATCGTCGCGGTAGCCGTTCTCCGCCTCGAGGCGCGCGGCCTCGCCGGGATCACGAACGCGCCCGGGCACGATGCGATCCACAAGCGTGGAGCAGAACACGCACTCGCCGCACCAGTCCAAGAACCCGTCTTCAAGCCCCCACTGGGCGATATACTTGCGGACGCACTTTTCAAGCTCTTTGCCGTTGTTGTCGATCAGTTCGCACGAAAGGATCACCAGCGGCTTTTTCCCCGCCTTCCATCTCGTGTAAAGCGTCTGCGTCAGCTTCGCCGGGAACGACGAGGGCGGCGCGTCGTCCTTGCCGCAGGACGGGTCGTAGACGATGCCGGCCTCGGTCGTGTTTGAAACGATATACTCCAGATCGTCCGAGGCGGCGATCTCCATCATCGCGGCGTAGCCGTCCGCCTCGTAGGGGTTCAGACAGCGGCTGACCGACGAGATGACGCGCCTGCGGTCAACCTTCTCGCCGTTTTCACGCCCGCGGAGGTAGAGCGTGTACAGCCCCTCCTGCTCGTTGATCAGCTTTGTCAGCCCCTGCGCGATCGGCTGCACGAGGACGGCCTTCCCGTTCCACCCGGCCTTTTCGTTCGACACGTCGAACCAGTAGTCGGCGAAAGCGCGCAGGAAATTGCCCTCGCCGAACTGGAGGATCTTCTCGGGCGCTTTTTCAAGGATATACCCTTTGTAGCCCGAGGCTTTCAGAACCTCATAGTTAAGTTTTTTCATGAACCTCTCCCTTTTTCGTTATAAATCATCGAAGGCATGGCACCGTAAGCGCCATGCCTTCGCGTGTATTCGCCGTCAGTCGCCGAGGAGCATCAGGATGCCCGTCGAGAAGATCGGCACGTAGGTGATCAGAAGCAGGTTGACGAACAGTAGCACGTAGAACGGCACGGCTTCCTTGATGAACCTGCCCGTCTTGCAGCCGGCGATGCTGCACGTGACGAACATCAGCGTCCCCATGGGCGGCGAAAGCGCGCCGATGGCGTTGTTGAAGATGTACGTCATCGCGAACTGGATCTCGTTGATGCCGTAGGCCTTCGCGACCGGGTGAAGGAGCGGGACAAGGATGATCATGGAGGCGTTGCCCTCGATGAACATTCCGACGATGAGAAGGAACACGTTCACGACAAACAGGAAGACGTACTTGTTGTGGATCGTGGAGACGATCCATTCCGTCAGCTGCTGGGGAACGCGCTCTTTCGTCAGCACCCACGAGAAAACGCCGGCCGCGGCGACGATGAGCATGATGGACGAGGTCGAGCAGACAGTCTCCATAAAGCCTTTCTTCATGTCCGCCCAGCGCATCTCGCGGTAGATGATGCCGAGCATCACGGAGTAGACGATGGCGACCGATCCGGCTTCCGTCGCGGTGAAGATTCCGATGCGGATGCCGCCGATGATGATGACCGGCAGGAGCAGGGGAAGAATGGCCGGCTTGAGGGCCGCCGCATATTCGGACGCCGAGACGCGGCTGGTGCGGATCGGCACGTAGCCGCGCTTTTTCGAGATGACGCGGACGAGCGCCATCATGCTGACGCACAGCAGGAGACCGACGCCGATGCCCGAGATGAACAGGTCGCCGATGGAAACGTTGGCGATGCAGCCGTAGAGGATCATCGCGATCCCGGGCGGGATCAGCGGCGTGATCATGGCCGAAGCGGCCGTGACGACCGAGGAGAACTCCTTGGAAAAGCCCTTCTTCTCCATCTCGGGGATCAGCATCTTCGCCTCCATCGCCGCGTCGGCGAGGTTGGAGCCGGAGAGGCCGCCCATGAGGGTCGAGAGGAGAACGTTGACCTGGGCGAGGCCGCCGTACATGCGCCCGGTGAGCACTTCGCAGAATCCCATGATGCGCGACGTGACGCCGGTGTAGTTCATCATGATGCCGGCGCAGACGAAGAACGGTATGGCGAGCAGCGCGATGCTTTCGACGCCCGTTATCGCCTGCTGCGCGAAGATGATCGAGTTGACCTTCGGCGTGGACACAAAATAGACCGCCGCCCCGCCGAGAACCGAGATGAACACGGGCACCTTGAGGAAAAGCAGCGCCAGCATGACGACGGAAGCGGTGACAAGAACGGCGTTCATTGTTCAATCGCCTCCTTGGTTTCGGACTTGACTCCCTTGAAGATGGCGTAGAAGTAGCTGACGACCATCAGCACGTATGACACCGGGGCGACGCCGTAGATGACGGCGTAGGGGATCTTGAGCATCGGGGTGGCGCGTCCGCTTCTGATGAAGATCTTGATGTAGCCGACGCTCTGGTAAAAAAGATAGCCCAGCACCGCGACGACGACGACCGAGATGAATACTTCAACGATCTTCTGAACGCCGCGCGGCAGCATGTCAACCACCATCTCGATGGCGACCTGATTTCCCGCGCGGAAAGCCGCGCCCGCGGCGGCGTAGGAGATCCATACCATGCAGGCGAGCTGGACTTCCTCGAGCCAGGTAAACGGCGCGCCGAGCAGGTACCGGAAAGGCACTCCGGCAAAGGTCAGGACGATCAGCACGGCCAATACCACGGAGGCGACGATGGTGTCCAGGTTCCAAAGCACGGATTTAAATTTGCCGCTCTGTTCCATTTACGTTACCCTCGCTTTCGTCTTTACGAAAACAGGCGGCGGACAAGACGCGCTCGCCCGCCGCCCGCTTCGCACATTGTCAATGGCGACCGCGCGCGGGCCTTATTTGCCCATGGCCTGGCAGACTTTGTCGTAGAGCCCGTCGGACCAGCCGAACTTCTTGCTGTTCTTGTAGAAATCCTGCGCCTTGGCGCGGAAACCGGCGAGAACCTCCTCGGAAGGCTCCACCACGGTGACGCCCGAGTCCTTCATCATCTTGAGGTAGTTGGCTTCTTCCCTGACCTGCACTTCGTTGTTGTAGCGCCCGGCCTCGACGCCGCTCTCGACAAGCCACTTCTGCTGCTGCTCCGTCAGGCTGTTGAACCAGTCGGCCGAGCAGACGAGCGTGGTGAAGTTCAGGACGTGGCCGTCGAGGATCAGGTACTTGCCGACCTCGTGGAGCTTGCGGCCGTAAAGGGTCGCCAGCGGGTTCTCGGCCCCGTCGATGGTCTTGGTCTGCATCGCGGAATACACGTCGCCGAGATCCATGCCGGTGGAGACGGCGCCGAGCACGTCGAAGCCGAGCGACTGGATCTGGTTGTTCGGGACGCGGATCTTCATGCCCGCGAGATCCTCAACCTTGTTCACGGGGCGGACGGTCAGCGTGTGGCGCGCGCCGTAGATCCAGTTGGAAACAAGAACCTTCAGGCCTTTCTTCTCAAGCTGCGCGCACTGATCCTTGTACCAGTCGGAGTCGATGAGCTTCCAGCACTGCTCCCAGTTGTCAAAGAGGAACGGGCCGAAGACGATGCCGAAGTCGCGGACGCCGTAATC
>CAZRXR010000082.1:0-5159 GCA_964604125.1 uncultured Synergistaceae bacterium
GCACGGTATGCTTTCCCACAAGGGCGACGACTTTCTTGGAGAAAAGATCGAGCGTCCCGTTCTGCGAGGCCATGCCGAACAGGAACGTCACGCCTACGAGGGTGACGAACATGGAACTGGAGAAGCCGCGCGTAACGTCGCGCGCGGGAAGGCCGCAGACGAGCGTCAGAATGAACGCGACGCCCAGCGACATAAAGCCGAGGTTCAGCTTCTTGATGAAGCCGATGGCGACGACGACCGCCAGCACGACGAGCGAGACTGCCGGCATATAGGGAGCTAAAGACGCTGACATGGTATGATTCGCCTCCGGGTATGTAATTGTTTTCGCGGCGCCGCGCGTCCGCTACAGGCGGATGACGGCGGTTCCTTCCATGATCAGGTTCGCGGTGCGGAAGCCGAACGTGTCGGCGATCTCGGGCAGGGGGCCGTTTTCCTCGTAGTCCACGCCGCACTCGAGAATGCCGCTGGGATGCCCGATGCGGATAAACTGCGTGTCCGTGCTTGGAGAAAGCACCTGGCTGACGACGCTCCCGGGAACCACGGCCGCCGCGGCCGTGCACATGGCGCCCGTCATCGCGTAGCTGGGGTGGGGCTTCTGCATACTCATCATGCGGGACAGCAGATCCACCTGTTCCTTCTTGATCTCCGTTCCGTCCATCGTGACGTAGTCGGCGCTCTCGGCCACAAAGGTCATCTTGGGGATGCCGGGCGTCTCCCACGCGGAGCGGGTGTAGTCCTCGATGAGGCCCAGCTTGACGGCGGCGAGGCCGCGGACTTTCTCAAGCAGGTCGAGCTTGGCGGGATCGGCGTTGAGGTCGTCGGGAACTTCCTTCCCCGTCAGGCCCAGATCCCTGGCCTTGGCGAACACGAGCGGGTTGGCCGCGTCCACGATGGAGACCTGAACGGGGCCGAGACCGGGCACGTCCAGAGTATCGACGGCGTTCCCCGTGGGCAGGAGACCGCGGTTCAGCGTGCCGGACGGTTTCACGAACTTCAGCCGGATGGGGGAGGCCGTGCCCGGCACGCCGGCGATGGCGAAATCGCCGTCGTAGCGCACCGCCCCGTCGGGGGTGGCCACGTCGGCCACGATCACCTTGCCGGTGTTGGTGTTGAAGATCCTCACGCTCGTGGTGCCGTCCTTCGCGCCGACAAGGCCCTTCTCCACGGCGAACGGCCCCACGCCGGAGGAGATGTTGCCGCAGTTGCCCTTGTAACTCACGAGCGGCTTGTCAACCGAGACCTGCGCGAAGGTGTAGTCCACGTCGGCGTCGGGACGCTCCGAGCGGCGGACGATAGCCACCTTGCTGGTGACCGACTGCGAGCCGCCCAGACCGTCGATCTGCTTTTTGTCGGGGCTTCCCATAAGGCGCAGGAGGATTGGTTCCCACGCCGCCTGATCCTCGGGCAGATCGTCCTGAAGGATGTACACGCCCTTGCTTGTGCCGCCGCGCATGATGGTCACGGGCAGGCGCATCACGTTTTTGCTCGTCATAATAAAGCCGCCTCCTGTCTGTTTTTTTTAACGCTTCTCTTTGAGCGCTCGGTTGTAGTTGATAAGGCTGCCGCAGCGGATGATATCTTTTTCCTCGTCCGTGAGGGGCGCGATGGAAAGCGCCAGCGGGCGGACTTTTTCCCCGACGACGTAGGCGGGAATGTCGCTCATGTCGCCGTCGAGGGCGGCTTTGATGTTCGGCACGAAAATGTAGTCGCCGTCGGCGAAGTCTGGCTCGCCCTTCAGCACGAACGGCACCATGCCCCAGTTTATCAGGTTGGAGCGGTAGCGCTTTGTCGCGTACTCCCTGACGATGTTCGCGCCCCCGAGGAGGACGCGCTGGCACGACGCCGCCTGTTCGCGCGCCGAGCCGTCGCCGGGCTTCACGGCGTAGATAACGCTGGAGAGATCCACCGAGTCGTCAGTCACGCCGCCGCAGCCGGGGATGCCGCGCGCCTTCTCCAGCACGGCCGCCACCTCGCCGGGGCACGATCCGGCTTTGCGCGCCTTCTCGTCCGCCATGACGGCTTTCGCCCTGCCCACGTACTCGGGCACGCGGCGGCTGAGCGTGAACTCGGCGAGGCCCATCGGGTTGGAGCGGAACGAACTCGTCTCGCCCGAGGGGATCAGTTCGTCAGTCGTGGTGACCGGGTCGGTGATGTAGGCGCACACCTTCAGCAGCATGTGGCTGTTCAGCGGGGGCAGTTCCGGCCAGTCCTTGATGTTCGGCCCGCAGACGAGCGGCTCGCGCGCGTCGCCCCTGCCGAATCCCTGGAACACGCGGTGCTCGTAGGCCGTGGGGTCGAAATGATAGGCGGGACATTCGTACTCGTAGCCCAGTTCGTCGGCGGCGGTGATCCGCCCGCCGTTCGCGGCGGTGGCGGCGATGGATCTGGCGTCCATCAGCGCGACGGCGGCAAGCTGGCCGTTGCCGGGCTTGGAGCCTTCGCGGTTGGGGAAGTTGCGCGTGGTGTGCCGCACCGACAGCCCTCCGTGCGCGGGAGTGTCGCCCGCGCCGAAGCAGGGGCCGCAGAACGCCGTGCGGATCGTCGCGCCCGCGGCGATGAGTTTTTCGATCGCGCCCTTGCGCAGAAGGTCGAGCATCACCGCCTGGCTCGACGGATAGACGCCGAGGGCGAACTCGCCCGTGCCCGTGCTCTTGCCGTCCAGCAGGAACGCCGCCTCCATCACGTTGGAATAGTTGCCGCCGGCGCAGCCGGCGATGGTTCCCTGATCGGCGTACAGAGCGCCGTCGCGCACCTTCTCCCACAGGTTGAGGTGCAGCCCCGGCCTCTTGATGAGCTTTTTCGTGTCCTCCTCCACGGCGTGGAGAATGTCGTCAAGGTTCGCGTTCAGTTCCCTGATCTCGTAGCCGTTCGAGGGGTGGAACGGCAGCGCGATCATGCTGTGCACCGTGGAAAGGTCGATGTAGACGCAGCCGTCGTAATACGCGACGTCGGCGGGGTCGAGCTGTTTGAAGTCGTCCGCGCGTCCGTGTTCGGCCAGGAACGCCTTCGTGTCCCCGTCGGTGCGCCAGATCGACGAAAGGCACGTGGTCTCGGTCGTCATCACGTCGATGCCGTTGCGGTAATCGGTGCTCATGCTCGACACCCCCGGCCCCACGAACTCCATCACCTTGTTCTTCACGTAGCCGTTTTTGAACACGGCGGAGACGATCGCGATGGCGATGTCCTGCGGCCCGACGCCGGGGTTCGGTTTGCCGTCGAGGTACACGGCCACAACGCCGGGATAGGGCGCGTCCCACGTCTGCTCAAGGATCTGCTTGACCAGCTCGCCGCCGCCCTCGCCCACGGCCAGAGTGCCCAGAGCGCCGTAGCGCGTATGGGAGTCCGAGCCGAGGATCATCTTGCCGCAGCCCGCCATCGTCTCGCGCATGTACTGGTGGATCACGCCCATATGCGGCGGCAGGTAGATGCCGCCGTACTTTTTGCAGGCGGTGAGGCCGAAGACGTGGTCGTCCTCGTTGATCGTGCCGCCGACGGCGCACAGACTGTTGTGGCAGCAGGTAAGCACGTAGGGCAGCGGGAACCTGTCAAGCCCCGAGGCGCGGGCCGTCTGGATGATGCCCACATACGTCAGGTCGTGGCTCGTGATGGCGTCGTAGCGGATCTTCAGGTTGTCGGGATCGCCGCTCGCGTTGTGGGCCTGCAGGATGCCGTAGGCGATGGTGCCTTTTTTGGCCGCCGCCTTGTCAAGACCCCTCGCGCGCTCGTCGGTCTCGGCGACCAGCGTCGTCCCGTTCAGCAGGAAGACGCCCGTATCGTACAGTCTGACCATATGCATACTCCCTTTCGTGAAAAGTTTTTCGGAAATTCCCCCGTTCCGACAGCGCAAGTGTAACACGGCAAATACAATAAGTAAAATTCATGTTTTTCATGTTTAACATGAAACTACGCTATAACGCGCTAAAAAGGCCGTCGCGCGAATCAAACCTTTTATAGCGCGCCGTTGACGAATATTCCGCCGTCGGAGCGCCCTCTGTATCATTGAAATTGATCATTCATTCACAGAATCATTTTCATTAAAACAACCGACGCTATTGCATTTTAGCGCGCGTCTGCTATACTGTTCCGCATCAGCCGCAAGGGAGGACGAGGCATGAACTTTCGCGAACTGAACTACATTCTGGCCATCGCCAGACACCAGAGCATCACGAAGGCGGCGGAGTCGCTCTACGTGAGCCAGCCGACGCTGAGCAAGTTTCTGATCGCCCTCGAGCGGGATCTGGGGCTGAAACTTTTCCGCAGGATCGGGCACAAATACCTGCCCACCTACGCCGGAGAAAGGTACGTCGATAAAGCCAACCAGATCCTGCGGCTGAAGGCCGATTTGGACGCGGAACTGGCCGACATCATCAAGCGCGACGTGGGCGTGCTGAACGTGGCCCTGCCGCGTATGCGCTGCTCGTACCTGCTTCCGAACATCCTGCCCGCGTTCAAGGCCGTCCTTCCCAACGTCAAGGTGAACGTGTACGAGGGCAACTCGGCGGAAAACGACCTCCGGCTGCTCGACGGGGAGGTGGACGTGGCCTTCTACAGCAAGCCGCCCGTGACGAACCCCCTGATCGAGTACGAGCCTCTCTGGCAGGAGGAGATGCTGCTGTGCCTGCGCCGCGGGCACCCCGCCGGGCGTTTCGCGCGCCCCAACCCCGCCAGCAGGTACCTGAAGCTCGACCCGGCGCTCCTGAAGGACGAGATCCTGCTGCAGGTGATGCCCGAGCAGCGTACGCGCCAGATCGCCGACGACTACCTGCGCGAGCGCAGTCTTCTGTTCAGAAACGTGATGTACACCAGCAACATTCCCGCGATCATGGAACTTGTAGCCGTCGGCTACGGGATCTCGTTCATCTTCGAGTCCAACCTCCAGCACCGCGTCGGCCAGTCCCCCATCGACCGCTACAGCTTCGGCGAGCCGAGAACCGTGTCGAACTTCGTGGCCGCCTACCGGAACGGCAGCTACCTGCCCGCCTACGCGCGCGAGTTCATCGAGATCACGCGCCGCCAGTTCGACGCGGACGAGTGAGCGCCCTCGCGTGGCGCGCCGACAGGGAAAAGAGCCGGAAAGCCCTCGGACGCGGGGCTTTCCGGCTTTCTTTTTTTATCCGCTTTTCTCCGCGCCGGTCCGCGCGACGGCGCCGCCCGCGCCG
>CAZRXR010000083.1:0-3063 GCA_964604125.1 uncultured Synergistaceae bacterium
CGACAGTCATTGTCACCTCAACGGCGACCCTCTGCGCGCCGACATCGCGGGCGTGCTTTCGCGCGCCCGGGCGGCGGGCGTGACGCGCGTGGGCGTGATCGGCACGACTGCGGCCGACAGCGCCGAGGCCGTGCGGCTGTGCCGGCGGTACAGGGACTTCGGGCTGTTCGCCGCCGTGGGCGTGCACCCGCACGAGGCGTCGTCCGCGGCGGGCGGGCTGCCGCCCGAACTGCTTTCGCTGGCCGCTGACGACGACGCGCTCGCGTGGGGCGAGATCGGGCTGGACTACCACTACGACCTGTCGCCGCGTTCCGCGCAGAAGGCCGCGCTCGTCGCGCAGCTGGAGGCGGCGAAGGCTCTGAAAAAGCGCGTGGTCTTCCACGTGCGCGACGCTTTCGACGACTTCTGGAAGCTGCTCACGCCCGAACTTTCGCCCGAGCGCGCCGAGGTACACTGTTTCTGCGGCTCGGCCGACGACGCCCGTATGGCGCTCGACCGGGGCTGGATGCTGGGCTTTACGGGCATGATCACGTTTAAGAGCGCGGGCGCGCTCCGCGAGATCGCGAGGTACGCGCCGCTCGACGCCATTCTGTGCGAGACCGACGCGCCCTACATGGCGCCGGCGCCGCACCGGGGCACGGTCAACGAACCGTGCCGCGTGCCGCTTGTGTGCCGCGCCGTGGCCGAGGCGCGCGGAATCCCGTTCGAGGAGGCCGCCGCGCGCATCTGGAGCAACGGCGTCCGCTTTTGGGGCTGAGGTGAAACCATGTTCGAGTTCCGTCTGCTGGCCGTCGATCCCGAAACGGGCGCGCGAGCCGGCGAATTTGTCACGCCGCACGGCGTCGTCCCCACGCCCGTTTTCATGCCTGTGGGCACGCGCGCGGCCGTCAAGACGCTGACGCCCGACGAACTGAAAGAGATCGGCGCGCGCGTCGTCCTCTCCAACACCTACCATCTGTTTTTGCGCCCGGGCGCGGATATCGTCGCGGCCGCCGGTGGGCTGCACGCTTTCATGAGCTGGGACAGGCCCGTGCTGACCGACAGCGGCGGGTTCCAAGTGTTCTCGCTCTCCAAAATCAGCCGCGTGACCGACGACGGAGTGGAGTTCCGCTCGCACCTCGACGGCACAAAGTGTCTGATGACGCCCGAGCTTGCGACCGAAACGCAGGAGAAACTGGGGAGCGACATCGCCATGTGCTTTGACCGCTGCGTGAAACTGCCCTGTTCGCGCGAGGAGGCGCGGCGCGCCGTCGATCTCACGCTGGCGTGGGCCGGGCGGTGCCGGGCCGCGCACCGGGAGGAGCGGCAGGCGCAGTTCGGGATCGTGCAAGGCGGTCTGTTCGACGATCTGAGGGCGGAGTGCGCGCGATCTCTCGTCGGCATGGACTTTGATGGCTACGCCGTCGGCGGCTTGTCGGTGGGCGAGAGTCACGCGGAGATGTACCGCTGTCTCGACAGCGTTGTGCCGCTGCTGCCCGCCGGCAAGCCGCGCTACCTGATGGGCGTGGGGCACCCGGCCAACCTGCTGGAGGGCGTCGCGCGCGGCGTGGACATGTTCGACTGCGTGCTGCCCACGCGCGACGGGCGCACGGGCACGGCTTTCACGCGCGACGGCAGGCTGAACATCAAAAACGCGCGCTTCGCCGCGGATTTCTCGCCGCTCGATTCGGAATGCGGCTGCTACGCCTGCCGCACGTTCTCGCGCGCCTACCTGCGCCACCTGTACCGCTCGGGCGAGATTCTGGCCCTGCGGATGCTGTCGTACCACAACGTGAGGTTTCTCGTCGGCCTCCTCGAGGGCGCGCGCGCCGCGATCCTCGAGGGGAGATTCGGCCGCTACCGGCGCGACTTTCTGGCCCGTTACGAAGGAGGCGCCTGCCTTGACGAAAGCGACTGCCGCTCCTGAGATCGCGACCGTCGATTTCTGGAACCCCGACCCGGCCGTCATCGCCCGCGCCGCCCGGCTCATCCGCGCGGGCGAGCTGGTGGCCTTTCCCACCGAGACGGTGTACGGCCTGGGCGGCAACGCGCTCGACGGAGACGCCGTGAAGAAAATCTACGCCGCCAAGGGGCGCCCGTCGGACAACCCGCTGATCCTGCACTTTCCCGGCCCCGAGGCCGTGGATCGCGCCGCGTATACGGACGCGCGGGCGCGCGCGCTGATGGATCGCTTCTGGCCCGGGCCGCTGACGCTCGTTCTGCCGTCGCGCGACTGCGTGTCCAAAGAGGCGCGCGGCGGGCTTGAAACCGTGGGCTGCCGCGTGCCCGACTACCCCGTCGCGCTGGCGTTTTTCGCGGCGTGCGGCGTGCCCGTCGCCGGGCCGTCCGCCAACCGCTCGGGGCGGCCCAGCCCCACCGACGCGCTCACTGTCGCGGGGGATCTGGGCGCGGGCGTGGCCATGATCCTCGACGCGGGCGAGTGCCGCGTGGGCGTGGAGTCCACCGTGCTCGACGTGACAGGCTCCGTGCCCGTGCTGCTGAGACCGGGCGGCGTGCCGATGGAGGAGCTCGAGGCGTTTCTGGGGCACGTGGCGCTGCCCACGGGCGTCAACGAACTCCGCCGCTCGCCCGGCACGCGCTACCGCCACTACGCCCCGAGCGTGGAAGTGCGCGTGTGGACGCCGGGAGAGCCGCTCGACGCGGCGGCGTTTACCTACATGGGCGTCGCGCGCCCCCCGGCGCGTCCGAGGCGCGAGGTGGCGTTTTCAAGCTACGCGGCCTACGCGCACGGGCTGTTCTCCGCGCTGCGCGAACTGGAGCGCGACGGGCTGCCCATCGTGGCCGAGTGGCCGCCGGCCGCCGGGCTGGGCCGCGCGCTGCGCGACCGCATCTCCCGCGCCGCCGGGTTGTCGTAGACGCGGAAAGAAAGAGAACACGAGTGAAGTTCGCGGGCCGCCGCTTAAACTGACCGTCGCAAGCGCGCGTGCCGCCGGGCGCGGAGAACTGTTTTTCCATCGCGACAGCCGCCGCGTTGACAACCGCCGCGAGCAAACAGATCTCGCGGCGGGGGATAAAAACCGTGCGGGGACGTAAATCCGCTCGGCCCGCGCGGCTCCTCCTTCG
>CAZRXR010000083.1:3163-5114 GCA_964604125.1 uncultured Synergistaceae bacterium
GGATAAAAACCGTGCGGGGACGTAAATCCGCTCGGCCCGCGCGGCTCCTCCTTCGCCCGGGCGCGCCCGTGGTCGCGGATCGCCCTAGGTTGTCCATCGTGGCCGAGTGGCCGCCGCCCGGGAGACTGGGCGCGGAGGCGGTCTTTCCATCGCGGTAGCCGCCGCGTTGACAACCGCCGCGAGCAAACGCACCGCGCGCCGGTGGGGGCGTTTTAAAAAGGCAAACGCGAGGAACAACCCAAAAAGCGTGTAAAAAACGAACGGCCCCGGCGGCATGGGAACGCCGTTCCGCGTCCGTAAGAAGAACCGACGCCGACAGTTTACCGTCTGCCAGAAAAAACACGCCGGATAAGACAGCGGATCACAACTCGCGCTTATCCGGCGTGTTTTGTCTTGTACGGCAGAACGCGGCGACACCGGCGCGCGTCGAGCGGGAACTCGGTTGCGGGCGAATCGGGATCGGAAAACTGACGGGGGATGCGTTCGCGAAAACGCCCGTGCCGGATAACGCGGGAAGAAAGCGCGCCGACGGAAAGTATCTACGCGGAAAGCATCGCGCGGGCAAAAGCGAGCGGACAAACGGCGCGCCCAAAGTGGCGCAGAAAGGGATGAAAGCGATCGGCAGTAAGACGGGGGCGCAAACGAAGTTCGCAACGCCCGCGGGCGGCGGCGTCGGAGCGGCTCGAAAAAATACGAGCGAAAATTGCAACCGTCGCGAGTAAGCGGCCCGCGGGGCGCACATCTCGTCCGCCCGCGCGGCTCCTCCTTCGCCCGGGCGCGCCCGTACTCGCGGAACAAAAGACGGACACAACCGAACTTTCGGGTGGAGCGACGCGAAAACACAAATAAAGAGGGGGCGTCGTTCGCCGCGCGGCGAACAACGTCCCCCTCTTTTCGCGTCGTTCTGTCAGAGCACGCCGCTGTATGGATAGGGTTCCTCCTGTCCGTGCCGACGCCCCCGCTGTCTTTTTTCCGCCGCGCGCGAAAGCGAAGTCGGGGTTGGCGACCGCGAAGCGCCGAAAGCCGTGTTTTCCGGCGAAACCAACGGCCCCGTCCGCCAGTCCTCCCGCGCCGGGCGAAAAAAACGCCCCCGCGAGACGGACGCCGCGCCTCCCCGGGCGAAAAAACCGTCCCCGCCCGCGCGCCGTATAATTCTCTCCCTGAGGCGAGCGCCTCAATCCTTTCTAAAGGAGACGTGGAGAGTGTCTGAAAGAGAAACGAGGAACTGCCGACGCGCGGACGGCGGACGCGCGGGCGTGTGTACCGGAAGCCGTCCCCAAAACGGCGGGCAAGCGGGCGTGGACCGTCAGCGGCGCGTCCCGCTTTTCGGCGAATGCTGCGCGGCGTTTTTGCGCTCCAGACAGCGCGAACTGAAACAGTCCTCCTTGGCCCGGTACAGGAGCATCGTCGCGCGGCATATCGTCCCCGCGCTCGGCGGCCGCCCGGTATCCGCCATCGACAGCGCGCTGCTGGAGGAGTATAAAAACACCCTGCTCGGCCAAAAGGGCCTCGCGCCCTCCACCGTCAAGCTCATCCTGCTCGTCGCGCGTTCCGCGCTGCGGTACGCCGCAATCCTCACGGGGGAGACAGACCGCGGGGCATTCGTCCGCTTCCCCAAGGCGGAAAGACTCCCGCAGAGGACGCTGACCGCGACGGAGCAGAGCCGCATGGTTCGGGAACTTCTCAAACGCCCCGAGGGGCCGAGACTGGGGATATTGATCTCCCTGTGGCTGGGACTCCGCCTCGGAGAAGTGTGCGCCCTGCGGTTCCGGGATATTTCATTCGCCGAAGGGATTCTGCGCGTGGAAGGCACGCTCCAGAGACTGCCGGCTCCCGCGCCGTTTGACGAGAGAAAAACGCGGCTTGTGCTCTCCTCCCCTAAAAGCCCCAGTTCAGTCCGCGCGCTGCCCATTCCGGCAAAGCTGCTCAAAGCCATCAAAGCGTTGGGACG
>CAZRXR010000084.1:0-5061 GCA_964604125.1 uncultured Synergistaceae bacterium
AAAATAGACTACCGCGTCAGACTTCTCCGCACCGTCCCGCGCGGGTCGGTGATAAGCAGGCGCGCGATCCAGACGACGAGGCCGATCGCGACGACGTAAAGCCCGAGGTACGTGTCGTTGATCATGTCGCCGAGAGCGGGCGTGAAGTACTTTTCTCCCAGTTCGGCGTATTCAAAGGCCGCGTCAACCATCCACATCAGCGCGGCGCCCCAGTACATGAAGCAAAGCGCGCCAAGCCCGAGATCGTCGTCGTCTCGCGCGTACCATGCCGCGGTGGCGGCCGCGGCCGCGAAAAGCGTGATAAGAAGCGTCATGGCGCTGTACGCTTCACGCTCCGCCCGGCGACTTCGGCGCGTCGCACGATAGCGTCGGCCGCCGCGCACATGCACGCCCACACGGCCGTGATCAGAACGGCCATGCCGACGCCGACGGTCGCCATCTCCCGCAGCATGGCCGAGGTGTCCTCCGGGCTTGACATCGCCGTCAGAAACGGGAACCACGGCACGATCTCACCGTGCCAGAGATGCTCGAACGCAAGCAGAAACGACCCGCCGCACAGCAGGCGCGAGAGCCACCTCTGCTTGACGGCGAGCGGAACTTTGGCGCGCGCGCCGACCGTCCGGGAAGAAGATTCCTTCGTCTCGACGCCCTTTTCAACCGCCTTCACCACGACCGCCTCCGCAGCGGAAACAAGAAAACATGCCATCGCGATACCTCCCCGCGTAAGATAAAAGGCATACGGCCCGCGTCTTCCCGACGGGGCCGTATGCCTTCCCGACATACCTTTCGCCGATTTACTTCGCGCCGGGAACCGCGCTTCCTCGCGCGCAACCGGCGGGCTTCGTGCCACGAATACTATACTTTATCATACGAGTTCTGTCAAGTATTTTTTGAGACGCGCGACGGCGTCGGCGATCAGGCGCGAGGCGCTCATGCCCTCGGCGCCGGCGATCCATGTGTCGCAAAACTGGAACGGGATAAGGATCCGCGGGGCGCGAGAGCGGGCCACGGCGCGGGCCATCGCGGGCGTCACCTCGCCCAGCATCGCGTCGGCGACGACGATGCCGAGGGGGCCGACGATCACGTCGGCGCTCCGGCATGCCACGACGACGGAGTTCTCGCCCGTCGCGGCGGCATCCGCGCCCGCCTTGAGCATCGCCGCCGTCGCCGCCGAGTTCGTTCCCACGGCGACGATCCTGAAGCCGCGTCCATCCGCTCCGGCTATCTTGCGGATCTCCGAGATCAGCTGCTTCCCAAGCCCGCCGCCCTGCGCGTCGATCACGAGCACCGTGAAAGTTTTCCCCATGCGACCCTCCGTCATACGCTTTTATGCGTGCTATCAAACGGACATATTATAACAAGACGGCGCGCCCCGTTCAAGGAGCGCGCCGCGCGGAGCGAAAAAATCCCGCTCAAAACCGCGCCCCGGCCGTTCGCAACGCGCGGCCGGACGTTTCCCCGGATTCGCCGCGCGGGGCGGAAAAGAGAGACTCACGCGAGTTCCTCCGGCAGATTGTCGTAGATTTCGCCGTCGATGATCGTCTTTTCGCACAGCGTCATGTTTGAAAACGGGTGCCCGCTCCAGACGGCGAGATCGGCGTCCTTGCCCGGTTCGACGCTGCCCACCCTGTCGCCCAGACCGAGCAGGCGCGCCGGCCGGATCGTCAGCGCCTCGAACGCCGCGCGTTCGCTCAGTCCGCGCGCGACGCACATGCCGACATAGACGGGAAGGAAGCGCGTCCCCGACGAGTCGTCCTGCGTGAGCGCGAAATTGACGCCCGCGCGCTCCATCTTCGCCGGCGTCGTCAGGCGCGTTCCCCAGACCTCAAACTTGCGCGGCGCCATCGTCAGCGGCCCGACGACGCAGGTGACGCCGTGCTCGCGCAGAAAGCCGAGGATCTCGTACCCCTCGGTGCAGTGCTCGATCGAATAATCAAGATGGAACTCCTCGGCGATCCTCACGGCCGTCACGATGTCGTCGGCGCGGTGGGCGTGAATCCGCGCCTTGCGTTTTCCGCGCACGACGGGGACAAGCTGCTCCAGCCCCAGGTCGCGCGCGGGCCGCTTGTCCGGGTCGTATCCCGCGCGATCAAGGGCGTCGGCGTAGTCGAGCGCCCTGTACAGCAGCCCGCGCATCGCGGCCGCCACGCCCATGCGCGTCATCGGCGCGCGGCCGCGCTCAACGCCGTACACGCGCTTGGGGTTTTCGCCGACGGCGAACTTCATGTGTTCCGAGCCGGGGATGGCGATGTCGGACACAGTCTCCCCGTCCTTGGTCTTAAAGCTGACGCCCAGTCCGCCGCACACGTTGGCCGACCCCGGGCCTGTGTAGCAGACGGTGAAGCCCGCCCGCCGCGCCGCCGCTATGGCGGCGTCGCGCGGGTTGAGCGCGTCGATGCCGCGCAGCTGCGGCGTGACGGGATCGGTCTTTTCGTTGCCATCGGGGACGGACGGCATCGTCCTCGGCTCGTTGAACGTCGAGATGTGCGTGTGCGCGTCGATGAACCCGGGCGTCAGCCATTTGCCGCTCAGATCGAGGACGCGCGCGCCCTCGGGCGCCGCCGGATCCGTCCCCGCGGCTTTGATCGTTCCGTCCTCGACAATGACCGTGCCTTTTTCATACGTTTTTCCCGTGACCGTGACGACTTTCGCGTTTTTCAATACCAGTGCCGGCATGACAGACCTCCCGAGCGCTCGAAGATTGTCTCCATCATACCCCATCGGCGCGCGAAAAGCAAAAACCCCGCGAACGAGCGCTCCGGCTCCTTCGCGGGGAATCTGTTTTCGCGCGGCGTCTCAAGGGCGTCTGTGGCTCAGTTCCGCCATCGCGTCCGTGACGATCGCGACCGCCTCGCCGCGCGTGATCGGGCCTTTTCCGGCCGACGGGGCAATCTTGGCGCCGAGGGCGCGGTACACGAGCGCGGCGAACTCGGCGCGCTCAATGGGCCTGTCGGCCTCGGCGGGCGCGAGATCCAGCGCGGGCCGTTTCAGCGCCTCGCGGGCCCTCTGGGCCATCGAGAACGCCTCGACGCACGAAAGAGGCTCGTCCACGCCGAACCGGCCCTTGTCGCGACCGGCGGCGGCGGCTTCTTTCAGTCTGGGATCGTCGGAGAAACTGATGTCATACGACGGCATGTCCGGGTACGAGCGCGGGGCGAGCAGGCCGTACAGCGTGGAGAGCACGACGCCGCCGTGCTGGGGGTGCCCGTCCGGAACGTCGGAATAGTCGCACGTCGAAAGGCGGACGCCCGCGTCGAGCAGAGCGCGCTGCACGAGGATGGGGTGCACGCGCCGGGGCGCGAGGCCGTATTTAACCGAGAGCGCGGCGAGGGCGCCAGCGGCCTGCCCCGTCATCATGCAGATGGGCTGAAGGCGCATCGCGCCGGAGGCCAGCCGCGACATGGAGAGGTTTTTCTCCGCCGCCACAAGCCCGTCAACGCGCTCGGGAACGAGGGCGCGGAGCGGCACCTGGAACGGGCCGCGCGGCTCGCACGCCTTCACGGAAGCGGCCTTTTCGCCCAGTTCGCTTTCCAGATCGGCGTCGGTGGCCGAGTGGTGCAGATCGACAATGTAACCGCCGACGGCGATGGCGTCGCTGAACTCGCGGCTTTTATTGCCGTCGCGCCAGCTCAGCGAGTTGTCGCGCAGCATCCGCGCCGTCAGAGTGAAATCGCCCACGACGCGCCGCGACTCGCGCACGTAGGGCGCGGGCGGCAGGTGGCGCGCGACTTCCTTCCACTCGTCGGGCAGGTCGCGCGCGGCCCCGGGCAGCTCGCCGTATTCAGCCTCGTCCACAGACCAATCTTCGCCCAGCTCGCGCTGCATGTAATACACAAAGTGCAGCGTCTTGATCAGCGCGTCGCGCTCCACGCGCGCGCGGAGCGCCGGGTCTTCGAGGTACGCGGCGGGCAGGCCGTAACGCTCTTTCCACTTGTACGCGCCGGGATAGTCGTTGCCCATGTTCACGCTTGTCTTGCTTATTTTGTGCCAGTTGGCCTGAGAGCCGTCGTAGAAGCCGGGGATGAACGAGTCGGGCAGACCCCGGTAGCCGTTGTGCGAGACAAAGTTGAACGGCAGCGTGACGGGATAGACGTTCTGAAAGTCGAAACCGTCCTTCGTCACGTACTTGCGGTAGTTGTCTCTGGCCTGTTCCCAGCCGGGAAGGGGATTTTTCGGCCGCAGATGGTCGGGCACGCCGCCGGGGTACCTGCGGATCACCGCCGTCCATGTGATGTCCTGAATCATCGACTTGCCCGTGATGTTCGGCGACACCTCGTTGCCCGAACGGTACGCGGCGCCCGCGAGCGGCAGCACGTCGCCGTACTCGGTGGCGTCGATCAGCGCGCCGCATTCGACGGAGCGCTCGCCCTCGGGGATCTTCAGCGTCACGCCCGTGACGGTCTCGCCGTCTTTGATAACGGCCGACACGCGGGCGTGGTAGAGGATGACGGGCGACGGGCTGCATTCGGCCGCCATTTCAGCGAGGATCTCCTGACCGACGAACGGCTCGAACGCCACGGTGCGGTTGTCCCAGTAGCACGTGGAAATCGACTTGCCCATCGCCTTGTAGCGCGCGTCGAGCCTCTGCACGAACTCCAGATAGACGCCGCTTTTGTAGGTACTCATGTCGTCCATCGTGCTGACGCCCGCGGCTATGGCCTGACCGCCGAGACAGCCGGTCGGTTCGACGACAAGCACGCTCGCGCCGAGGCGCGCCGCCTGTATGGCGGCGCCCATGCCGCCCATGCCGCCGCCCGCGACGACGACATCGTAACGCTCTAACGCGCGCGCGCGCGCGACCGCGGTGAAAACCAACAGCAGCGCGGCCGCGATTCTCAGTTTTTTCACGGGTAAACACCTCGTTGTCAAAAAAAATTTCTCGTTCAAAGCCGGGCTTCGGAACGCCCGCACGCGGCGAATCCGGCCGCGGCGGACGCCCTTCGAGCGCCGAAGGCGAACGCGGGGCGCGCGCGGAGAGAGAACAGGAAACGCCCCGCGTCCCCGCGGAGACGGCCCGACGCGCGAGTCTCCGTCCCGGGCAACTTAAACTTCATTCCGGGA
>CAZRXR010000085.1:0-5044 GCA_964604125.1 uncultured Synergistaceae bacterium
GGGGCTGGCTCTCACGGTACTGAGCTGGGGCGTGCTCGCGGCCATGTTTTTGAGGAACCGTAAACCGCGGGCGGTCGAAAAGAACGCGGATCGCGCGTAAAGAGAGAGCGCGGATTCCCCTCGCGGAGGTGAAGCGGCATGGATGTCCACAACCCCATCGACGACGTGATCGCCTCATGTCGGCGGACAGGGCATAAACCAGCGTTGTGACACATGAAGTTTTTACAGGTTATGCGTTCGTCGCGCTGCTTTTGCGCACGCCCCTCTGGGCTTCGCAAAAGGTTTTCTTGTACCGCCTGCTGACGCTTGGATGTCTCGGCGTTTTCTGTTGTGTGCTTATGGTCGCGGCGTTCCCGCGGCGCCGCGTGTCCGGCTGTTTCACGCCGCTCGAGCGGCTCCTGCTTTTGGGTCTGTCCGCGCTGTCTGTGGCTTTGTTCCTTTCGCTGGGCCTGATGCCCATGGAGCGCTCCTATACTATCTACTCTTTGGCGGATATGGCGGATCACCCCGAGCGAGTATACAGCGCCGCAGATGTCAAGGAACAGTTTATCAGCGGCTATATAGAAAAAGCCAATGAAAGCCAAAAGCGTCTGGACGAACAGACGCATATAGGCAACTTGGAAAAAACGGCGGAGGGAGGGTACCGCGTCACAGCGAAGGGGCGACGTCTCATCTCCCTTTACCGTCGTCTGGCGGATCTGTTCCCCTTGCCCGACGAGCACAGCATCTATCCGAACGGGAGGAAGTAATATGCCTAAGATCACCGTCGCCATCCCCTGCTGGAGCGAGGAAAAGAGCGTCGAGCAGATGTACCGGCGGCTTACCAAAGTCTTTACTGAGCGGCTGCCCGCCTACGACTACGAGATCATCTACGTGGACGACTTTTCGCCCGACCGCACGCGCGAGGAGATACGCAAGCTCTGCGCGCGCGATAAGCGCGTAAAAGGCGTGTTCAACGCGCGCAATTTCGGTTTTACGCGCAACGTCTTCGCGTCCCTCCTCTACGGCGACGGGGACGCGACATTCATGCTTTTCGGCGATTTGCAGGATCCGCCGGAACTGCTGCCGGCCATGGTGAAGAAGTGGGAGGCCGGCCACAAGGTGGTGGTGGGGCAGAAAACCCACAGCGCCGAATCCTGTTTCATGTACGCCCTGCGCGGCGTTTACTATTGGATCATCGGCCACCTGTCCGACTCGAGGCAGATCCGGCACTTCAACGGTTTCGGTCTCTACGACAGGGCCTTTATCGACGTGATGCGGCGGATCGACGATCCCATGCCGTATCTCAGGGGGCTTGTGGCCGAGTTCGGCATGAATGTCGCGATCGTCGAATACGATCAGGCCATCAGCGCCAGAGGTAAGTCCGGGGAGAGTTTTTTCAAAAATTATGATATCGCCATGGTCGGCATCACGTCGTACACCAAGATTTTAATGCGGGTGGCCACGTTCATCGGCGCCGGTTTGGGCTGCGTCTGCCTTGTTCTGGCTTTGGTCGTCTTCGTCGGCAAGCTGTTCAGCTGGCATTCCTATCCGTATGGCGCCGCCTCCGCCATGATCGGCATCTTCTCCATCGGCGCGGTACAGCTTTTCTTTTTGGGGATCCTCGGCGAATACGTCCTCAGCGTCAACACCCGTTCCATGCGCCGGCCGCTGGTGGTGGTGGGGGAGAAGATCAATTTCGGGGAGGCGCCCCATGAGCGACACGCTGCTGTCAATCGCTAGGAGCTGGCATACCCTGGAAGGGCTCTGGAGCATGGAGGAGATCTCCCGCTGGATCGAGGAGAGGAACCGCACGGTCAAGGTCGATATCCGCAAGAATCCCGCGGGAGGGGAACCCGCGTGGTTCTACGACCCGAAGGAGGGGTGCATCCGCAACGCCGCTCACAGCTTCTTTACCATCGCGGGAATGCGCCGTCGGATGCCGGGAGGCGGGGAAATCTCCCAGCCGGTGGTGCTTCAGCTCGAACTTTCCTATTTGGGGATTCTGTGCCGCGAGTTCGGCGGCGTGATGCACTTTCTGATGCAGGGCAAGATCGAGCCGGGAAATGTGAATTGCGTGCAGATTTCGCCCACGCTCCAGGCGACCAGAAGCAACTTCACGCGGAAGCACGGAGGGGGAAAACCGCCGTATCTCGATTACTTTCTCAACGCTTCCGCGCACGAGGTGGCGGTGGATCAGCTTCAGTCGGAGCAGTCGTCCCGTTTCTATCGGAAACGGAACCGAAACATCATCGTCCGCGTCGAAGAAGACATCCCGGTGCTGCCCTCCCACCGCTGGATGACGCTGGGGCAGATCAAGCGCCTCATGCGGCGCGACAATCTGGTGAACATGGACGCCAGAACCGTGCTTTCCTGTATTCCCTACGCCTGGCTGGAACTGTCGCCGATGGAGCTTTTGAAACTGTCGGAACATTTCACGGACAAGGCTCTGTTCCGCTCCGTATTCGTCGGAGGGGAAAAAGGCCGGGCGAGGGAAATCTACAGCTATATCAACGATCAAAAAATGTTTTCCTGTTCCGAGCCGGAAATCGTCCCGCTGCATTCGCTGCCGGACTGGGAGTACCGCGATGGGGAGTGGGTCTGCAAACGTGATTTTCCGTTCAAGATCATCTTCTGCGACATCGCGATAGAGGGCCGCGAGGTGAAACAGTGGACGCAGCCGCTGCTGGAGGCTGCGGGGAACGCCACGTTCGGGCTGATCTGCTGCGAGGATGACGGCGTTTTAAAATTTCTCGCGCGCGCCACGCCGGAGATCGGCTGTTTCGACGGCTTGGAACTGGGGCCGACGGCGCAGTGGGAGGCGACCGATTCGGAGGATCCGGCGGACACCGTCGGGCGGTTCTTCCGCGAACGGGCGCGCGACGCGAAGAACGTCATGTTCGATCACCTGCTTTCGGAGGAGGGCGGCCGTTTCTATCACGAGCAGAACAGGAACGTGCTGCTGCGGGTGAAACGGGAGGATTTGCCTCCGCTGCCGCGCGGGTATTTCCTGTTGGATTACAGGACGCTGAACGAGCTGGCGCAGACGAACAACGTGCTTAACATCCAGCTGAGAAATCTGCTGGCGCTGCTGGAGGCGTAAAAATGAAACTCGGGATACTGGGAACATCGAGCGTCGCGTTCCGGCGGTTTCTGCCCGCCCTGATGAAGCGCGGGGATTTTGAGTATGCCGGCGTGGCCTCGCGCCGTCTCGAAAAGACGAAGCCTTTTGCGGAAGCTTACGGCGGAAAAGGCTACGACGGCTACGACGCTCTGCTGGAGGACGGAAACATCGGCGCCGTGTACATTCCCCTGCCGCCCGCGCTGCATTACCGATGGGGGAAGAAAGCGCTGGAGCGCGGCAAGCACGTGCTGATGGAAAAGCCCTTCGCTACAAAGCTTGAGGACACTGAAGACCTGCTGCGTCTGGCGGAGGAAAAGGGCCTGGCGGTGCACGAGAACTACATGTTCCTCTACCACAGCCAGCTGGGGACCATAAAAAAAATCGTCGCCTCCGGCGAGCTTGGAGAGACGCGGCTTGTCAGGGCGGCGTTCGGCTTCCCCAAGCGGGCGGCGGACGACTTCCGCTACAACAAAGAGCTTGGCGGCGGGGCGCTGCTGGACTGCGGCGGCTATCCCGTCCGTTTGGCGCTGGAACTTCTGGGGGACACGGCGAGGGTAACGCAGGCGAGGCTGTGCCGCCCGCGTGGATACGATGTTGACCTGTACGGCGGCGCGGTGCTCGAAAACGACGACGGTCTGTGCGCGCAGATCTCCTTTGGCATGGACAACTGCTACAAGTGCGAACTGGAAGTGTGGGGCAGCGCGGGAACGCTGATCGCGCCCCGCGTTTTCACGGCGGGGGCGGACTTTAAACCGAAGCTGATTCTGCGCTCATCGACAGGCGAAAGCGTCGTGGAACTGGAAGCGGACGATCAGTTTCTCCACTCGATCGAGGCGTTCGCGCGGTGCGTGAAGGATAAAAACTCGCGTATCAAGCGCTATGCCGGCATCGAAAGCCAGGCGCGGATCGTCGAGGCCGTCCGGAAAGGCGGCGAGAAGGCGTGAAAGCGGCCGTTATCGGGGCGAACAGTTACATCGCCAGGAACTTCATACGGGTAAACGAACTGTACGGGTACGCCGACGCCGCCCTGTACGGCCGCGCCGACGAGCATCTCGACCACGCGGCGGGGTACCGGAAAATAGACGCCGGCCGACAGGAAGAAGTGGAACGGGCGGTGGCGGACTGCGACCTTATTTACTTCTTTATAGGCAAGGTGGGAACTGTCCGGGGATTCGATTCGCCGGATGTCTTTCTGGACGTGAATGAAAAACTGCTCTTAAGGCTTTTGAACGCCTGCAGGGCGGTGGGGACAAAGGCGAAGATCGTTTTTCCTTCCACCCGTCTGGTATATCGGGGAAATGAAACGAGCGTAAAGGAAGACGCGCGGAAACAGTTCCTGACGCCCTACGCGATGCAGAAATACGCCTGCGAGCAGTACCTCGAGATGTACCACCGCGTGTACGGGCTGAACTATTGCGCGCTGCGCATCGGCGTGCCCTACGGGACGCTCGTGCGGCCGGTTTCGTCGTATGGCACGCTGGACTTCTTTTTGAGACAGGCCGAGGAACGGGGACAGATCAGCGTTTACGGAGACGGAAAACAGCGGCGGACGTTTACCTGCGTCAGCGACTTGTGCCACATTTTGTGGCGGGCGGGACTGTGTCCGAACTGCGTGAACGACGTGTACAACGTGGGCGGCGAGGTTTTGTCGATACGGGAAGCGGCGGAGACGGTGGCCGCCGCCACCCGATCGGCGGTTCTGACGAAACCGTGGCCGGAAGACGCGCTGAAAGTGGAGTCCGGCAGCACGGTATTTGACTCGGGGAAACTGGACAGACTGCTCGGCCGCAAGGCCGAGACGACGATAAAACAGTGGATAACGGAGGGAATAAAGATGGATAAACAGGTTACGCGCGATAAATCTCAATTTGATAAATATAGAAAATGGGGGGGGGTAACGCCTGATTTTTCACACCCCGCCCGTGTTTTGTGGCGCTTCTT
>CAZRXR010000086.1:0-3201 GCA_964604125.1 uncultured Synergistaceae bacterium
TTTAAGAAATACGTAAAAAAGACGCCTCTCAAAATGGTTTTGAGAGGCCAGAATCTGGTTGGCTACAAGGCGTATCCCGACGATATCGTCGAGAAATTCGTCGAAAAGGCCGCCGAGGCGGGCATCGACATCTTCCTGATTTTCGACGCGCTGCAGGATCTGAGGAACTGCGAAACCGCGTTCAAAGCCGTGAAAAAGGCCGGCAAAACGATCGAAGGTTCCGTGCAGTACAACGTCAGCCCTTTCCACACTACCGAGCTGTTCGTGCGCAACGCCCTGGAGCAGGAGAAGATGGGCGTTTCGCTGATGCACGTGGAGGACATGGCCGGGCTGATGACCCCCCAGGCCGCCTACGAACTGATTTCCGCGCTGAAAAAGGCGCTGAAGATCCCCGTCCACCTTCACTGTCACTGCACGGGCGGAATGGCGCAGATGGCCTACTGGGAAGCCATTCGCGCCGGGGTTGACGGGCTTGACGTCTGCGTTTCGTCCATGTCGCTGGGGCCGGGCCACCCGCCGATCGAAAGTTTCGCCGCCGCGCTGAAAGGCACGAGCCGCGACCCCAAGATCGACGTCGGGCAGTTCAAGTCCATCAACGACGATTTTATGAAGCTGCGAAAAAAATACGAGAACTTTGAGACGAAACTGGTGGGCGTCGATGTCGGCTGCCTGCAGCACCAAGTCCCGGGCGGAATGCTTTCCAATCTGGAAAGCCAGCTGAAAGCGATGAACCTCTACAGCCGCCTCCCGGAAGTCCTGCTGGAAGTGAGCAGGGTCAGGGCCGACATGGGGTATCCCCCTCTCGCGACCCCGTCCAGCCAGATGTGCGGCGCTCAGGCCACGACCAACGTGCTGACCGGCAAACGTTACCTGATGGTCAGCCGCGAGCTGAAGGACTACTGCCGCGGCATGTACGGGATGCCGCCCGGCCCGATCTCCCCCGAGCTGCTGAAGAAAGCGCTCGGCGACGAGAAACCGTCGTTCCCGAGGCCGGCCGACATGCTCAAACCCGGTTTTGAGGACGCAAAGGCCCAGGCGGGCGCGCTCGCGAGAACGGAAGAAGACGTGCTGACCTACGCGCTGTTCCCCAACACCGCGCCGGACTTTCTGCGCGCCAAGTACCACGTGGCGTAGCCGCCGGAAGAAATTTCCGGCGTTTCGCGGGCGCCGGCCGGCGCCGCGTGTCTGTCCGCGCCGTGAATCGCGCCGACTCCGTTGTTTTTCTTTAATACGCGCCGCACGCCGGTGTTTTTCGGAGCGCGCGGCGTCCGGCCGCTTGTTTGATACCGTCGCGCATGACGAGGAGGCTGACTTTTATGAGACAAACGGATAACGGGAAGCTGAAACGCTCCGCGGAGATCCTTCGCGAGCTGAAGGACGCCAGAGGCGGAACCCTTCTTGACTCCCACCGCACCATGGGCAACGACCCCAACCTGATCAACATGTTTCTGCAGCAGTACGTAAACTGCAACAAAAAAGACATTTCGATCCCACGGAAATACCGGGAGCTGATCGTCATGGCCATCGGCATGGCGACCGGCACGGAGACCACGACACAGGTGCACGCCGACATCGCGCTGAAAAACGGGGCCACCATCGACGAAATCTTCGAGGTGATCCGCATCGTCTTCTTCACCTGCGGCGTCACGAAGCTGCTGCCGGCGCTCGAGACGCTCGGCAAACTGTTTGAACCTGTTGACCTTCCCGAATGACAACAAAAAAACGGCGGCCGGAAACGTTCCGGCCGCCGTTTTTTTTATTTCCGCCCCATGTCGATCGCCCCCGCCCCGCGCCCCGCGCGCGACAGCCAGTCCCGGCCCCCGCGTGTAGAAAACAAACGACCCCGCGCGGCACACGCGAGGCGCGCCGCGCGGGGGAAAGGTATAAAAAATTGTTTGACGCGGAAAACGACGTGCGCCGCGCGCTTTGTCCGCCTTAAAGCAGCGACAGGCAGCCGGGCGCGGCCACCGGGAACACGGGCGTCTTTACAGCGGCGCCTACATCCCCCGCCAAACTCTGCTCCGCGCACAGCCAGTCAACGGGACGCCCCGCCAGCATCTCCACCACCCTCGCGTGACCGTCGATGATCTCCCCGGCGGTGGTCTCCGGGCCGAGAGTTGGGTTGCTGACGTAGCGGAACGAATCCAGTCTCGACTGGAAGGTCAGCCGCGCGATCGTCTCGTCCAGCTTTTCCTTGGTGCAGGACCACGGCCTGTAGGGGTTCACCACAAAATAGCAACGGCAGCCCGAACGCCGAAGCGCCTCCGAAAAACGGGCGATCATCCTTGTCCCGGTCGCGCCTCCCCCGGCGTCGATGACGGTGACGGTCTCCGTGTCAAAAAGGCTTTCCCGCACCCCGGCCGCCGTCACCGGCGTGTCGAGCAGCTGAGCCTCGTAGCGGACATTCAGGTTCGCGGGCACGCGCCGCCGAAGGTAGTCTCTGGAGCGGAACAACGGCTTCGTCTGATCCATGTCGAAAAGATCGACCTTGATGTCCGGCGATTGCGTTGCCACACGGCAGGCGAAACTCGTCGCGATGACCGATTTGCCGCTGCCGGCCTCTCCTATGAAAAGAAAGCCGTCCCCTCCGCCCGCGTTCGGTATATAGTCCAAAAGCGCTTCCCCCTCCCGTTTCGGAGACCACGACCCGCCGGTGTTTCTGCGCGGAAGACCTCCGTTCAGGGCTATGGTAAACGCTCGATTTTCGCTTGTCAACAAAAAATTCATCGGGTTCTGAAAAAAGCATTGACAAAACTAAAACGTTACACTAAAATAAAATCGCGCCAGTAAAACGTTATAGTCGCACGTTACACTATCGGGACCCGAGCGGGGGTCAAAGGGGGATAAGAAATGAAGCTGAAAATCAACGGCCAACTCTGCAAGGCCTGCGGCTACTGCGTCCAGTTCTGCCCGAAACACGCGCTGGAACTGGGCAAAGACCTCAACGAGAAGGGCTACCAGTACGCGACTTTGAAGGAAGGCGGCGACTGCGTGCTCTGCGGCACCTGCGCGCTTGTCTGCCCGGATGCCGTGATCGAAATGACGGAATAGTGAAAAGGAGATAACCGAGATGGCAAAGTTGTTCATGAAAGGCTGCGAGGCGATCGCGGAGTCGGCCGTAAGAGCCGGCTGCCGCTTCTTTGCGGGATACCCGATCACACCCCAGAACGAGATACCGGAATATTTCGCCAGAAGGATGCC
>CAZRXR010000086.1:3301-5001 GCA_964604125.1 uncultured Synergistaceae bacterium
GCCAGAACCGACGAGGAGATAGCGCGGTTCCGCGCGGCGAAGGAAAACTGGTGCCTGACGGGCAGAAACGGCCGCGAGCGCAAACACTTCATCACATCCAACATCGAGGAGCCGGAAAACCAAAAGGCCGCCGATATGTATGAGGAGTGGAAGAAAAACGAGGTTCAGGTGGAAAAATACAGGACGGAGGACGCGGCGCTCGTCGTCGCCTCCTACGGCGTCAGCTCCCGCATCAGCCGGGAGGTCATCGACGAACTCCGCGTCGAAGGGCTCAAGATCGGCATGATCCGTCCCAAAACCGTGTATCCTTTCCCCTACGAAGCCTTTGAAGAACTGGATTACAGCAGGGTGAAGGCCATTCTGGACGTGGAGATGTCCATCCCGGCCCAGCTGGCGGAGGACGTTCAGATCGGAGTCCGCAAGCGCGCCCCCATCTACACCTGCTTGAGTTCGGGAGGGCGCATTCTCGGATCGGAGGAAGTTGAGAAGGCGGCCAGAAAGATACTGGAGGAGGTAAGTGTGAAATGAAAGAATATCGTAGACCTTCCACGTTGATCCCCGGCGCTCCCAACAGCTTCTGCCCGGGATGCATGCACAGCATGATCGGCAAGCTGATAGGCGAGGTTCTCGACGAGATGGGACAGGTTGACAACGCCATCGAAATGATGGGCATCGGCTGCTGCGGGATCCGCCAGAATTTCGTGAACATCGACCAGATGTTCTGCGCCCACGGCCGCGCCTGCGCCTCGGCGACGGGAGCCAAGAGATGCCGTCCCGACAAACTTGTCTTCACCTACCAGGGCGACGGCGACCTGGCCGCCATCGGCCTTGCCGAGACGATGTCCGCGGCCAACCGGGGAGAGAACTTCACGGTCATTTTCGTCAACAACTCCACCTACGGCATGACCGGCGGCCAGATGGCCCCCACGACCCTCGTCGGCATGAAAGCCACCACCGCCCCGTACGGGCGCAGCGCGGCGGAGCACGGGAACCCGATGCACATGGTGGAACTCCTCAACCAGCTGGAAGCTCCCGCCTATCTTGTCCGGGTGGCCTGCAACTCCCCCGCGAACATCCGAAAGACCAAAGCGGCCATCAAGAAAGCCTTCACCTACCAGCTCGAGGGCAAAGGCTTCTCCATGGTCGAGATCCTGTCCAACTGCCCCACCAACTGGGGCATGAGTCCCGCCGAGACCCTGAAGTTCATGGAAGAAAAGACGATGAAAGAGTTCCCCCTTGGGGAAGTACGGGCCAAGTGAGGTGCCAAAGATGAGAAAAAGATTGATGATTGGCGGATTCGGCGGTCAGGGAGTGATGCTGGCCGGGCAGATCATCTGCTATTCGGCGATGGAGATGAACAAAGCGGGCGTCACTTTCTTCCCTTCCTACGGCGCCGAACAGAGAGGCGGCACCGCCAACTGCTATGTGGTCGTCAGCGACGACCCGGTAGGGGCCCCCATTCCCCACGTGGTGGACGATTTTATCACGTTCAACGCGGCGGCCATGAAGAAGCTGGAGGAGAAAGTCCGCCCGGGCGGGACGATCTTCGTCAACAGCAGCGTCGTCCATGAAAATCCCACGAGAACCGACGTGGAGGTGGTCAAGGTTGACGCGACGAACATCGCCATCGCGCTTGGCTCCGCGAGAACCCAGAACCTTGTGATGCTGGGCGCCTACATCGCCCGCACGGGCATCATCTC
>CAZRXR010000087.1:0-4670 GCA_964604125.1 uncultured Synergistaceae bacterium
AGATGATCACGATGGACAAGGACACCATGCACCTCAAGCAGAAGCTGGCCGTCGATTTCGCCGACCTGATTTACAACGGCAAGTGGTACACGCCGCTGCAGGAAGCTCTCTGCGCGTTCGCGAACGAAGCCAACAAGTACGTCACCGGCTCGGTGAAGCTGAAGCTGTACAAGGGCAACATCATTCCCGCCGGCGTCACGTCGCCGTGCTCGCTCTACTCCGAAAACCTCGTCACGTTCGGCGCGAGCGACTACGACCAGTCGCAGGCGGCGGGGTTCATCAACCTGTGGGGTCTGCCTATAACCGTGCACGCCCTGCGCGAACAGGGGAAGCTGTAGGCGGGCCGGTAACAAACCGCCCCGGCACATAAAAAAACGGCGTCGGAAGTCTTTCTTCCGATGCCGTTTTCGCGTGCCGCGCGAAAATTTCAGACGCGGCGTTACCCGCGCGGAACGGGCGGCAAGCCGATTTTACGAAAATAGGCGTCGATACGCGGGATCGCCCGCGCGAAGGCGTCTCCCCGGAACCCGTGCGCGCCGCCTTTGACGACGCGGAGCCTGGCGTCGGGGTATGTCTTGGCCGCGCGCTCGGAGCAGGACATCGGAACGATTGCGTCTCTGTCGCCGCGCGGGATAAGCACGGGCCTTCCGTATTTCGGCATGTCGGGATAGGCGTCGTAAACCCGTATGTCCTCGACGCAGACGGGACTTACGTCAAGCCAGCCGTTGTGCGAATACACGGGCGGACAGTCTTCGGGTTTCGCGGACTTCGCGTGAAGATCGTCGCGAACCGGCGACGCCGGGCGCGGAAGGCGCAGTTCCGCCAGTTCGTCCGCGCGGCGGGCGGCCGCGACTACGGAGACAAGACCGCCTTGACCGCCGCCGATAACGGCAACCTTACGACACGTTGACACACGGCCGCGTCTTCGCCGGAGCGAGAACCGACTCGAGATCCGCGACTTCCGTCATCACAGACATCTCCGTTGTCTCTCCGTCGCCGGCGTTGCCCGGCGTGCCGTCGCCCCTCACTTTCGGGCCGCCGCCGGAGAAAGTCGAACGTGTAGACGGCGATTCCCCGCGCCGCCAAGGCTTCCCCGCGAGCCGGGCGGTAATTGCCGCCCGGCTCGCGGGCAGTGATCGCAGGCGGCGCCTTTCCGTCAGCGACGGGGGCGCAGAGCCTGCCGCGCAAAGTTTTTCCCGTACCGGCGTTGAGGACGTTCATTTCCGTGACGCGATACGCATACCCCGGTTCCGCCCGTACAGACGACACGCCCGCCACGGCGCGAAGGATGGCGACGACGATGAAAACGCCGATGAAGCGCGTGAATTTTTCGCGCGTTTTTTAAATCTCCCGTAAAAAAAGCGCGCGTCCGTTACGTTAACGCGCCGTTTGAACCTGCGGCGGCGTTTTCCGTCGGGCCGTACAGCGCCTCGACGCACGCGCGCGACAGGCTTTTGAGGCTGCTGACGCACTTTCGCGGCGGCAGACCGCTCGCGTCGTAGGCCAGAGGCAGTTCCGTGCAGGCGGTGAGAATGGGAACGTCGCGGACGCGCCACAGCCGCTCGGCGATCCCGCGCATCACGCGGCCGCTTTCGGGCAGTTCGCCCGCTTTGACGAGGCGGATGGCCTCGATGGCCATGCCGCGCGAGGCTTCGTCCGCCTCGTACAGCGCGCAGCCGCGCCGCGCGGCCTCGCGCTCGTAGATTCCCGAGGCCAGCGTGGCGCCCGTGGCGATGATCCAGCACCCGTCCGGGGCGGCTTTGAGCGCGTCGCCGACGGTCGCCTCGACGATGTGCACGAGAGGCTTTTTCAGCTCCGCGCGGAATGTGTCGATGAAGATGTGGGCGGTGTTGCAGGGCACGGCCAGAAGGTCGGCTCCCCACGCGCAGAGGCGGTCGAGACCCTCTCTCAGCGCGGGCGCGGGGCTTGGCCCCCGGCCGAAAAAAGCGTCGCCGCGGTCGGGCGTCCGCGCGTTTGAGTACACGTAGACGACGGGGTGCTCCTGATCCTTTTTCGCCGGGGCCATCGCCGCCAGAAGGCGCAAAAACTCGGCCGAGGCGGCCGGCCCCATGCCGCCGTAAACTCCGAGGATCTTTTCGGGTGTCATCGTATCGTCTCCTTTGGCGCCGTCTCGCTCCGCGAAAGAGCGCCGGCGCGGCGTAATCCCGCGTTTATCGTAACTTTTTTCCCGCGCGGGGTCAACAGGATTTTTTTCCGGCGCGCCCGCGAAATTATGTCCGAAAAACGCGAATATTCGCGGCCAAAGGTTGTATAATAGCGGCGTGAGCAAAATCCCACCGGCCGACTTTGTTTCCGCCGCCTGAAAAATCGGGGCGGGGAAAGGCCGCGCCGAGGGCGCTCCCGGCGCTTTTCCCGGCGGGGCGAAAGAGCGCCCCGCGCGCTGAAAAAACTTCTCCGGGGGCGGCGCGCCCGCCGCGTCCGCGCTTTTCCGGGAGCCGCGCCGCCGGAGGGGAAATCCGCACCCGCGCGCCGTGTTCCTCCGCAGATAAAGAACGGTTTTCTTCCAGAAAGGAGTTTTTCCATGCCCGACATTCTGCTGCGCCGCTGCGGCGAGTACAGCGCCGCCCGGCTAGACCCGATCGTCCGCGAAGCCCTCGCGCCGCGCGGTTTTTCGCGCGGGCAGCGCGTACTCGTCAAGGCCAATATGATCTCCGGCCACGCGCCCGAAAAGTGCGTGACGCCGCACCCGGCGCTGGTCGAGTCCGTGTGCCGTGCCCTGCTCGACATGGGGTGCGAGCCGTTCATAGGCGACAGCCCGGGCATGGAGCCGTTTTCGCGCGTCGCCCGCGCGAGCGGTCTGGCGGAGGTGGGCGAAAAGCTGGGCGTGCCCGTGCGCGAGCTGCTGCGCCCCGTCGTGTGCCCCCCGAACGCCCGGAGAGTGAACAAACGGCTGGAACTGTCGGCCGACGCGCTGGAGGCCGACGCCATCGTCAGCCTGCCCAAGCTGAAGACGCACTGCCAGATGCGCGTGACGCTGGCGGTGAAAAACCTGTTCGGCGTCGTCCCGGGAACGCGCAAGGCCCAGTGGCACTACGCCGTGGGGCTTGACCGCGAGCGTTTCGCCGACGTGCTGCTCGACATTCTCGTCTCGCTGCCGCCCGTGCTGAGCATCGTGGACGGCGTCATGGGCATGGAGGGGCGCGGCCCGAGCAACGGAAAACCCCGGTTTTTCGGGCTGATCGCCGCCTCGGACGACGCGGTCGCGCTCGACGCCGCGCTGTGCCGCATGGTCGGCCTGCCGCCGGAGGACTACGCCGTCACGGCGGCGGCGCTGAGGCGGGGCGTCGGCGACGCCGCGCTCGAAAACGCGGTGTGGCGCGGCGACGTTTCGCCAAACACGCGCTTTGAAAACGTGGACATCCCGTCGCTCGACTCGCTGGGGCTGATGCCGCGCTTTCTGGATCGCTTCGGCCGCTCCGCGCTGGCCTCGCGCCCGCGCCAGGACGCCGCCAAGTGCTCGCGCTGCGGACGCTGCGCCGCCATCTGCCCGGCCGGGGCCGTCGCGCTCGAGGGGGGAAAGCTGCGCTTCGACTACTCGAAGTGCGTCCGCTGCTACTGCTGCCAAGAGATGTGCCCGTCGGACGCCATCGTCTTTCAGGAAAGCCGCCTGATGAAACTGGTTCGCGCGTGCTACCGCTGAAACGGCGCGGGACGGAACGCCCCCGGGAGGCGTTTTCTCACGCCGCCCGGGGGCGTTTTGTACGCGCCGCCGGTTCACGCCGCGCCATGCCGCGCCGGTCATAACGTCATTCGCGGGTCGTCATTTGACGGCTCGCGCGGGCGAACCGTATAATCGGGCCATCACAAAACCGCGTTTCCCCGGCGGCGCAAGGGAGGACATCCATATGAAAAAAATCGCTTTTCTCGGCGGCGGCAAAATCGGACAGGCCATGGCGGCCCACGCGCTACAGCGCGGCGACGCGCGGGTGGCCTACATTTACGACCCGTTCCAGAAGGCCGACGCCGTTCTGGGCATTCCCGTCGTCCGCGAACTGGGCGCGGACAGTTTTAAGGGTCTCGACCTCGTCGTCGAGTGCGCCACGGCCGACGTGCTGAAGGCCAACGTCGTGAACGCGCTGAAGGACGCCGACTTTCTGCCGTTTTCGATGACGGCGTTCCGCGACGACGCGCTGCTTGCCGCCGCCAAAGAGCGGGCGCGGGCGAGCGGGCACACGCTGTACCTGCCTCACGGCGCCATTCTCGGCCTCGACGGCGTGTTCGACGGGCGGGCCGCCATCGACGAGGTGTCGGTCGAGACGATCAAGAACCCGGCCAGTTTCGGCCGCTCCGACGCCGAGTACACCGTCGTCTTCGAGGGCACGGCGCGCGAGGCCGCCGCGCTGTACCCGCGCAACGTGAACGTGCACGCCGCCATCGCGCTGGCCGGCATCGGCTTTGACCGCACAAAGTCGCGCATCGTCTCCGACCCGTCGGTGGACACGAACGAGCATATCGTCCGCGTCAAGGGCGAGGGCATCGACTGGACTATCCACGTCACGGCGTTCGCCGCCGGGGCCGTGTCCGGCAAGTACGTGCCCTATTCGGCGTGCGGATCGCTCGACCGCGCGCTGGGAGGCGGCGTCGTCAGTTTCGTCTGATCCCGTCCTTCGCGCCGGTACGCGCGCGAAAAAAGCCGCCCCGAGAAGGGG
>CAZRXR010000088.1:0-4355 GCA_964604125.1 uncultured Synergistaceae bacterium
ACGGGAAGTAGTACGAGATCTCCACGAAGACGATGCCCCACACGCTGTTGATGTTGAGGCGGAAGCCGAACGCGGACCACAGCCACTTGTTGAGGTAGCCGGCGCGCCCGCCAAGCAGCAGTTTCCACGCCATGGCGCCCAGAAACGGCGGGAACATGTAGGGAATACTGAACAGCGCGCGCATCAGCCCCTTGGCGGGAATGTCGCTGCGCCCCAGCAGCCAGGCGTAGAACACGCCCATGATCGTGCCGAACACCGTGACGAAAAACGCGATCTTCACCGTGTTCCACATCGCTCCGATGTTCTTGGGCTCGAGCAGCTGCGACTTGAACAGATCGGGGTTGAAACGCCCCTGATAGAAGAAAGCGTGGTACACGATCATGAACACGGGAATGACGACGATAACGAGCAGCAGCGCGAAACTGAGGACGGTCAGGGCGCCGTCGAGGCTGACGCGGCGGCCCTCGACGGCCGCCAGATCCTTCTGTTTGCCAAAGCCGATACTCATGCCGGCCTCGCCTCCTTCTTTACGGCGGGATAGTAGCGGGGGTTGACGATCCGCACGCCAGCGGTCTCCCCGGCTTTCACGGCGCCGCCGCGCATGGCGTCGAGCGCCGATTGCTGCACGCGCAGCTCGCGCTCGCCCAGCGTGACGCGGTAGTCGTACTCGCTGCCCAAAAACGTGCGGCGTTCCACCTTCACTTTGATCGGCGAAGCGGGGTCGAAGACGATGTCGTTGGGACGCACGCCCACCTCAATCCCCGCGTCGAGGGAAAGCCCCGCCGGAAGCGCGCCGTCGAAGGGCACGACGCCGCGTCCCGTGTCCAGACCAAGCCCGTCGCCGAGGCGGGCCAGCGGGATAAAGTTGGACACGCCGATGAACTCGAACGTGAAACGGTTCGCCGGGCGCAGGATGATGTCCTCGTCGGTGCCCACCTGACACAGCGTGCCGTCCCGCTCCATGATCGCCATCTTGTCGCACAGCTGCAGCGCCGACTGCTGGTCGTGCGTGATGTAGAAGATCGTCGTGCCCAGGTTCCGCTGGATCTCGCGGATTTCGAGGAGCATCTGCTCGCGCAGCTTAGCGTCGAGGTTGGTGATCGGCTCGTCCATGACGATGACCTCGCCGTTTCCCACGAGGGCGCGCGCGATGGCCACCCTCTGCTGCTGGCCGCCCGAAAGCTGGCTCGGCAGGTGGTTGGCGTACCCGGTCATCTTCACCTGTTCAAGCGCGTGGCGCGCGCGCTTCAGCGCCTCGTCCTTCGGCACGCGGCGCTTTTTGAGCGGATAGAGCACGTTCTCGGCCACCGTCATATGCGGCCACACGGCGTAGTCCTGAAAGACGATGCCGATGTCGCGCCGCTCGACGGGCACGTTGACGCGCCGTGCCGCGCTGAACAGGCACGTGTCGCCCACCCAGATCTCCCCCGTCTCCGGCTTGTTCAGCCCCAGCAGGCAGCGCACAAGCGTCGTCTTGCCGCAGCCGGACGGCCCGACCAGGCAGAGGATCCGGCCGTCGTCCGCTTCAAGGCTGAAATTCTTTAAGATGACGTTCCTGCCGTAGCTGAAGGAGATGTCCTTAAATACGATTTTACCCATTTAAAGGCCTCCCTGCCCCGTGATTTTTCCCGCGGTACGCACAGGCGGACTTCCGCTCAAACGATAAAAGGGACAGCGTGTCGGCTGCCCCTTTTTTCAGCGACCGCGGGTTGTCCGCCGCTTTTCGTCGGGCGAATCCGCGCTTTTAGCGGAAGATCCCGTCGAAGATCTTCTCGCTCTCCTTTTCCTTCTCCACAACCGTCTTCATGTCGCTCACCATCGCCTTGGAGGCGATGGCGTTCACGTCCGCGTTCTGCTTCACGCCGTCGCGCACCGAGAGCAGGTTCTGCGCCACGAGGATCTCCTGGCCTTCCTGCGAGAGGATGTAGTCGTAGAGCAGCTTGCCGTTTTCAATGTTCTTGGCGCCCTTCACCAGCCCGATGGGGCTGTAGATCGACACCGTGTCCTCCGGGTACACGTACTCGATAGGCGAGCCTTTCTCCTTGATGTTGGCGGTGACGTAGTCGAGGCAGACGCCCACGTCGTACTCGCCCGCCGCGATCTGGTTGTGCGTGGCGTTGGTGCCGCTTTCCATCTTGCAGTCGTTGGCTTTGAGGCCCTCGAAGAACGCCTTGCCGTACTTGGGGTTGGCCATCATGGCGTTTCTCCAGTACTTGGTGGTGCCGGCCGTGTTGGGGTCGCTCATGACGAGGATGCCCTTCCATTTGGGATCGAGCAGGTCGCCCCACTTCGCGGGGATGTCGTCGCCCTTGACGTTGGCGGTGTTGTAGGCGATGCCCATGTTCATCATACGGGCGCCGGTGTAGTAGCCGTCGGGATCGACGAACGCCTTGCCGATGTGCGCCGTCTCGGGGGAGACGTACTTCTCGAGGATGCCCTGCTCCTTGAACTGCACGTAGTTGGTGGGGTCGCCCACCCAGAGAATGTCGGCGTCCACATGCCCGGCCTGAATCTCGGTGGCGATCTTGGTCATCACCTTGCCGGTGCCGGCGAAGTAGTACTCCATCTTGACGCCGGGATACTTTTTCTCGAAGCCCTCGCGGATGGCGATCAGCTGCTTCTCCTGCATCGAGGAGTACACCATGACCGTGCCGGAGGGCGCGGCGAAGGCGGCCGCGGCGCAAAACAGCGCGGCCAGAACAGCCAGTGTTGCGATCTTCTTCATGAACGATTCCTCCCCAAACAAAGATTGTATTCGGGCGGGCGCGGCCCGCCGAACGTAAAGAAACGCCGTGCGTTTATTATAGCACACAAAGCGGTTTTTTAAAGAGGGCGTTTCCGCGCGGAGAAGCCGAAAATGAAAAATTTTGTATTTTTTGCCAACTTTCGTCGGCGGCCCGGCTGCCCGACGTCAGAAAAGCGTCACCCGATCTTCGAGCGCACGGCGGAGGTTCGGCGCGCCGACGGCCCGGCGGCGTAAAGGGCATCCCGAGGGCGCGAAAAACCGCCGGAGGAGGTTTTTTTCCCCGCCCGGGAAAGCCGCGCGGGCCGTCTTTTTTTTGCGAAAGAACGTCCGGCGGCCCGCCGCTTTTTCCGGGCGGGAAGAGATCGCCGCGCCGCTTGGGAGGCTTTCGCGGCACGAACCGGCCTTCCGATCTCGGGAAGGGAGGGGAGAGCGTTTTTTACGCGCACCGAAAAAAACGGCGCGGGACGCCCGGGCGATCGCCGGGGCCGGGAGGCAAGGCCGACGTCCGTCCCACGCCGCGCCCGTCGCCCCGAGCGGAGCCGTTCGCGCCGGGCGTGAGCCGCCCTCCGGCGGCAGCGCCCCGCCGAGGGGGCGGACAAAAAGCCGTCCGCCGCGGCCGGTCGGCGCGCGGCTCGAACATCGCGGACGCGGCGCTTGGCGTTCCTTCGGTCACGTCCGGACCGGGCGGGGAGAACACGCGCGGCGGCGAGCGCTCCTGTCCGCGCGGACGGACGCGCCGCCGCGTATCAGCGCGCGGCCGCCGGGACGCTCAAAAGGGGGATCGGCGTTCGGGAGCGGACTCCCCCGCGCGCGCCGCCGCGCGAAGGGGAGTTTTTCGGCATTTCGGCGGCCGGAGAGAACGCGAAAGCGCCGCCCGCCTTGGGAAACACTTCCCGGCGGACGGCGCTGTCTTTATCGGGTTCAAAAAAACGCGAAAAACCGGCTATTTCTTCGCGGCGGGGTGCGCGTGGTTCTTGGCGATCAAGTCGATGAACACCAGATCGGCGTCGCCGTCGTTGCGCAGGGCGTGTTGCTCGCCGGGGCCGGCGATCGTGACCGACATCGGCCCGACCTCGATGTCCTTGCCGTCGGTGCCGGTGAACACGCCCTTGCCGGCGATGACGATGTAGGTGTCGTCGTTGTCCACGTGCCCGTGCAGGCCGATGGAGTCGCCCTTCTTCAGCGTCATGCGGCCGATCTCCTTGATGGCCTGATCGTCGGTCGCGGCTTCGCGGCGGAACGCGAACTTGCCGTACAGCGTGCCGATCCCCTTTCCGCCTCCGGCGTGCTCGCTGTTCCTGTCAAACAGCTTGGCAAGCGGGAAGTACTGCGGCGTCGGGGCCTTGACGATGGCGTCGAGGTCGGCGGCGTGGTTTTTGGCGATGATGTCGAGGAAGACGAGATCTTCCTTGTACAGATTCGCCAGACCGTGCGCCTGCCCCGGGCGGGCGATCGTCATGTCCCCGGGGCCGACGACGTAGGCGTTGCCGTCGCCGTCGGTGAAAACGCCCGTACCCGAGACGATCAGGTAGGCGTCCTCGTTGTCCTTGTGCGCGTGCAGACCGATGTACGCGCCGGGCTTGAGCGTCATCCAGCCGATCTCCTTGAT
>CAZRXR010000089.1:0-4296 GCA_964604125.1 uncultured Synergistaceae bacterium
CCCGTCGCGGGAGCGTTTTTTGCGCCGCCGGACGGCGGGAGCGGGTGGGGAAAGGACGCGGAAACCAAATCCGCGCGGCGCGGGCGCACGCCCCGAAAAAGGCGCAAAGCGCGCTGCGCGCGGGCGGCGTTCAAACGGCGCGGGACGGGCGGCGGGGGCGTCTTTTTTCCGCGCGTCACGCCTTTTTGAGCTTCATGATCTCGTCGAGCAGGCGGTGCGCGGCCTCGTCCTTGCTCATCAGCGGCAGGCTGACGCGGCCGCCGGGGGTGATCAGCGTCAGCACGTTTGTGTCTGTGCCGAACCCCGCGCCCGGGACGTTGAGGTCGTTGGCGGCGATCATCTGCACGTTCTTTTTGGTCAGCTTGGCGCGCGAGTTCTCCAGCACGTTCTCCGTCTCCATCGAGAAGCCGCAGATGAACTGCCCTTGCCGGTGTTCGCCCAGGTATTTGAGGATGTCGCGCGTGCGCTCCAGCGGCAGATCCATGCCGCCGTCGGCCTTTTTGATCTTGTTCGCGGCGACGGCGGCGGGGCGGTAGTCGGCGACGGCGGCCGCCTTGACGACGATCGTGCTCCGGGGGAAGCGCTCGGCGACGGCCGAGAACATCTCCCCGGCGGTCGTCACGCTGACGGTCTCGGCGAAGCGCGGCTTTTTGAGCGACACGGGGCCGGACACAAGCGTCACCTCGGCGCCCCGGTCGGCGGCGGCGCGCGCCACGGCGTAGCCCATGCGGCCCGAGGAGTGGTTGGTGATGTAGCGCACGGGGTCGAGCGGCTCGCGCGTGGGGCCGGCCGTGACGAGGACGCGCTCGCCCTCCATGTCGCGTTTGCCGGGGACGAAGTGCGCGATCACTTCGAGAATGTCGTCCGGCTCGGGCATTTTGCCGCGCCCGGTGTCGCCGCAGGCCAGACGGCCCTCGTCCGGCTCCATCACGTACCAGCCGCGGCGGCGCAGCGTTTGCAGGTTGTCGCGGGTGGCGTCGTTTTCGTACATGCGCGTGTTCATCGCGGGCACGATGATCCTGGGGCAGGCGGCGGCGAGCGCGGCGCTTGTGAGCAGATCGTCGGCGAGGCCGTGCGCCAGTTTCGCCGCCACGTCGGCCGTGGCCGGGGCGACGACCATGATGTCGGCGTCTCCGGCGAGGGCGATGTGCCACACGCGCGACGGATCGGAGCGGTCGAACACGTCGTCGCGCGCGCGCCGGTGGGTAAGCGCCTCGAACGTGGCGGCCCCGATAAAGCGCGAGGCGTTTTTTGTCATCACAACGTTTACGTCGGCGCCCGACCTGACCAGCAGCGAGGCCAGCGCGGCCGACTTGTAGGCGGCGACGCCGCCGCTCACGCCGAGAAGCACGTTTTTCCCGTTCAGCATATGCCGTACACACCTCCGAGGAACATGGTTCTTCCGCCCCCAAGTATAGCAGAAAACGGGCGCGCGCGTACTTGAAAAATTCGGCGCGGCCTGTATACTTGTCTGTGTCCGCGCCCGCCGCGCGCGGGGAAGTCCGTTCCCGGCGCGGGCGCGGGGCGCGTCTTTTTCCGGCGGTTCCTTTTTTTTGTCTTTCGACGGGGGTGGCGGAATGCTTCTTCTTTTCGACGTGGGCAACACGCATGTGACCATCGGCGGCTGCGACGGCGGCGGGCTGCTTTTCACGGGGCGCGTGGCGAGCGATCGCCGCAGGACGGAGGACGAGTACGCGATGGTCGTCGAAAGCGTGCTGCGGATGCACGGATTTTCGCTGTCCGACGTGTCCGACGGCGCGATCAGCTCCGTTGTGCCCGCGCTGACGCAGGCGCTTTCGCGCGCGTTCGCGCTGCTGTGGCGCAAGCCGATGCTGACGGTGTCGGCGGATCTCGACCTGGGGATCGAGATCCTCACCGACGCGCCCGGGCTGCTCGGCACGGATCTGATCGTGGACGCCGTGGGGGCGAAGGCCAAGTACCCCTGTCCCATCCTGATCTTCGACCTCGGCACGGCGACGACGTGCTCCGTCATCGACGAACGGGGCCGCTACCGGGGGGGCGCGATCGCGCCGGGGCTGGGCATCTCGGCGGACGCGCTGGCCTCGCGCACGGCGCGGCTGCCGTCCATCAGCCTCGAAGCGCCGAAGCGGCTGGTGGGCGCCAACACGGTGGACTGCATGAGGAGCGGCTTGATGTACGGGCACGCGGGCATGATCGACGGCTTTATCGACCGCGTGGAGGAGGAGATGGGGCGTAAATGCGCGTCCGTCGTCACGGGCGGGCTGGCCCCCGTCGTGGCGCCGCTGTGCCGCCGCCGCGTGACGCTCGACGAGACGCTGCTGTTCGACGGGCTGAGAATCGTGTACGCGCGCAACAAAGACAGGCCGAGGAGGTAGACGCGCTTCGGCGAAAAAAACGCGCCCCCGGGGCCGCCGTTTGCCGTTTGACACGGCGGCGCGGAAGGCGTATCATACGGCGGCGCGCGCCGGGCGGCGGGGCCTGTTCCCCGCCGTGAAAAGGGCGGCGCGGGCGCGCGGGCGGATTTTGCCGGGCGCGTCCCGGCGGCGTTTCGGGCGCGTAGACGCGGGAAAAAGGGGCGGGATCCGCCGCGAGGCGCGAACCCGCTTGGGAATTTGCGCGAAAAGCGCGGAGGAAAAGCGATGAAAGTCACAGAGGTATCGCTGCGCCGGCCCGTCACGGTGATCGTGCTGACGCTGGCGCTGATCTACTTCGGGCTGTACGCCGCGTACAACATGGGCATGGAGCAGACGCCCGACGTCGATCTGCCCGTCGTGATGGTGACGACGACGATGCGCGGCGCGACGGCGGCCGTTATGGACAACGACGTGACCGACGTGCTGGAGGAGCAGATCAACACGATCTCGGGCATCGAGAGCCTGTCGTCGTCCAGCTACATGGGCACGGCGGTGACGGTGATCGAGTTTGAGATGAACCGCGACATCGACGACGCCGCGGCCGACGTGCGCGACAAGGTGAGCGCGGCGCGGGCCGACCTGCCCGACGAGGCCGACGAGCCGATCATCTCCAAGCTGGACATCGGGGACGCGCCCGTCGTGCTGTTCTCGGTGAAGGGGCCGGCGTCGTACAAGGACAAGGTGTACTTTGTCGATAAAATCGCCAAGGTCAAGCTGCAGTCGCTCGACGGCGTGGGCAGCGTGAACACTCCCGGAATGCGCGAGCGCGAGATCCGCGTGTGGATCGACCCCGTGCGCCTGCGCTCGCGCGGGCTGGTCGTGCAGGATCTGAGCGACGCCATCGCCTCAAAGCACGTGGAACTGCCGGCGGGCAGCCTGAACATCGACCGCTTCAAGATGGATCTGAGGATCGAGGGAGAGTACGCATCGGTCGAGGAACTGAGGAGCCTTCCCGTCACCACGCGCGGCGGCGTCGTTATCCGTCTGGGCGACGTGGCCGACGTGGAGGACGGCTTCGAGGAGACGGAAAACGTCGCGTTCGACAACGAGCAGGACGCCATCATGCTCGCCGTGCAGAAGCAGCGCGGCGCCAACGAGGTGGCCACGTGCGACGCCGTCGTCGAGGGGTTTGAGGAGCTGAAAAAACTTCTCCCCGAGGGCATCGACATGTCGATCGCGTACAACAAGTCGGACTTTATCCGCCGGTCGATGAAGGGCGTGGCCACCGACGTGGCGCAGGCCGTCGTGCTGTGCTCGCTGCTGATGCTGTTCTTTTTGCAGACGTTCCGCGCCACGTTCGTCACCGTCATCTCGATGCCCGTGTGCCTTATCGGCAGCCTTGTCGTGATGAAGGGCTTCGGCGTGACGATCAACAACCTGTCGATGATGGGCATCTCGCTGGCCGTCGGCATGGTGGTGGACGCCACCACCGTCATCCTGGAGAACGTCGATCACCACATGAAAGCCGGCCTGCTGCCGTTCGACGCGGCCAGGACGGGCGCCGAGGAAGTGGCGTTCTCCGTGCTGGGCGGCGCGCTCACCACCATCGGCGTGTTCGCGCCCGTGGCGTTCATGGGCGGCATCATCGGCCGGTTCTTCTTCCACTTCGGCATCACCGTGGTCATCACGATCACGCTGTCGCTCGTCATCGCCGTCACGCTGACGCCGTTTCTGTGCTCGCGGCTGCTGTTCACAAAGGCGCCGGGGCCGGCGGCGAAGTTCTGCGACGCCATCCTGACGCTGCTTGAAAAGGCGTACCGCCGCGCGCTGACGGCCGCCGTGCGCCACAAGACGGTCACGCTCGCGACGGCGGGGGCCGTCTTCATCGGCGGCGTGTTCGTCGCCGGGCGCGTCGGCACGGCGTTCACCGCCAACGACGACACGGGCACGTTCATGGTCA
>CAZRXR010000090.1:0-4174 GCA_964604125.1 uncultured Synergistaceae bacterium
CTCGACAACGTGAAGGAGTTCTTCGGCCGCAGGATGTTCCAGAAGTCGCTGCCGTAAAAAAGCAGGATCAAACACAGGAGAGTCCATGAAACGGAAAAACATGAAGATCGCCCGCTGCGCGGCGCTCGCGCTCTGCCTCGCGGCGCTGCGCGCGCCCGCCGCCGAACCGGCGCCGAAGGCGCGCGGCCGCTCCGTCCCCGGCGGGCCGGAGGGGGAGGCCGTCATTCTGAACATGCAGCGGGCGCTGTCCATCGCCCTCGACACGAACTTGACCGTGCTGACGGCCCGCGAGAACGTGGAGAGCGCCATCGGCCGCGGCAAGGCCGCCGCCTCCGCGCTGGGGCCGTACCTCAGTCTCCAGGGGGAGGGGAACGCCTATGACACGGTGCCGGCCATGCCCGACAACGAGTTGAGCGCCCGCGTCGCCGTGACGCAGAGTTTGTACGCGGGCGGCGCCAACCGCGCGCAGGCCCGGCAGGGGAGGCTCGCGGTCAGGCAGGCCCGGCAGAGCCTTGCCGACACGCGGGAGGCCGTCGCGCAGACGGTGTGGAACGCTTTCTGCGACGTGCTCTACCGCCGCGAGGTGCTGCGCAACACGAGGAACGCGCTCGACTACTACATCAACGCCGAGAAGGAGCTTGTCTCGCGCGTGATGTACGGTCTGTCCACCAACCTCGATCTCACGCGCGTGCGCCAGCAGAAGGAGAACGCCCGCGCGCAGAACATCACCGCCGGCAACGACCTCGAAGCGTCGCGCATCGAGCTGTGCCGTCTGCTCCGCATGACGCCCGAGACGCGGCTGGCGCTTTCCGGGTCGCTCGAAGACGGTCTGCCGAGCGTCGAGGAGGCGAGAAAGCTGCCCGACGATCTCGACGGCAGACTGAAACAGGTGCTGGAAAGCCGCGGCGACTATCAGGCGACGCTCACGGCGCGCGAGGCGCAGCGGCAGGAGATCACGATAGCCCGCGCCGGCCTGCTGCCCAAACTGTCGCTTTCAAGCGGCTACCGCTTCGGCTACCGCCAGAGCGGTCTGGCCGACGCGGCCGACGACAACCAGTGGACGGCCGCGCTGACGCTCGACGTGCCCGTGTTCGACAGCGGCGCGACAAGCGGCGGCGTGCGAGCCGCCAAGGCCGGGCTGAGAGCCGCCGACAACGCCGTCGCCGAAAAAGAGGAGAGTATCAGGGCCGAACTGGCCGACAACTGGCTGGGGCTTTTGAACGCGCTCGAAAGTCTTTCGGCGTCGCGCGCCAACGTGGAGCTGGCCCGCGAGAGCCTCGCCTACGCCGAAAGCGGCTACCGCGAGGGCGTCAACACCCAGCTCGACGTGCTTCAGGCCCGCAGCGACCTGACAAACGCCCTTCAGCAGCTGGCGCTCGCGCTCCGCGACGCGAGATCCGCGCAGGCCGCCCTCTGGAAGTCCGAAGGCGTCTTCATCGAGAACGCTTTCCGGCAGGCGGGCGCCCCGGCGGGTTTCGGATCCGCCGGTTCCATCGGCAGAAAGTGAGGTAAAGAGCATGAATATCCGCGGAACACTTTCGCTGTGCGCTCTGCTTTCCGTCGCGGCGGCCGCTTCCGCCGCGCCCCGCGGGAAGAACGCCGCGCCCCCCGCGCCCGCCCTCCCGCGCGTCGAAGTCGTCGTCGCCAAACGTCTGAGCGTCGTGCAGCAGGGCATCAGCACCACGTCCACCCTCGCCGCGCTGGAGGAAGTCATCGTCACGCCCAAGGTGACAGGCCGCATCGAGAGCGTCAGCGTCGAAAAAGGCGCGCACGTCAAGGCCGGCGACACGCTCATCGTGCTCGACAGCCGCACGCCGACGGCCGAGTACAACAGCATGAAGGCGCAAGTCGCCGTCAACAGGGCCGAACTGGCCCAGTCGCGGGTGACGCTCGCCGACGCCAAGCGCGAGTTCGAGCGCTACGGCCGCCTCCGCAAATCGGGCTACGCCACGCAGCAGGAATACGACGCGCGCGGCACGACCTATCAGGCCGCGAAAGCCGCCGAGGCGAAGGCCGCCGCGCAGGTGCAGATGGCGCAGGCCAATCTGGAGGCGCAGGGCGTGACGCTCGGCGAGTACACGCTGAAGGCCCCGATCGAGGGCATCGTGCTCGACGACTACGACCTCACCACCGGCGCGCTGCTCGGCACGCAGAGCAACGCGATGCGCATCGGGCGCTGCGACCGCCTCAAAGCGCGCGTCGATATTCCCGAGCGCGACATGCGCCGCCTGAAGCCGGACATGGACGCGCAGCTTACTTTCGAGAATCTGCCCGGCGAGACGTACTACGGCGCCGTCACGCGGATCGACCCCTACATCAACACCGGCACGCGCACCATCGGCGCCGAGATCACCGTTGACAACCGCGCCGCGGGCTTTGTGATGAAGCCCGGCATGTTCGCGCGCGTGCTGCTCGTCGAGACCAGCGAGGAAAACCCGCTCGTCATTCCCACAAAGGCGCTGCGCGGCGACACCGTCATGGTCGTGACCGACGGCAGGGCCGAGCGGAGGACGGTCGTCACGGGCGCGACTTCCGGCGGGATCGTCACGATCTCCGACGGGCTGACCGTCGGCGAGGACGTGATCGTCTCGGGCGGCAACAGCGTCAAAGACGGCGACGAGGTGGAGTTCGTCATCGTCGGGAAATAAACGCGGAAAAAAGAGAGAGCGGGAGCGCCCCGTTACGGGGCGTTCCCGCTCTCTCTTTTTTCCCGTTCCGGCGCGCCGGTTTTCGCGCGCCCGGAACGACAGTCTTACGCCATCTCGTCGCGGTAGGCGTTCATCAGGCAGCCGGCGAGCAGCATCGCCCTCTCGCCGGGGGTGATGCCGGGCAGCGTGAGCGTGACGGGCAGCTTCTTTTCGCCGTCGATCAGCTCGGCCTCGATCGCTTCGCCGCTTCCCGCGACGAACGAACGCACGCCCTTGACGGCGAGCCACTGGCCCACGCGGAACTTGGCGCGGTCGTCGTCGGAGACGATCCACGGGGCCATGCCCCAGTTGACGAGGTTGCTGCGGTACCGCTTTGTGGCGTACTCGCGGGCCACGTTGGCCTGTCCGCTCACCATCTTCTGACTGCTGGCGGCCTGCTCGCGCGCCGAACCGTCGCCGGGCTTGACGGCGCAGACAAGGCTGCCGAAAGCGGTGTCGGCGGCGTCGAAACCGGCGGCCGCGAGCAACCGTGCGGCGTCCTCCGGCACGGGGGAGCCGTCCGCCACGGCCTTGGCGCGCGCGGCCTCGAGGGCCTTGGCGCTCTTGGCGTTGGGCACGTAGTTGGGATCCTTGCGCTGGAGCGCGAACTCCGCGAGGCGGAGCGGGTTGGATCTCAGCGACGACGTTTCGCCGGAGGGGATCAGCTCGTCGGTGGTGGTGACGGGGTCGGTGATCACGGACGCCACGAGCAGCAGCTGATTCTCGGCCAGACGCGCGATCTCGGGCCACGGCTTGATGTTGGGGCCGTACTGCAGAACCGTTTCGGGCTTGGGGCTGCCGAAGCCGTTGTAGACGCGGTGGGCGTAGATGGTGGCGTCGTAGGCGTAAGGCTCGTGCTCCTTTATCCTGTCGGCGTACTCGAACGCGCTTGTCAGCACGCCGCCGTTGGCCGCCGTGGCGGCGATGGAGCGGGCGTCCATCAGCGCGACCGCCGACCACTGGCCCTCGTTGGGCTTGGAGCCGTCGCGGTTGGGGAAGTTGCGCGTGGTGTGCCTGATGCTGAAGCCGGTGCTGCACGGCGTCTCGCCCGCGCCGAAGCACGGCCCGCAGAACGCGGGGTAGTTGACGGCGCCCGCCGCGACGAGCTTCTGCAGCCAGCCGCCGTCCATCAGGGCCTTGTTGACGGGCATGCTGGAGGGATACACGCTGAGCCCGAACGAGCCGCAGCCGACGCTGCCGCCGTCGAGGATCTGGGCCGCCTCGACGAGGTTCTCGAAGTTGCCGCCGGCGCAGCCGCAGATGACGCCCTGTTCCACGTGGAACACGCCGTTTTTGACGCGGTCGGCCAGATCGAACTTCAGCTCGGGGTTGTCCATCAGATCGCGCGCGTCAAGCTCCACCTTGCGGAGAATGTCGCCCGCGTTGGCCTTGAAGTCGGCGATCGTCCATGCGTTGCTGGGGTGGAAGGGCGCGGCGATCATCGGCTCGACCGTGTCGAGATCGACGACGACGGCGGCGTCGTAGCA
>CAZRXR010000091.1:0-2524 GCA_964604125.1 uncultured Synergistaceae bacterium
AGAAATTCGAGCGGGCCGGCGCGCCGGCCCGGGCCGCGAATGGCGGCGGATAACGTTTTTTCGCGGGGCGGGCGCGCGGCCGCCCCGCTTTTTCGCGCCGGCGGCGCCGGGCGCGCGAAAGGAGGGGATACCGCATGGGCTTTCCGGACATTTTCCGGCGCGGGAACGCCGCGCGCACGTCGGCGTTCTGCGCGGCGGGCAACGCGGTTCTGGCGGCGTTCAAGCTGTTCGCGGGGGTATCGGGCGGCAGCGCCGCCATGGTGAGCGACGCCGTGCACTCGGCGAGCGACATGGCGGGCAGTCTGATCGCCGCGTGGGGCGTGACGGTGTCCCGGCTCCCCGCCGACGAGTCGCACCCCTACGGGCACGAGCGCATCGAGTGTCTGGCGTCGCTCGCGCTGGGGGCGCTGCTCGGCGCCGCCGGGTTCGGCATCGGCTGCGACGCCGCGCGCTCCCTTGTCTCGGGCGCTTACGCTTCGCGTGTGCCGCCGGGGACTCTGCCGCTGGCCGCCGCCGTCGTCTCGGTGGGCGTCAAGGAACTGATGTACCGCGCCGCGATGCGGGCCTACCGGGCCACGGGGCTTTCGGCCCTGCGCGCCGAAGCGTGGGATCACCGCGCCGACGCGCTGTCGTCGCTCGGGGCGCTCGCGGGCATCTGGGGGGCGCGGCACGGCCTGCCCGCGCTGGAGCCGCTGGCCTGCGCGGTCATCTGCGCGTTCATCGTCAAGGCCGCGTGGGACATTCTGGCCGACGCCGCCGGCAGGCTGACGGATCGCTCGTGCGACGCGGACACGCTCGAGGCCCTGCGCTCGTGCGCCGCCGGCGTGGAGGGCGTGCTCGCCGTGGACATGCTGCGGGCGCGCGCGTTCGCCTCGCGGCTGTACGTGGACGTGGAGATCAGCGCCGACGCGGCGCTGACGCTGCGCGAGTCGCACGGCATCGCCAACGCGGTGCGCGACGCCATAAAGCGCGCCTTCCCGCAAGTCAAGCACGCGATGGTGCACGTGAACCCGGCGTGACGGGCCGGGTCGGGCGCGGGGCTTTCCTTTTTTCTTCGGAGGCGACGGATATGAGGCAGACGGCGAACGAGCCCCGGCCGTGGAGGCCGATCCTCGACAGGTCGAAGCGCGCGCTCTATCTGGAACTGGCGCTCTGTCTCGAGCGCGACATCGCCTCGGGCGCGCTGCGGCCCGGGGTCCGGCTGCCGCCGCAGCGGGAACTGGCCCGCTCGCTGGGGCTGAACGTGAGCACGGTGGCCAAGGCGCTCAAGCTGTGCGAGCTTAAAGGGCTGCTGACGGCCACGGTGGGCTGCGGCACGTTCGTGGCCTACAGCGCGCTCTCGGGCCGCGATCTGCCCGACGGGCGGCGGGGACGCGGCGTCGTGGACATGGCCTCCGCGCTGCCCGACGACTCGGCCAACAGGGCGCTGGCGGAGATGGCCGCCGAACTGCTCAAAAGCGGCGAGGCCGAGTCGCTGTTCGGCTTCCGCGCGCAGGGCGAGGCGGAATGGCGGAAGGACGCGGCCGTGGCGCTGATGGAAAGCTGCGGGCACGCCGCGTCGCGCGACGGCATCCTGTTCGCCAACGGCGGACAGAACGCTCTGTCGGCCGTGCTGGCGTCGCTCGTGCCGCGCGGCGGCAAGCTGGCCGTGGACGACCACACCTACCCCGGCGTCAAGTCGGCAGCGGCGATGTTCGGCGTGAAGACCGTGCCCGTGCGCACGGGCGAGGCCGGAATGGACGCGGGCGATCTGGCGCGCGTCTGCCGCGCCGAGCGCGTCTCGGCGGCCTACGTGATCACCGCGTGCCACGACCCCACCACCGCCACGATGCCCGAGGAGAACAGGCGCGAGATCGCGCGCGTGCTGCGCGCCGCCGACGCCCTGCTGATAGAGGACGGCACGTTCCAGACGCTGCACGGCGGGGCGCGCTCGGCCGCCGATTTCGCGCCCGAGAGATCCGTGTACGTCGCCACGCTTTCAAAGGTGATCGCGCCGGGGCTGCGCGCCGCGTGCGTGTCGGCCCCCGCATCGCTCAAAAGCCGCGTGGCCGAGGCCCTCTACAGCCTGAACGTCGGCGTGGTGCCGATGATGGCCGAACTGAGCGCGCGCGTGATCGCCTCCGGCCGGTTCGAGGCCATCGTGGCCGCCCACAAGCGCGAGATCGCCCGCCGGAGCGCCATCGTGCGCGAAGCGCTGGCCGGCGTGCCGGCGCGCGGCGCCGACGCCGACATCTACCGCTGGGTGCCCCTGCCGGCCGGGTACACGAGCGCGCGCTTTGAGGCGCGGGCACTCGAACTGGGTGTGGCCGTGCGCGCCGCCGAGCGCTTCGCCGTGGGGAAGACGCCCCCGCGGAGAGCCGTGCGCGTGTCGTTCTGCACGCCGAGCGACGAGGAACTCGCGCGCGGTTTGAAGATTCTGGCCTCGCTGCTGAAATGTCCCGGAGCCGGAGACGGCGCGTGAGCGGCATTCTTTCGCGCGTTAGAAAGCGCAAACGGGCGAAAAAGACCCGCGTAGGCCCGGCGG
>CAZRXR010000091.1:2624-4093 GCA_964604125.1 uncultured Synergistaceae bacterium
CTTTCGCGCGCCGCAAAAAAGCGCCCGTTCGGAGATACGACGCTCGACATTCCCTCGCGGGCGGGGAAAATAGTCTTTAAACTTTCGAGCCGCCCGGGCGTTTTCCCCGCCCGCGCGGCGTTTTTTTTACCGATCGGCGACGGGCGGACGCGGAGAAGCGTTTCAGCGCGCGAGAAGCTGGCGGAGCGCCGAAACGCCCGGCGGGGGCGCGCAAAAAAATTTTCGCGCGGCGCGACCGCTCTCGCGTCTTCCCTCCTCCCCCGCCCGGCGGCACACAGGCGCGCGGAGCGCGAGAAACGCGCCCGCCCGCGTCCCTCGGCTCGGCGCGCTTTCCCGCTTTCCCGGAACGAACCGCCCGCGCCGGCCGGCAGTCCGGGAAAAATTTTTCGCGCTCCCTCGTCTCCCGCCCCCGACTCGTGAGCGCGGGAGCCCGGAACAAGCGCGTCCGAGAGCCGCGCGCTCCCGCGCCGCGTCCTTTGCGGAAAAAACTTTGTTCGCCATACAATATTCTTATTGCATGGCGATTTTTTTAGGCTTATAATGCGGGGCAAACGCCCGGGTACGGGCGCGCTCATCTTCGCGAAACGGGGGAGGGTCTTACATGAAAAGGACGACGTTCGCGCGCGCTGTCGCGCTCTGCGCGCTGCTGGCGCTCGCGGCGGCTCCGGCGGCCGCGGCGCTGCGGGTGGCGACGGCGAGCACGTATCCGCCGTATGAGTTCATCAACGAGAAGGGGCTGCTCGACGGCTTTGACCGCGAGCTGATGGAGGAAATCGGGCGCAGGCTGGGCGAGAGCGTCGAGTGGCTCGACACGGGACACTACGACATGGTGATCCCCTCGCTGGTGACGGGCCGCGCCGACGTGATCGCGGCGGGCATGAGCGCCACGCCCGTGCGCGCCAAGCGCGTTCTGTTTACGGCGCCCTACGTGCCCACGCGCGCCGCGTTCGTGTCGGCGTCCGGCCGCAAAATCGACTCGGTCGACGACCTGCGCGGGCTGCGCGGCGCCGTCCCCGTGGGCACGACGCAGGACGTGTTTCTCACGCCCCGGGCGCGGGACGGCGGCTTCACGATCAAGACGTTCGCCAAAATCGAGGAGTGCGTGTGGGACATCGTCACCGGCCGCAGCGACTTCACGCTGATGGATCTTCCCGTAGCGGAAAAGCTGATGAAGCTGCCCGCGTTCGAGGGACGTCTGTCGCGCGGCGAGCCGTTCAGGCTGACGGGCGCGGGCAAGGCGCTGGCCGTGCGGCTTGACGACACGGCGCTCAAAAGCCGTCTCGACGGCGCCATCGCCGCGATGGAGGCCGACGGCTCGCTCGAGCGTCTGCGCGACAAGTGGGGGCTTTCGGCGAAGAAGGCGGAAGGGGCGTAAGGGGCTAAAAACCGTAGTTGTCTGAACCGCTCGCGGCTTATACAGGCTTATACAAACGAATACAAAACGGTGAAACGCGGTCGGGTACGCGCGC
>CAZRXR010000092.1:0-3828 GCA_964604125.1 uncultured Synergistaceae bacterium
ACACGCCGCCGACCTTGGGCAGTTCGAGGGCCATCGTCTCCATGATCTCCGTCGAGGGAGTGATGGGATAGCCGGCGTAGAATCTGCATCCCGCCGCGAGCGCGCCGAACGCCACAGCCTCGTTGCCCTGCCAGAATTTGATCTCAGCCATTATTTCGTCCCATCCTCTCGCACAGTGATAGCAAGATCGGGGCAGATATTCTCGCACGATCTGCAACCGATGCAGTCCTCTTGGCGCACGGCCTCGCACTTCACCCGCTCGTCGAGCTCGAGAACCTTCTTGGGGCAGACATGCACGCACAGGCTGCATCCCTTGCACCAAGGCTTGTTGATTGACACTTCAAATTTCTTGGCCAACACCTTCACCTCCACAAATGATAGAAAACGTTTTTCCCCAACAGCGCGTATGTCTTACATTCCCCTCCGAAAACCCCCTCGTCTCCGAAAAGGACGCCGACGAATAAAACAGACGGTGCGCTCAACGGGATCGCGGGCCGCCTCGCAAGGCGGCTTTTTCAGGGACGCCCGAGGCCCGGATCGCGCAGATAGCGCGCCCTCATGTCGTCGGGCCGGACGGCGCCGCGCGATCGTTCGATCGCCAGCGAAGCCGCCGCCGCGCCCGACGGACAGCGCACAAAGTTCACGCCGCCGCGGCCGTCCGCGGCAAAAAGGCGCGGGTCATCGACGCCCCACAGAGCCGCCTTGCCCGACGCGGCGCCCAGTTCGGCGAGAAGCTGCCCGCGCGTCCTCTCCTTTTCGGGCAGCAGGGGCACGCCGTCGCGCCACGCCGCCGAGAACACGCGATCGCGCGACGCGGCGATCAGCGGCGCTTTTAGGCCCGCGCTCCAGTCCGGCAGCGAGCGCAAAAGGATCTCCAGACTGCTCAAAGGGACAGTTTTTCTGCCGAGGGCGCAGGCGAGCGCGCAGGCGTAGGCCATGCCGACGCGGATCCCCGTGAAGTACCCCGGCCCGACCGCCGCGGCGAAGCAGGTCACGTCGGCAAGGACAAGCCCCTCGCGCTTCAGCAGGGACTCGACAAGCCCGGGCAGCCCGGCGGCCTGTCCGCGTCCGAGGTCGGCTTCGATCCCGGCCGGCGGGCAGCCGTAAGCGCAGACGCCCACGCACGTCCATCGGTTTGAACAGTCGATCGACAGGACAATGTCGCCGTTCACGCGAAACACCCCTCAAGCCGCGCGAGAGCCGCCAGCGCCCGCTCCCCGTCGGCGGTCGCCGTGAACACCCGCGCGCCGCCGCTTTCGACGGACAGTCGGCAGCGCCACAGGTCGGGAAAGTCGGCGCGGATCAGGCGCTCGGGCCATTCCACCACAACCACCCAGCCGTCGTCGATGTACTCGTCGAGGCCGAGATCGCGCGCGTCTGCGTTCCCGAGGCGATACAGATCGGCGTGCGCGACGGGAATCCGCGCGCGGGCGTACTCGTTGACGAGCGCGAACGACGGGCTGCGCGTGCGCTTCCAGCCGAGGGAGCGGCACATCTCCCTCACCAGAGTGGTCTTTCCCGCGCCGAGTTCGCCCTCCAGCAAAACGGCCAGCCCGGGCACGACCGACAGCGCGAGGCGCGCGCCGAGCCGCGCCGTGTCGGCGGGCGTGTCCAGGACGAAACGCGCCGCTCGGGAACCGTCAGGAGAGCCGGGCATCGTACATCTCCTTCAGGACGCGCGGGACAGCGTCGGCGACCTCGGCCGCGAGCGCTCCGTCGGGGCCGAGGCGCGCGGCCAGCCGTTCGCCCGCCGCCCCGTGGCACCACGCGGCGAGAGCCAGCGCGCGGGAACTTTCAAGCCCCGCCGTCAGCAGCGCTCCCGTTATTCCGGCGAGCACGTCGCCCGAGCCGGGAATCGAAAGGACGCGGCCGCCGCGCGGCACGATCAGAGGCACGGCCCCCTTTTCGGCGACAAGCGAACGGCAGCCCTTCAGCAGGCTCGGGCAGCCGAGGCGGGACAAGCGGGCCGCCGTCTCGAACCTGTCGGGCAAAGGCGCTTTCTCCCCCAGCAGGAACGCCGCCTCGCCCTCGTGGGGCGTCACGCAGAAATTTGCGGGCGCGAGAGAACTTTTCTTCAGCCAGTAAAGCCCGTCGCCGTCCCAGACCGAGACGCCCGTCCACGACGACGCGGCGCGGCAGATCCGTTCCGCGCGCTCGTCGCGGTCAAGCCCGGGGCCGACGACAAGGGCGCGGCAGCGCTTCCGCCAGCGCTCCATGACGCCGGGCAAGTCCGCCGGGTCGTCAAGCGGCTCGCCGATGGCCTCGGGCAGCGCGCAAGTCAGCGCGTCCAGCGCGGGCCCGCACGACGCGAGCACCACAAGCCCCGCCCCCGCGCGCAGCGCCCCGCGCGCGGACAGCAGCGCCGCGCCTCGGTAGCGGACGGAACCGGCGACAATCAGCACGCCGCCGCGTTTCCCCTTGTGATCGTCCTCGCGACGGCGCGGGAGCAGTGCGCGGGCGTCCGCCGGCTCCATCTCCATCGCGTCGGGCGCGCCCAGCAGATCGGGAGCGCGGTCGTCGAGCGGGATCAAGGCGACCTCGCCGGCGTCCGCGGATCCGCGCCCCGTGGCGTACTCCGTCTTCCGCGCCGCGACGGCGCACGTCCACCGCGCGCGCACCGAAAGGGCGCTCCCGCAGCCGCTCGGGGCATCGACCGAGAGCACGCCCTCGCCGTCGCGGCAGCCGTTGAGCAGCCGGATCAGTCGGGCGGTCTCCCCGCGCGGCTCGCCGCTGAGCCCCGTGCCCAGCAGCGCGTCTACGATCAAGGCGCGCGACCGGCACAGGCTTTCCACCGCCGCGTCGTCGAGGAGCCGACTTTCGAGCACGCGGATCCGCGCGCGATCCAACCGGCCCAGGTTGAGCGCCGCCTCGCCGCGCGGCCTCCCGGGATCGCAGGAAAGCAGCACCGTCACGTTCCAGCCGCGCTCGCGCAGAAGGCGCGCGATCACGAAACCGTCGCCGCCGTTGTTGCCCGGCCCGGCGAGGATCAGCGCCGTCTCCGCGACGGGCAGGCGCGCGATAAAGCCGGCGACGCCGCTCCCCGCGCGCTCCATCAGCGCGTCGGCGGGAACGCCTCCCGAGATCAGGGCCGCGTCCAGCGCCCTCACCTTTTCGGTTTTGTACCACGAAATCATTCCCGTTCAGTCCCCCGGCACCTCGTACACGACGACCGCCGCGGCGCGGCCGCCGTCGTGGCTGATCGAAAGATGAAACCGCGCCTTTCCCGGCGCGAGCTCCGGCGGGAAGCCTTCGCCGGGCCTCAGCCTCAAAGCGGGGCGACCGTTCCGTCCGTGGACGACCTCGACGCTTTTCAGCCCCGCGCGCGCCAGTCCAAGCCCCGTCGCCTTGGCGAACGCCTCCTTGGCGGCGAAACACCCGGCGAGCGTTTCGCTCCTTCCCGCCCGCGACGCGGCGTACTCCAGTTCCCCGTCCGTGAACACGCGGCGGCAGAACGCCGGCGACGCGCACGCCCTCTCGACGCGCGCCACGTCGCACAGATCGATGCCCACTCCGACGATCATACTCTCACCGCCTTTATATTAGCCCTTTTTCCCGAAAATTACAACAGAAAAAAATGCTTTTTGCCATTATCTGTTTATATTATTATCATCAATGACGAAAGTCAATACATTCATCAAACTAACAAAAAAGCGCCCTCTCGCGGGCGCTTTTTTTCGTTCATGGTGGGTGATACAAGAATCGAACTTGTGACCTCTTCCGTGTCAGGGAAGCGCTCTTCCTCTGAGCTAATCACCCGCGGTTTCCGGGAAAAAATGGTGGGTGATACAAGAATCGAACTTGTGACCTCTTCCGTGTCAGGGAAGCGCT
>CAZRXR010000093.1:0-3775 GCA_964604125.1 uncultured Synergistaceae bacterium
CACGAAAAACTCTGGAAGTTTGAGCCGCGCGTCGCCGTTGGCGACGAAGTGGGCGAGGGCGACATCATCGGCGTGGTGCAGGAGACGGTTCTCGTCGAGCATCGCGTGATGGTTCCCAACGGAATGCGCGGCAAGGTGGTCTCGATCAAGGCGGGCGAGTTCAACATCGAGCAGACCGTCTGCGTCATCGACGACGGAAAGGCGAAGCACAACATCGCCATGCTGCGCCGCTGGCCCGTGCGCGTTGACCGCCCCGTGGCCCGCAAGCTGCCTCCCGTCACGCCGCTTACGACGGGGCAGCGCGTCATCGACACGTTCTTCCCCATCGCGATGGGCGGCACGGCCTGCGTTCCCGGCCCGTTCGGATCGGGCAAGACGGTGATCCAGCACCAGCTGGCCAAGTGGGCCGAGGCGCAGGTCGTCGTCTACATCGGCTGCGGCGAGCGCGGCAACGAGATGACCGACGTTCTGCGCGAGTTCCCCGAGCTGGCCGACCCCCGCTCCGGGCAGCCGCTGATGAAGCGCACGGTGCTCATCGCCAACACGTCCAACATGCCCGTCGCGGCCCGCGAGGCCAGTGTGTACACCGGCATCGCCATCGCCGAGTACTACCGCGACATGGGCTATTCGGTCGCCCTGATGGCCGACTCCACAAGCCGCTGGGCCGAGGCTCTGCGCGAGATGTGCGGCCGCCTCGAGGAAATGCCCGGCGAGGAGGGCTACCCCGCCTATCTGGGTACGCGCCTCGCCTCGTTCTACGAGCGCTCGGGCCGCGCGATCTGCCTCGGCAAGGACGGCCGCGAAGGCTCGGTCTCCGTCATCGGGGCCGTGTCGCCTCCCGGCGGCGACCTGTCGGAGCCGGTTACGCAGAACACGCTGCGCGTGACCAAAGTGTTCTGGGGGCTGGACGCCAACCTTGCCTACCAGCGCCACTTCCCGGCCATCAACTGGCTGAACAGCTATTCGCTCTACACCAACAAACTGGACGAGTACTGGGACGCCAAGTTCGACGCCGAGTGGACGCCCAGCCGCGTCGAGGCCATGAAGATACTGGAGGAGGAGTCGTCGCTCCGGGAGATCGTGCAGCTGGTCGGCATTGACGCGCTGTCCCGCAACGAGCGCATGACGATGGAGACGGCCAAGTCCCTTCGCGAGGACTTCCTGCACCAGAACGCTTTCAGCGACGTGGACACCTACACGTCGATGGAGAAACAGTTCAAGATGCTCTCCACAATCCTCAAATTCCACCACCACGGCCTGGAGGCCCTCAACAGCGGCGCTCCGATGAACAAGCTGTTCAACCTGCCCGTGCGCGAGAAGATCGCGCGCATGGGGCTTGTCAGCGAGAAAGAACTTTCCAAGATCGACGACCTCGAGGGCGAAATGCGCGAGGAGATCGCGCGGCTGCTCGCGGCAGGAGGCGATAAACGATGAAACTGCCCGTTGAATACAGAACCGTCACCGGCCTGTCCGGCCCCCTTCTGACTGTCGAGAGCGTCAAGGAAGTCCCCTACGATTCTCTGGTCGAGATCGCCATGCCCGACGGCAGCCGCCGCCGCGGCCGCGTGCTGGAGACCGACTCCGGCCGCGCCGTTGTGCAGGTGTTCGAGGGCACCGACGGCCTTGACACCGACAACACCTCGGTAACGTTCCTCGGCAAGTCGCTCGAACTGCCCGTGTCGGAGGAGATGCTCGGCCGCGTGTTCAACGGCCGCGGCGACCCCATCGACGGCGGCGCGCCCATCATTCCCGAAAAGAACATCGACGTGAACGGCCTCGCGATGAACCCCTATTCGCGCGACTACCCCAACGAGTTCATCCAGACCGGCATCAGCACGATCGACGGCATGAACCCGATGGTGCGCGGGCAGAAGCTCCCCATCTTCTCGGCGTCGGGCCTGCCCCACAACCGTATGGCCGCCCAGCTGGCCCGCCAGGCCAACGTCATCGGCGGCGGCAGCGAAAAGTTCGCCGTCGTGTTCGCCGCGATGGGCATCACGTTCGAGGAAGCGTCGTTCTTCATGGAGGACTTCCGCAAGACGGGCGCCCTCGACCGCACCGTGATGTACATCAACCTCGCCAACGACCCCGCCATCGAGCGCATCTTCACGCCCAAGCTGGCGCTGACGGCCGCCGAGTACCTGGCCTTTGAGAAGAACATGCACGTGCTGGTCATCCTTACCGACCTGACGAACTACTGCGAGGCCCTGCGCGAGATCTCCGCCGCCCGCAAGGAAGTTCCCGGCCGCCGCGGCTACCCCGGCTACCTCTACACCGACCTCGCCACGATGTACGAGCGCGCGGGCCGCGTGAAGGGCAGCACCGGCTCGATCACGCAGGTGCCCATCCTCACCATGCCCGAGGACGACAAAACCCACCCGATCCCCGACCTGACCGGCTACATCACCGAGGGCCAGATCATTCTCAGCCGCTCGCTGCACCACAACGGCATTTACCCGCCCGTGGACGTGATGCCCTCGCTGTCGCGACTGAAGGACAAGGGCATCGGCGAAGGCAAGACCCGCGAGGATCACGCCGACCTGATGAACCAGCTGTTCGCCGCCTACTCGCGCGGCAAGGAGGCCAAGGAACTGGCCGTCATCCTCGGCGACGGGGCTCTCAGCGAGGACGACAAGGCGTTCGCGCGCTTTGCCACGCGCTTTGAGGACGAGTACGTGCGCCAGGGCGAGTACACCAACCGCACCATCGAGCAGACGCTCGCCCTCGGCTGGAAGCTGCTGGACATCGTTCCCGTCAAGGAACTCAAGCGCGTGAAGGACAAGTACATTCAGAAGTACCTGATGCCGCTGAAGGAAAAAGCTGAAAACGCGGACAAGGCGTAAAGGGGGCGACCGTCAATGGCACGTGTCAACGTGAACCCCAACCGAATGGAGCTTTCGCGGCTCAAAAAGCGCCTGGCCGTCGCCATCCGCGGGCACAAACTGCTGAAGGACAAGCAGGACGCGCTGATAAAGGCGTTTCTGGAGAAAGCCCGCGCCGTCAAGGCCGTCCGCGAGGACGTGGAGCGGCAGCTTTCGGCGTGCTATCAGAGCTTTCTGATGGCCCGCGCGCAGACGCTCCCCGCGATGCTGGAGCAGGCGCTGATGATCTCCGGCAGCACGTGCACCCTCGGCGTAAAGACGCGCAACGTGATGAGCGTCATCGTGCCCGAGTACGAAGTTCGGCAGGAGGGCAGCACGCTCAACTACGGCATGGCCACCACGCCCGCCAGCCTCGACGTGGCGCTGGAGGACTTTTCCAAGGTGATCCCCGCGCTGCTGCAGCTGGCCGCCGACGAGAAAGCCGTCGCGCTGATGTCCACCGAGATCGAGCGCACGCGCCGCCGCGTGAACGCGCTTGAACACGTGATGATCCCCAACTACGGCGAGACCATCAAGTACATCTCGATGAAGCTGGACGAGCAGGCGCGCTCCACCACAAGCCAGCTGATGAAGGTGAAAGAGATCGTCAGCAAGCACTAGCGCGAACGGCGCGCCGAACAACGGCCGCTCCCCGCGAGGGGGGCGGCTTTTTTTTGCGCGCGCGGGAAAAAGCGCGACGCCACGCGGGCGGGAGCGAACGCTATACCGAACGGTTTTTTGGATAGAGAGGCGCGTGTCCGGGCGAGTTTGGCGCGGACTGCGCGCGAGAGCGCGGCGCGGGGGGGGGGCTTTGCGCGGGGGGGGGGGTATTTTGGGGCGACGGAGGGCGCGATTTTTGAGCGCGTTGCGGACGGGCGCTTTTAGCGCGGATTTTGCGCGCGGTCGAAAGTCGA
>CAZRXR010000094.1:0-3744 GCA_964604125.1 uncultured Synergistaceae bacterium
GTGGCGGAGAGGAGAGGATTTGAACCCCCGAGGGGCGTAAACCCCTGGCTGATTTCGAATCAGCTGCCTTCAACCACTCGGCCACCTCTCCGCGATAAAAGCGATTATAGCATAGAATTTTCGCGTTGCCTAGCACCCATTTTCGGAATGCCCCGGCGCGCCCGGGCCGGAGGGTTGTGGGCGCTCCGAACCGGCCCACAGCTCCCAGAGGGCGACGGCGCACGCAGCGGCGACGTTGAGCGAGTCCACGCCCCTTCGCATCGGGATTTTGGCGGCGTGCGTGCAGAGAGCGACTGTCTCCGCGCGCAGGCCGCCACCCTCCGCGCCGAGGACGACGGCGAGTTTACCGCCGCGCAGGGCGGGGGAGTCGATGCCGTCGGCGCGTTCGCGAAGCGTCAGCGCGATCGATCGGAAACCGGCCGCGTGGAGCCTTGAAAGGTCTCCCGGCCAGTCGCGCAGACGCGCCCACGGGATCTTGAACACCGCGCCCATGGAGACGCGGACGGCGCGCCTGACAAGCGGGTCGCAAGCGCCGGGCGACAGCAGGACGGCGTCGGCACCGAGCGCGGCGGCGCAGCGGAAGATCGCGCCCACGTTGGCGGCGTCGGTGATGTCTTCGAGGACGCACAGCCGGCGGCAGGTTCCGAACAGACGTTCCGGGTCGAGTGGAGCGGGGCGGCGCATCGCGCAGAGCACGCCGCGCGTTAGCTCGTAGCCGGTCAGCGCGGCGAGCGCGGCGCGTCCGCCGGTGTAGACGGGCACGCCGGGACACCGGGCCAGCAGCGAACGGGCTTTCCCCGTGACATGCCGGGTTTCGGCCAGAAACGACAGCGGTTCACATCCCGCGTCGATGGCCTGACCGATGACGGGCACGCTCTCGGCGATAAAGACACCGCCGCTTTCGCGACGCAGGGCGGCTTCCGTCAGGCGCGCGTAGACGGCGAGTTCCGGCGCGTTCAGGTCGTCGATACGGATCGGGCCGGGCATTTCAGCGTTTCAGGCCGAGGTGTTCGCTCAGAAAAGCGTCCATGGCCCTGTAGAACTCGAAACGGTTCTCCTCGTTCTGGAAACCGTGGCCCTCGTTGTCTTTGACCATGTACATCACCTCGACGCCGCGTTTCCGCATCGCCTCGACCATCGCGTCGGACTGCGCCTTGACGACGCGCGGGTCGTTCGCGCCCTGGGCGATGAAAAGCGGGGAGATGATCCTGTCGGCGTGCAGGGCGGGAGAAGTGGCCTCGAGTTGTTCTTTGTCTTCGACGGGGTGGCCGATCTTCTCGTACATCTCCTCCAGAAGCGGCTTCCAGTATTCGGGAATGGACGAGAACAGCGTGAAGATGTTGCTGACGCCCACGTAATCCACGCCGCAACGGTACAGCGCGGGGGTTTTTATCAGCCCCATCAGCGCCGCGTAGCCGCCGTAGCTGCCGCCGTAGATGGCGATCCTTTCGGGATCGGCGATGCCTTGGGAGATGAGCCATTCCACGCCGTCGGTGATGTCGTCCTGCTGTTTCAGCCCCCACTGCTTGAAGCCGGCCATCCAGAACGCCTTGCCGTAGCCGGTCGAGACGCGGTAGTTAACCTGCAGCACCGCCATGCCGCGGTTTGCGAGCAGCTGCGCCTCCGCGTCGTAGCCCCATGTGTCGCGCGACTCGGGCCCGCCGTGCACCACGACGACGGCGGGCAGGTTCTTCGGCTCCGCGCCGACGGGCAGCGTCAGGTAGCCGTGGATCGTCAGCCCGTCGCGGGCGGCGTAGGAGATTGGCTTCATCTCGGCGAGGTGTTCTTCTTTCAGCCACGGGTAGAAGTCGGCCACCCGCGCGAACGTTCCGGGCCTGTCCTTGTCGTAGTAGTACAGGCGCGCGGGCACGCGATCCGAGGACACGGCCACGAACATGCGCTTTTCGTCCTTCGAGATCGAGCTGACGCCGGCGCGCAGGCCGGGGAAAGCGGCCTGCAGCATGTTGTAAAACTGCTCCGCTTCCGCGTCGAAATAGCGGCGGTGCGGTTTGTCGGTGTAATACGTGACGCCGAGCAGCTTTTTGCGCGCGCGCGACCAGATCAGGCCGTCCACGCCCGCCTCGGCGTTCTCGTAGAGCGGCGCGCTCGTTCCCGCCGCGGGATCGTATTCGTACAGGGCGGCCTTGTCGCGGCCGATGTCGGAGGTGATGTAGAGCCTTTTGTTGTCGGCCGTGAACAGGCGCGGCACAACGCTGTCGCGGAAATCCGTCTCGAAAATCGCTTTCCACGGCGAGGATTCGCTCTCGCGGTACAGCACGCGCGCCGTCGTGCCCACGTATTCGTAGGCGAGGCGCAGCCTGCCGTCGTGATCCACGTCCCAGCCGACGATCGTCCCCGGGTTTTCGGCGGTCAGTTCAAGCTCCCCGGTTTTCACGTTCAGGCGGTACACGTCGAAGACACTGCGGTCGCGCTTGTTCATGCCGATGAGGATGTGGTCGTCGTCGTCCTCGAGCAGATCGACGATGTCCGCGCGCACGCCGTCGAACGGAGTCATGTCCACGGCCGGGGAGCCGTCGAGCGCGACGACGTAGAGATGGTAGTTTTCGTCGCCGCCTTTGTCCTGCGCGTAGACGAGACGGTCGTCGCCGATCCAGCCGTAGGAGACGATGTCGCGCTCCGTCGCGGACGTGAGGCGCGCGCCCTCGTCGGCGCCGACGTTTTCTATCGGGGCGACGCGGATGTTCAGCCGGTTCTGCCACGGGGCCAGCCACGCATAGTGTTTCCCGTCGGGGGAAATGCGGAACGCCGCCTTTTCCGGCAGACGGAAGAAGTCCTCGACGGGGATGAGCGGCGGACGTTCCGCCGCGCGGCACGCCGACGCCGCGAGGAGCAGGACGGCGGCGAGAAATGTCAGTTTCATCATGATCGTTCCTTTCGCGATAAAAATCGTTATAAAAAGGCGGAGCCGGACGCGGAAAAACGATAGATCGGTTTCCCCTCGGCCAGGCGGGCCGTCTCGCTTGGATTGTAGCACAAACCTCCCCTCCGCGCACGCGGCGAGCGCGCGATCCCGCGGCGGAATTTTTTAAAATAAACGTGAATTTTCAATCGGAGAATTGATAAATCAAGTTGAGAGAGTATAATTGAACCGTGCGAAAATGCGTCGTCGCACGGGCGTTCGGCGCAAATAAACCATCCGGGAGGAATCTATACTATGGAACAGCTTCGGAGTCTGAAGGAACTGCTTGAGTACGCCAAGAAGATCACCGCCGAGAAGGGCGCGAAGAAGATCGCCGTCGCCAAGGCGGACGATCCCGGCCTGTTCGAGGCCATGGAAGACGCCCGCAAGGCCGGCATCGCCACGTTCGTCCTCACCGGCGAGAAGGCCAAGATCGAGGCCGCCGCCAAGGCCGCCGGCGCCGACCTCGCGAACTATGAAGTGATCGCCTGCTCCCCCAGCGAGGCCGAGATGGCGATCAAGGCCGTCACCGAGGTTTCCTCCGGCCGCGCCGACATCTACATGAAGGGCCAGCTCCACACCGCCAATTTCCTGCGCGGTATGCTGAACAAGGAAGTCGGCCTGCGCCGCGGCAAGAACACGATCTCCCACTGCTTCTTCCACGAGATCAAGGGCTACGATCACCTGTTCCTCGTCACCGACGCCGCGTTCAACATGTACCCCGACGTGAAGCAGAAGGCCGACATCATCGGCAACGCCGTGCAGCTGGCCCACTCGTTCGGCATCGAGTGCCCCAAGGTCGCCTGCCTCGCCGCCATCGAGGA
>CAZRXR010000095.1:0-3710 GCA_964604125.1 uncultured Synergistaceae bacterium
GCGAGCAGTTCCGTTTCCAGAGGATAATGTCCCCTCAGCGTGGAATCGCTCCTGCTGACGATCACATAGTCGATCCCCGTGTCTTCCGATACTCTCGCCGCCGTTTCGCCGATTTCCAGATGCGCTCGCGTGGTCTCGTCTACGGTCATCCCTCTGGAGTTCGTCAGGATGTAAAACAGTTTTCCCTTCTCCTCAAAGCCGTTCCTGACGCTGTCATACGACCAATCCGTATACACGGAGATGTCGTGGACAGTCTGCACTCCCGTGGGGTCGTCGTCCAGAACGATGATTTTATGCCTGTCTTTCCGGCATTTTTCTTCCAGCAAAGCCTGCACCGCGCCGGTATCTACTTTGGGATAGTGGTCTGTCGCTGACGCTTCCAGCATGTTCCGCCTCTCCTTCCGCGCTATTTTCCGATGCCAAACAGGGCGCGCGCCTCAGTCGGCGTCATCGGCTCTTTATCCATCGCCCTGAGCAGGGCCGCCGTTTTTTTGACGAGCGGCGCGTTGGACGACACTCGCGTTTGGGGATCAAGGTAATCGCTGTCCTCAAACCCGATCCGAATCGTCCTCGCTCCCATTCCCACGGCGGCGCCCAGCAGCGAAAAATCTTTCCTGCGGGCCTGCGTGATCCCCCACACCGCGCCGGGAGGGATCATCTGTATCATGGACGCCAGAGCGAGCGGCGTCGCCGGGGCCTCCCCCTCGTGTCCCAGCACGACGCTGAAAAGGACAGGCTCGTTAAAGTCATATTTCTCCATCAGCCGCGCCATGGTCCACGTGTGGCCGATCTCAAAGGTCTCCACCTCGGGGGTCTTTTTCCGCTTGAGGATCTCGCGGACGCAGTACTCCACGTCGTCGATCGGGTTGCGGTAAACGCTCTTGCCCAGATTGGTGGAGCCGACGTTCAGCGAGCAGGCTTCCACCAATTCACAATACAGGGGGGCGCAGCGCTCTTTGATATTCAGGCCGGACACTCCGCCCGTGGACACCTCGATGACGATGTCCGAATCCCGGCGGATCATGGCCAGCGTCTCCTCCAGCAACGAAGTGTCGGCCGTCAGGCGGCCTTCGGCGTCCCTTACATGGAGATGCACCATAGCGGCCCCTTCTTTGTAACATGCGTATACGTCCTCGGCTATCTTCTCGGGTACAATGGACTTCTCCGACGCCGATACCGGCGCGACGCTGATCATCACTTTATTGTCCGCGCGTGTCATGTGTACAGTCTCCTTTTTTTTACGTTTCCTGCCGTCCCCGCGTCCGCGCGGGACGGCCTTGCGGCCCGCGCCGTCCGCCTGTCATCCCGTATGCGCGGGCCGGTTCCCGATCCGGCGGCGCTGGATCCCGCTTCCCCGTCCTCGCGCGTCCGCGCCGGGCCTCCCGACGCCGCCGGTTTTTCGCGATCATCAAGCAAAAGGCGATCACCTTCAAAGCCCTCGGCTTTCGCCGGGGATCGCGGGTGATCGCGAAACTGCGACGACGATATGGAAGTCCGCCCTTAAACGAACGCGCCCAGAGCGGTGATGAGTTGCGGGAAAGCGATCAGCACGGCGATGACCACGAACGCGCCGAGGATGTACCACACCAGGTACTTGAGCGTCTGCTCCACGCTGATGTGCATCAGATCAGCGGCGACGTAGATGCACATGCCCACTGGCGGCGTGACCAGACCGATGCCTATCACCACGGTCACCAGAACGCCCAGAACGATGGGATCCACGCCCACTTTCGTCGCGATCGGGTACAGTATCGGCATGAACAGCGTCAGCGCGGCGATCGACTCCATGAACATCGTGACGATAAAGAACAGCAGCAGGATCATGATCAGGATCACCGTGGGATTGGTGGAGAAGCCCAGCATGACCCCCGTGAGCCACTTGTCAAAGCCCGAGATGGTGAGCATGATCGTGAACAGCTTCGCGCCGCCGATGACAAGGAAGATGCGCGCCGATACCCGCACGGTCTCCGTGAACGCGAACCTGACGCCTTCCCAGTCGAGTTCGCGGTAGACGAGGCCGCCGCAGACAAGCCCGTACACCACGGCGATGGCGCCCGCTTCCGTGGGGGAGACGATCCCCGAGGTGATCGCGCCTATGATGATGATTGGCATCAGCAGCGCCGGCCAGCTCTTGAGGAACGTGCGGCCGACCTCCCGTATCCGAAATCTCCCCGGCTCGGGCCGCACGCCCTCTTTCTTCGCGAAGACGTAGGAAACGAGGATCTGCGAGATGCCCAGCAATATGCCCGGTATGATGCCGCCGAGGAACATCCGCCCGGTGGAGATCCCGCAGATGCCGGCGATGACCACCATAGGAATACTGGGAGGAATGATGATGCCGATGGTCGAGGACGCGCCGGTCACCGTGACCGTAAGCTCTTTGGAGTACCCTTTCTTGACCATCTCCGGCATGAACATGCCCGACACGCCCGCCGTATCCGCCACGGCGGAGCCGGATATTCCCGCGAAGACCATCGAAGCGAGCACGTTCACGTGCGCCAGACCGCCGCGGATATGCCCGGCGATGGAATAACAAAAATCCATCAGACGCTGGGAAATGCCGCCCTTCGACATCGTGTAGCCGGCGAACGTGTAAAGCGGGATCGCCAGCAGCGCCCAGCTGTTCATTCCCTCAAACACGCGCTGAGTGATGGTGACGACGCTGCCGCCGCCGAAGAACAGCACGCCGCCCATCGCGGCCAGACCCAGCGAGACGCCGATTGGCACGCCGAGCGTCATCAATACCGAAAAACTGATAAGCAGCCACGGGATCATGCGCCGCGCGCCTCCTTCCTGTCTCGTCCCTCCGCGAGCGTCACAAGCAGATGTAGCGCCGACGATACGGCGCAGACCAGTCCGGCGGCGGGGAAGATCGCGTATACCTGCCCCATTTTAAACCGCGGCATGGTCGATACTTTCTGTATGGCCCTGCGGGAAAGTTCGTTTCCGCTGTACGCGAGAATACAGTAAAAAGCGATCAAACAGACATCGGCGACGATCTTCGCGATCACGACGCCGCGCGGGATCTTCCGCGCGACGCTGTCCACCGCGTCCACGCGCAGGTTTGTGCCCATCGCCGCCACGCCGGCGGCCCCGATGAGCATCGCCCACACGTTGGCGTACTGGCTGAACTCCATATACCACCTGAATCCCCCCACGGCCGGGATCAGGCGCAGCACCACGTTCGCGACCAGCACCAGAAACATCACCGCCAGCAGCGCGCTGGCTGTAAAGGTCGTAACTCTGTCGATCCAGCTTTGCGCTTTCTTTAGAACAGTCAACATCGCCTTGCGCCCCGTTTCCGAAAGACTGAAAAGACATAAAAGGAAGCCGCGCACCGCAGCGCGGGCGCGGTCTTCCTCAACCCCGGTCAATCAAAGTCATTTGGCCGCGCGCGCGGCTTTCCACTCCGCAAGGCGCGGGAGCAGGTCGCCGTAAACGTCGGCGTTGTCTTTAAGCACGGACGCGGCCGCCTCGGCGAAAGGCGCCAGATCCGGGTAGTTGACTTTCATGCCTTCTTTTTCCAGCAGAGCCACATAGTCGTCGGATTGTTTACGGTTAAGCTCACGGTCGATCTTGGCGGAGGAGGCGGCGGCGGCCGAAACGATCTCCCGCTGCTCGGCGCTCAGCTTCTTCCACACGCTCTCGGCGATGGTGAAGCACATGCCCGAGTAAATGTGATTGGTCACGGACAGATACGGCTGCACCTC
>CAZRXR010000096.1:0-3678 GCA_964604125.1 uncultured Synergistaceae bacterium
GGAGCCTGCCGGGCATCTTCCTGCCCGTGCTCATCATCGGCGGCATCTACACGGGCGTGTTCACGCCCACCGAGGCCGCGGCCGTCGGGCTTGTCTACACGCTGTTCATCACGATGGTCGTGTACCGCACGGTCAAGCTCTCGGATGTCCCGAAAATCTGCCTCAAAGCCGTGCCCTCGTCGTGCATGATCGCCATCATCATCTGCGGCGCGCTGCTGTTCGGCCGCGTGATGACCTATCTCCGCATACCGCAGGCGCTCACGCAGTTTGTCACCGACAACCAGATGTCGGCGGCGGCGTTCATCGTCATGATGAACCTGCTGATGTTCGTGCTGGGCGCGCTTCTCGAGACGGTGTCGGTCGTGCTGCTCACGATGCCCCTTGTGACGCCGATCCTGCACTCGCTGGGCGTAAACACGATCTGGTACGGCGTGCTCGTCACGATCAACATGACGATGGCGCTGATCAGCCCGCCCGTCGGCATGAACCTCTACGTCATCAACGGTCTGTTCCCCGACGTGAAGATGGAGGAGGTCATCAGGGGCGTGGTGCCGTTCGCCGGCATCATCATCGTGGTGCTCGTCATCGCCGGCCTGTTCCCGCAGCTGTCTCTGTGGCTGCCGGGAAGAATGTAGGCGGAACACGTCCGTGACGCCAAAAAAAACAGGAACTCGCGCACGGGTTCCTGTTTTTTCTGCGCCGGCTTTCGGGCCGGCCCGTTGAACGAAAGGCGGACAGGTATGGATCTCAACCGGATTTTCACGCTCGGCGACGCCTGGGTGGACTTCCTCACGCTGTTCGGCGCGGCGAACATCGCCGTCGGCCTGGCCGGTACGGCGCTCCGCCGGATGGGCAAGGGCGGCCTGAAAGCAAAGCGCGCGGCGCTGTTTGTCATGGCCGGGGCGCTTTTCATCGTGTGCTCGATCCGCTACAAGCGGGAGCGCGCGCTGTCTCCTGCTCCCCAAACTCCTCCGGCGCTCGGGCGGCCCGCGCGGGAGCGCCAGGCGGAGGGTTCCCCCGGGACGACGCGCGGGTTCCGTCTCACTCCGAACCCGACATTCCGACAAGAAAGGAAGGTTTCGACATGAAAATCAGCGACAGGATCCGCCGCATGGAGCCGTCGGCGACGGCGGTGATGGACGCCCGCGCTAAAGAGCTGAAAGCGCGCGGCGTGGATCTGATCTCGTTCACGACGGGCGAGCCCGATTTCGATTCGCCCGACCCGGCGCACGCGGCCGCCGGGCGCGCGATGCGCGAAGGACAGACTCACTACACGGTCACGTCCGGCATCGTCGAACTGCGGAGGGCTTTCTCGGGATATTACAAGGCCCGTTTCGGCCTCGACTACAACCCGGAAACCGAGATCATCTGCACGACGGGCGCCAAGCAGGCGCTCTTTGAGGCCATCGGCTGCCTCGTCGATCCCGGCGACGAGGTGATCGTGCTCGCGCCCGCGTGGGTCAGCTACGTGGAGCAGATCCGCCTGTTCGACGGCGCGCCCGTGATCATCGACACGTCCAAAACGGGCTTTCTGCCCGATCCCGCCGCGATCGAGGCGGCCGTCACGCCGAAGACGAAGGCGCTGCTGATCAACAACCCCTGCAACCCGACGGGAACCGTTTACCCGTCCGAAACGCTCGCGCGCGTCGCCGAAATCTGCGCCGAGCGCGGCGTGGTCATCGTCAACGACGAAATCTACGGCCGCCTCGTCTACGACATGCCCGCGCAGCCGCACCTGCTCCAGCTCGCGCCGCGGGCGCGCGATCTGACGCTCAACGTCAACGGCGTCAGCAAAAGCTACGCGATGACCGGCTGGCGTGTGGGCTGCGCGCTCGGCCCCGCGCCCCTGATAAGGGCGATGAACTCGATGCAGGGACACCTGACAAGCGGCGCCTGCTCGGTCGCGCAGTGGGCGGCCCTCGGCGCCGTCGAAAACGCCGAGCCCGACATCGAGCGAATGCGCGCGCGGTTCGACGCGCGGCGGCGTCTCGTCTGCGGCTTGCTCGACGAAATCCCCGCCCTCGGCTATACGAGGCCGCGAGGCGCGTTCTACGTTTTCGTGAACGTGCAAGCCTGTCTGGGCAAAAAGACGGGCATCGCCGACGATATCGCCTTCTGCGAGCGCGTCCTCGCCGAAAAGGCGCTCGCGCTCGTGCCCGGCTCGGCGTTCCTCTGCCCCGGGTACGTGCGCGTCTCCTACTCGTGCGGAGAAAGCCAGATCCGCGAGGGGATGAGGCGTCTCAAAGAGTTCGTCGGGAGCCTGCGGGCGGGCGGGAAAACGCCGCCCCGGCGGAGCCGTTGAGGGCGAAGGCCGTTCCGCTCCCCGGTCGGGGGGCGAAGCGCCTTTCCGTTCGGGAACGCGATCCCGCCCCGGGTCGTCCGACGTCGTTTTTTCTTCGGCCCCCCCCCGGCGTCCGCCAATCGGAACCGCGAGACGCAAATTCGCGCGCCGTCTTTCCGCGCGGCGCGCCGGACGCCGCCCAGAACAGACGCCGCGCGACAGACGGCGGCGCGCGAAAAAAGGCCGGACACCCTCTTACGGGCGTCCGGCCTTCGCGTATTCCGGCGATCGCGCTTTCATCTCGTCATGCCGCGCCGCAGCTTCCGCCGCAGGCACGCGACACGCTTGCTGACGCACTGCTGCGTGACCAACAGCCGCGCGGCGCACTCCCGCTGCGACAAGCCGCCGGCCAGATCCAGCGCCAGTCTCCGTTCGGCGGGCGAAAGCCCCTCGAGCAGGTCGAACTCGGCGAACGCGCCGTCCACATACGGCACGTCGAAACCGTCCTCCTCGGCCCGCAGTTCCAGCGAGTCGTGCAGCGACGCGCGCCGCAGCCGAGACGCCGCGTCGCGCACCTTCGCGCGCAGCCTTCTGGCGATGTAAAGCCCCAGCGCCTGGCCGCGCCCCTCGGCGTCGTGCCTGACGACAAGTTCGCGCAGCGCGAGGAACCCTTCCTGCGCCAGATCGTCAAACTCCGCGCCGCGCCCGGCGTAGTTCCGCGCGACCTTGCGCGCCAAAGGCATGTAGTCCAGCGCCACCTCGTCGGGCGTTTTCGCGCCCCGTTCGTAATGACTCACGTCTGTTCCTTTCTCCCCTGTGTGTATTTTTTGCGGAAAAAACGCGCGGGGAAGCGCGTTTCGATATCTTAAAGAGTGCTTAAACGCTCATCTATGTACAACTAAATTCTATAAATGTCAACAATAAGTCATTATCCCGGCGCGCAAAAGAGCCGGGGCCGCTTCCGGCTTTACGAAAGCGGCTCCGGCTTTACATCGGGCGCGAGCTAGGGGCGGCGATCCGCGATGCGTCCGTCGATGGCGATCGTGACGACCTGCCAGGGCACGCATCTGCCGCACCTTTCGAGGGCCGAGCGCACGGCGCGCTCCATGCCCCCGCAGCAGGGCGCCTCCATGCGCGCGACGGTGACGGAACGGACGCGGTTCTCGGCGAAGATCCGCGCGAGTTTGTCGGCGTAGTCCGCGCCGTCGAGCTTGGGGCAGCCGACGAGCGCCACGCGCCCGGCGATGAACTCGCGGTGGAATCCCGGGCGGGCGTAGGCGGTGCAATCCGCGGCCACGAGCACATCGGCGCCCTCAAAGAAAGGCGCTTTGGCGGGTACGAGCTTGATCTGAACAGGCCACGGGCGCGGCGCGCCGCGTTCGCCCGGCGCGGGCGGA
>CAZRXR010000097.1:0-3636 GCA_964604125.1 uncultured Synergistaceae bacterium
ATCATCATCGCTCTCGGCTTCATCGGCATCATGGTGCAGTCCAACTCCATCGCCGACGCTTTCAACAACGCTTTCGGCGCCAACCGTCTCATTGTCGGCGTCGTGACCGCCGTGCTCGCCGCGTGGGTGTTCTTCGGCGGCATGGGGCGCGTCGCCTCGACGACCGAGAAGATCGTTCCCCTGATGGCGGCTCTGTACTTGATCGGCGGCGTCTTTATCCTCGTGCGTTTCGGCGCGCAGATTCCCCACATGTTCTGGATGATCATCGACGGCGCGTTCGATCCCAAGGCGGCCACGGGCGGCCTGATCGGCGCGACGATGAAGGAGGCCATCCGTTACGGCGTCGCCCGCGGCCTGTTCTCCAACGAGGCCGGCATGGGCTCCACGCCGCACGCTCACGCCGTGGCCAAGGTCAATTACTCGGCCGAGCAGGGTCTGGCGGCCATGGTCGGCGTGTTCATCGACACGTTCGTCGTCCTCAACATGACCGCGTTCGTCATCTTCGTGACGGGCGTCCTCGACGGAAAGACCACCGGCATCACGCTGACGCAGAACGCCTTCTCCGTCGGGCTGGGCGGCTGGGGCACGCCGTTTGTCGCCGTCTGCCTGCTGTTCTTCGCTTTCTCGACGATCATCGGCTGGTACTTCTTCGCCGAGCAGAACGTCAAGTACCTGTTCGGCCGCAAGCTGCTCACGCCCTTCCGCGTGATCGTGACGGTGTTTGTCGTCCTCGGTTCCGTCCTGAAGCTCGATCTGGTCTGGGAGCTTTCCGACTTCTTCAACGGCATCATGGTGTTCCCCAACTTGATCGCCTTGATCGCCCTCGCGAAGCTTGTCTCCAAGGCGCTGAACGAGTTTGAGGAGAACGGTCGCCTGAAGGCGTAACGTTCCCCGAAAACGGAATACAAAAAGGCGTTTTGCCACTCTCGAGCCGCAAAACGCCTTTTTTTTAGGCCGGCGGTCGCGTCGCGCCCGCGCGGTTTGTAAACGCGAGCGGGTCACCGCGCGGGGCGCGGCGTTTTGCAACCGTCTCTCGCGCGTTTTTCGCGCCGCGCGTTGTGTCGCGAGGGGCGTTTCCGCCCGCCTTTCGAGGCGCGGGCGACGCGGGCGCGGCGTTTTACGCGGCGGTGTACGATGAAAGGAGGAAGGCTCATGGAGCAGCTTATGAATCAGTTGGATCAGCTGACCGCGACGGTTACCGAGGCGAACGAGTTGATATGGGGGCTGTACTGCCTCATTCCTCTGCTGTGCGGCACCGGTGTCTATTTCACGTTGAGACTGAAATTCGTACAGGTGCGAAAGTTCGCGCGGGCGTGCGGACAGGTTTTCGGCGGCCTGACGCTGTTCGGCGAGCGCGCCGGCAAGGAAGGGATGAGTTCGTTCCAAGCGCTGGCGACGGCCATCGCCGCCCAGGTCGGGACGGGGAACCTTGCCGGAGTGGCCACGGCGATCACGCTTGGCGGCCCGGGAGCGATATTCTGGATGTGGATCGCGGCGTTCTTCGGCATGGCGACGATCTTCGCCGAAGCCGTCCTCGCGCAGAGGTTCAAAGTGAAGGACGAGCACGGCAATGTCGTCGGCGGCCCCGCCTACTACATTTCCGAAGGGCTCGGCAGCAAGTTCCTCGCAGTGCTCTTCTCGATCTTCATTATCATCGCTCTCGGCTTCATCGGCATCATGGTGCAGTCCAACTCCATCGCCGACGCCCTCTACAACGCCTTCGGCGCGAACCGTCTCGCAGTCGGCGTTGTCGTCGGGCTCGTTTCGATCTGGGTATTCTTCGGCGGCATGGGGCGCGTCGCCTCGACGACGGAGAAACTCGTCCCGCTGATGGCGGCGCTGTACCTGATCGGCGGCGTCGTCATTCTGGTCCGCTACGGATCGGGAATTCCGCGCATGTTCGCGATGATCTTCGAAGGCGCGTTCGACCCCAAGGCGGCCACGGGCGGCTTGATCGGCGCGACGATGAAGCAGGCCATCCGTTACGGCGTGGCGCGCGGCCTGTTCTCCAACGAAGCCGGAATGGGCTCCACGCCGCACGCTCACGCCGTGGCCAAGGTGGCTCACCCCGCCGAACAGGGGCTGGTCGCGATGATCGGCGTCTTTATCGCGACGTTTGTCGTCGTCACGATGACGGCGTTTGTCATCTTCCTGACGGGGGCCGTCGATGGCGCGACGACGGGGATCACGCTGACGCAGCGCGCTTTCGCCCTGGGCCTCGGCGGGTGGGGCACGCCGTTTGTCGCCGTCTGCCTGCTGTTTTTCGCGCTGTCCACGATCATCGGCTGGTACTTCTTCGCCGAACAGAACATCAAATACCTGTTCGGCAGCGGGCCGCTGACGATCTTTCGCGTGGTCGTCGGCGCGTTCATCGTGGCCGGATCGCTGCTGAAAGTGGAACTTGTGTGGGAACTGGCCGACTTTTTCAACGGTCTGATGGTGTTCCCCAACCTGATCGCCCTGATCGCGCTGGCGAAGTTCGTCTCGCAATCGCTCGACAGTTTCGACGGCGACGGGCGGATCAAGGCGTAACGACAATCGCGGAGAGAAACGAAGAAGGCGTTTTGCGTTTTCAAGCGCAAAACGCCTTTTTTCGCGGCCTCGGCGCGGAAAACCCGGAGAGGCGGTCAGAGAAGGAACGGGAGCGTGCGCGCGTCGGCGCCAAAACCGTCGCCGGGGCGGCCCCGGAGACGGGGTTTTCGGATCGTCTTCGGCACAACGGCGATTCGGGAAGAAAAATAATGAACTGAAACGTCGCGTTTAAACGAGTAAGATTCGCGCAATAGCGGATCGAAAAAAAAACGACGCCCGCGCGGCTTTGTACGAATAGCATAAATATGAGCGCGCAAAATACCGATCTTATGTATTCCCGACACCTTCACGACGAAAGAGGGATCTATAAAAGAAACGACGCTTTGTCTTGATATTTTTTTAAATCGCTGTAAAATAAAAACGGCGAAAAAAGGGCGGGAGAGAGACCGCGCGGCACGGCGGCGGCGACGAAGGCGCCGTCTTCCGCCGGGTCTCTCGCGCGCGGGAAATCCTGTCCGAACGCGGCTTCGGAGCGGATCGTTCCGCGCGGCGGAGGCGCGTGTTCGGCCGTCGAGGTGAGCGTGATGTCCTGTCGTTTTGTTTTGATAACGAACAACCCGCGCTACAAGGATCGCGCGGATCTGCCCGTCGATTACCGCGACGGGGCGGCCGGGGCCGAGATCGTCACCGCGGGCCGCGACTTGATCCATCGCGGCTGGGAACTTCAGAACCACCCGCTCTACGGGAATTTCCGCCCGAACCAGCAGCCGTTCCGCACGCTGCTGCTCAAAAAGGACGAAGACGCCGCGTTCGACGAGTACGGCCTTCATCTCATCGAGGAGGCGATGGGCGTGTACACGTCGTGCGCGCGCCCGCTGACGCCCGCGCTGACGCCGCCCCGAATGCTGCGCGACTGCGCGGAGATAGACTTTGAACTGATGAAAGAGACGCTTTTGAAGACGGGGCTGATCCGTTAGCCAGCCCCGCGGGATCTCGCGACGGGCGGCGGACGACGCCGGGCGCCTTTCGCGCGCCTCAAGCGGTTCCGGGCAGCCACGCGCGCCCGTACAGGAGCGCTCGTGCCCGCGCTCCCGAGCGCTTTTT
>CAZRXR010000098.1:0-3628 GCA_964604125.1 uncultured Synergistaceae bacterium
TCGCCGGGCCGGGCGGATAAATACGCTCGATATTGACGAAAAGCGGCATTTTCGACATTTCCCCTTGACAGTCGGCGTCAAAGTTTTAATATGACCACGGAGGCGGAAACTCCCCCATTGCACTAAGTTACATAAATACGCTATAATACTCCAAATGCAGACGGAAAAATTTCTGTGATCTTCTTTGAACTGGAGGGATACGTTTTGAACTTTGAATTTGACAAAGCTCAATGTCAGAACCTGCGCAAATCGCTCCTCTTTGAGTGGCTGGAGACGAACGGTCTGGGCGACTACGCCTCGGGCACGATCGTCGGCTGCAACACACGCAGATACCACGGGCTCTACGTCGGCAACCTCGACGCGCCGGCGGGGCGGCACGTTCTCCTTTCGACGCTTGAGGAGACCCTCATCGAAAACGGCACAAAATTCTGCTTCTCAAGCCGCCAGCATCCCGGCAGTTTCTATCCGCGCGGGCACGAGTACCTGCGCGGCGTCACCATCGGCGCGTGGCCGCGCTTCCGCTACCGCGTGGGCGACGTTATCCTCACGCGCGAAATACTCATGCCCCGCAGGCAGCGCCGCACGATCATCCGCTATTCCGCGCAGTACTACAAGGGCGGCGCCCGCGACATCAAGGAACTCAAGCTCATCGTGAGGCCGCTTCTGGCCTACAGGGGGTTCCACGCGCTCACGAAAGCCAACATGGATCTGCGCGTCAAGACATGGCCGGCGCCCGAGGGCTTCAAGATCGAGCCTTACGAGGGGATGCCGCCCCTGTTCATGCAGACGGCCGCGCCTTTCACATTCTATCCCTCGCCCGACTGGTACTACAACGTCGAGTACCTGCTCGAGCGCGAGCGCGGTTTCCCCTACACGGAAGACCTGTTCATGCCCGGGGAGTTTGAAATTTCGATCTCGCCCGGCAGCCCCGCGTACCTGAGTGTCTCGCCCGGCGAGCCGTGCGACGCCGGGGATCTGCCCGCCGTGTGGCAGAAGGAAACGGCGCGCCGCCTCGCGGCCGAGGAGCGCGCCCAGACCATCGCGGGGCACCTGTGCCGGGAGGGCGAAAAGTTCATCGTCAGAGACTCGCGCAACGGCAAGGGCATCGTCGCCGGCTACCCGTGGTTCGGCGCGTGGGGCCGCGACACGATGATCGCGCTGCCCGGGCTGACTTTCTGCGCCGGACGCCCCAAAGACGGCATGGACATTCTCATCCACGCCTCCCGCAACATGAAAGACGGCCTTATCCCGAACACCTACGCGGCCGACGGCGTGAACCACAGCTACAACTCCATCGACGCCTCGCTTTGGTACGTGTGGGCGGCGCAGCAGATGATGAACGCCGTCAGCAACGGCCGCGCGCTCGTCAAGGAGTACTGCTGGCAGCCCATCCGCGACATCATCTCCGCTTACTCGTCGGGCATTGTGCCGGACGCGGGCATCGACGCGGCGGGACTTGTGCGCGCCGGGAATCCCGGCACGCAGCTGACGTGGATGGACGCGACCGTGAACGGGAAGCCCGTCACGCCGCGCTGGGGCTGCCCGGTCGAGATCAACGCGCTGTGGTACAACGCGCTGGCGTTTGAAAACAAGCTCGCCTCCGCGTTCGGCGCCGCCCCGATGTGGGACAGACAGCGCATCGCCGCGCTGAAGTCCGAGTTCCAGAAAAGGTTCTGGAGCGAGGAGCGCGGCTACCTGGCCGACGTGTGGCGTCCCGAGGGCGCCGACTGGAGTTTCCGCCCCAATCAGATATTCGCGGCGTCGCTGCCCGAGCCTGTCCTCGACCGCCCGCTCGCCGCCGAGATGTGCGGCAAGATCAGGACAACGCTGCTCACGCCCTACGGGCTGCGCACGCTGTCGCCCGCCAACCCCGCCTACCGCTCCCGCTACGAGGGAGGCCCGGCGGAGCGCGATGGAGCCTACCATCAGGGCACTGTCTGGCCGTGGCTTATCGGGGCGTACACCGACGCGCTGATGTACACCATGTGGGATCACGACATCGCCGCGCGGCACATCCTCGAAACAATCACGCCGATGCTGGGCAAGCACCTGCGCGACTACGGCGTCGGATCGATCCCCGAGATCTTCGACGCCGCGCCGCCCACGCGCCCCAACGGTTCGCCCTGGCAGGCGTGGAGCGTGGCGGAAGTTTTGCGCGCGCTCCAGACGATCCAGAAAGCGTCCGGCGGCGTCTACCGCCGCTGGGAGACGAAATTGAAGGAGGGGACGATGTAAATGCGCGTTCTCATGCTGGGTTGGGAGTATCCTCCCAACCAAAGCGGCGGCCTCGGCACAGCCTGCTACGGAATCACGCGGGCGCTCGTCCGAAAGGGGACGGACGTGCTTTTCGTGCTACCGTACACCGAGCTGACCGAACACCCCGAGTCGCACGTCAAGCTGCGCTCCGCGTCGGGTACGCGCGTGCCGCGCCAGTACCAAGACGCCGACAGCCTGCGATGCGGCTATCTGACAAGCGCCGAAGTCCCGTACCTGCTCCCCGGGATCGCGGAGGAAGACGGGACAGCGCCGCGACGGGAACTCCACGGAGGGCGGACGGTCGAAGACCTGCACTACTTCGCGTCGCGCATGGTCATGCGTGGCATCCGATCCTCGCTGCGCCCCTATTCGACCCCCCAAACCTACGAGGAGTATTTAACGCGCTACATTGAAAGCCGCGCGAGCGTTACCGTGCCCGACGACGCCCTGCCGCCCGCCCCGCTGCGGGAGAAGTTCGTCCGGGCGCTCGACGCCTCCGTCCTCGCGCAAAAAGGCGAGAACGAGGGGGCCGTCGCCGAGCCGAGGACGGCCTGGAACACGATCACGCTCCACGGCGGCTACGGCAAGGATCTGATGAGCGAGGTGTACCGCTACAGCCTCGCGGCCGCGCAGATAGCTCTGAGCGAGGAGTTCGACGTTGTGCACGTGCACGACTGGATGACCTACCCGGCGGGGATCCTGATCAAACAGCTCACGGGCAAACCGCTTGTCGCGCACATCCACGCGCTCGAGCACGACCGCAGCGGCGAGGGCGTCAACCACGAGACCGCGCACATCGAGTGGGCCGGCATGACGGCAGCCGACAGGGTAGTGGCCGTCAGCTACTACACAAAGAACGAAGTGATGCGCCTGTACGGCATCCCCGACGAGAAGATCGAGGTCGTGCACAACGCCGTCAACCGCGACGAGTCGCAGCACCAGTACCACCTTGTGGTGCCGCCGCACCGCGAAAAGCGCGTCCTGTTCATGGGCCGCATCACCTACCAGAAGGGTCCGGACTACTTCGTCGAGGCCGCGCGCCTCGTCCACGAGAGGATGCCCGGCGTGCACTTCGTGATGGCCGGCAGCGGCGACATGTTCTACCGTATGGTCAGGCGCGTGTCTCAGCTTCGCATGGGCATGGTGTTCCACTTCCCCGGCTTCCAGAAGGGGCCCGACATCGAGCGCATGTACGCCAGCTGCGACCTGTACGTGATGCCCAGCGTGTCCGAGCCGTTCGGCATCGCGCCTCTGGAGGCGATGATCTGCGACACGCCCGTCATCCTCTCGCGCCAGTCGGGCGTCTCCGAAGTGGTACGCAACGCGCTCAAAGTCGATTTCTGGGATATCCGCGAGATGGCCAACAAGATCT
>CAZRXR010000099.1:0-3447 GCA_964604125.1 uncultured Synergistaceae bacterium
GGCGGTCATACCGTCGGCGCCGGCGTCGTGTCGCAGATCCTCGACTGAGGCGGGGGCCGGAAACACACAAAATAAAGCGGCTGTCCCGCGCGAACGCGCGGGACAGCCGCCCGTCGGACAACTTCGCCGAAAGGAGGCGCGCGCGATGGCAGGAGCGGTAGCGACCGAGATCGGTCTCACGTGCAGCGTGTGCAAAAACCGCAACTACGTCACTTTCATCAACAAGAAGAACATGAGCGGGAAACTTCAGCTCAACAAATACTGCAAACACTGCAAAAAACACACCTTGCACAAAGAAAGCAAGTAGTGTATAATAGCCAGTTGTCGCAGGTCCGTAGTTCAATTGGTAGAGCATCGGTCTCCAAAACCGAGGGTTGAAGGTTCGAGTCCTTCCGGGCCTGCCATTTAATTTGTCAAAAAACCGAACAGGAGGCCAGGCCGTGGAGAAGATCAAGACCATGATCCGCGAAGCGCGCGCCGAACTCAACAAGATAACGTGGCCCGGCAGGCAGCAAGTCTGGTATTCAACGCTGGTTGTCATCTTTGTGACGCTCATCGTGGCGACGTATCTCGGCGTCGTTGACCTGATTCTCACGGGAGTATTCTCAAAGATTCTTGGATAGGATCATTTCGCCGGGCATCCAATTCCATCGCAGGGAGGTTCAGGGGGCCGAACTTTTTCGGGTCCCTTTTTTAATATGACCGATAAAAAACGCCAGTGGTACACCGTCCAGACGTATTCCGGATACGAAAACAAGGTCAAGGCCAACCTGGATCAGCGGATCGAGTCGATGAACATGGGGGAGAAGATCTTCAGCGTCCTCGTGCCCACGGAAACGCGGGAGATCGTCAAGGACGGGAAGGTCCGCAAGGTGTCGCACAAGCTGTTCCCCAGCTACGTCCTCGTCGAGATGGTCATGGACGACCAGTCGTGGTACGTCGTGCGGCACACACCCGGCGTGACCGGCTTCGTCGGCGTCGGCAACCGCCCGCTTCCCATCACGGAAAGCGAGATGGACGAAATCCTCATCCAGATCGGCCGGAAGGAGGCTCCCCGCCCGCCCGTCGCCGTCATCGACTGCGAGCCGGGCGACCATGTGCGCGTGGCGTCCGGCTCCGCCGTGGGCATCGAGGGGGTCGTCACCGAGGTGTTCCCCACGCGCGGCACGGTCAAGTTCAACGCCCTCGTCTTCGGACACGAGACAGAATTTGAAATGGATTATACAGAGCTGGAAAAGCTCTGAAAAAACGGCCCGCGCGCCGAGAACGCGCACGGCCGCCTACATCTGCGCATAAGCGAGAGGAGTTTTAGCGATGGCAAAGAAAGTCATTGGCGTGGTCAAGCTGCAGCTGCCCGCCGGCAAAGCCACACCCGCGCCGCCCGTCGGCCCCGCGCTGGGCCAGTACGGCGTCAACATCATGGAGTTCGTCAAGCAGTTCAACGCGAAGACCGCTTCGCAGCCCGGCATGATCATTCCCGCCGTGCTCACGGTCTACGCCGACAGGAGCTTCACGTTCGTCCTGAAGACGCCGCCCGCCAGCGTGCTGATCCGCAAGGCCGCCGGCATCGAAAAAGGCTCGGGCGAGCCCAACAAGAAGAAGGTCGCCACGCTGACCATGGCTCAGGTGAACGAAATAGCCAAGGTCAAGCTGCCCGACATGAACGCCAACGACATCGAGGCCGCCGCCCGGATGGTGGCGGGCACCGCCAGATCGATGGGCGTCACCGTGACCGACTGACACGGACGGCCGCGAGAAAACCGTGGAAGGCTTTGAGAGAAGCCGTTTGACCACAAGGAGGAAAAAACATGTCAAAGATCAGCAAGAGACGCGCCGAGATCCTCAAGAAGATCGACACGCTGAAGGCGTACCCGCTGGCCGAGGGCCTCGCCGCCCTCGTGGACGCCGCGAGCGCCAAGTTCGACGAGACAGTCGAGATCCACGTGAGGCTCAACGTGGATCCGCGTCAGGCCGACCAGCAGGTGCGCAGCACCGTGGGGCTTCCCAACGGCACGGGCAAGACCAAGCGCGTCGTGGTGCTCACCTCCACCGACAAGAACGCCGAGGCCGCGGCCGCCGGCGCCGACTTCGTGGGCAGCGCCGACATCGTCGAGAAGATCAAGGGCGGCTGGCTCGACTTTGAAGCCGTCATCGCCACGCCCGAGATGATGAGGCTCATCGGCCCTCTGGGCAAGATCCTCGGCCCCCGCGGCCTGATGCCCAGCGCCAAGGCCGGCACCGTCACGATGAACGTGGGGCAGGCCGTCCGCGAGATCAAGGCCGGCCGCGTCGAGTACAGGATCGACAAGTTCGGCATCCTGCACAACGGCGTCGGCAAGGTCAGCTTCGGCAAGGACAAGCTGCTCGAGAACGTGCGCGCCTACTTCGCCGCCGTGCTCAAGTCGCGCCCCGCCGCCGTGAAGGGCGCGTTCGTCAAGTCGCTGACGCTGTCTTCCACGATGGGCGCCGGCGTGAAAATCGACGTTCCCGACGCCGAGAAACTCTGCGCCTCGGCCGAATAAACCGACAAAAAATCAACCCCCCGCGCTTACGGGGGGTTGATTTTTTTATGCCGGGCGCGTATAATCGCGAAAGTGGACTTAAGACAGTGGGTACCGTAACGGTATAAAGGTTCGCCGCCCGCCGAGGTTCGGAAACTGAAAACGGGCGCGCTGCGCGCGCACTTTCATCTTCCCCGCCCCGGAGGCCGGGAAGATTTTTTTTTGCAGGAGGTGAATGAACGTGCCGGCACAGTATAAAATCGATCAGGTAGCCGAACTCAAGGAGTTGTTCAACGGCGCCGAGGCTGTTTTCGTGGCCGAGTACCGCGGCCTGACGGTCGCCCAGTCGTCGGCGCTGCGCAAAGCCATCCGCGAGGCCGGCGGCAAGGCCAGAGTGGCCCGCAACCGTCTGGCCGAGATCGCCCTCTCCGAGGTCGGCATGCCCAAGGACGACGCGATGATGAAAGGCCCCAACCTCTACGTCGTCGCGCCCGCCAACAGCCCCGCCGTAGCCAAGGCGATCAAGACCTTCGGCGAGAACAAGGAAAACGCCAAGTTCGTCATCAAAGGCGGCGTGATGGGCGGCGAGATCCTCTCGCTCGACGGCGTCAAGGCCCTCGCCAGTCTGCCCTCGCGCGACGAACTCATCGCCAAGGCCGTCGGCTCCATCGCCAGCCCGCTGCGCGGACTGGTCACGGTGCTGTCCGCGCTGCCCCGCGGGCTTGTCACCGCGCTTTCCGCGATCGCCGACAAGAAGAAGGAAGCCGCCTAGGCAAAGCGGCGTAAGGCGGCGCATGGCGCGCGTGCCGCCAAAACGTTTGAGCGCGCCGGTTCCCGTTTTTTGCACACATTTTCCGAGGAGGAAGAACACCTATGACTAAAGATGAGATCATTTCCGCGATTGAAAGCATGTCCGTCCTTGACCTGGCCGACCTTGTGAAGGCCC
>CAZRXR010000100.1:0-2997 GCA_964604125.1 uncultured Synergistaceae bacterium
ACAAGTTCGGCGATGACGGCCGAGCCGACGAACGTGCCGACGAACACGAACAGCCCGACGACGACGATCTTCCAGCCCAGTTTCTTGAACATGTCGATGTCCTTGCCGACGGCCAGACCGGCGTAGGCCAGAATGGGCGTGCACAGCCCGACGAACGACACGCGACCGGTCCACTGGGTGAACCAGGCGGAGCAGGGGAGCAGATCGGGGATCGTGACGATCGTGCCGAGCGTGCAGATGTAGGCCACGGCGGGCAGTCCCTTCCAGCCCGTCAGCTTGTAGATGAGCTTGTAGATGATCACGCCGCCGACGATGATTACGAGCAGGCCCGCGATGCCGAGGAGCGTCTCCTGCAGCGCGTAGCCCTCGATCAGGTTCACCACGACCGAGAGCGCCGCGCACATCAGGGTGAAGATTGTCATCTGGACGTTAGTCATTTTTTATAAACTCCTTTCAGGCGCTTTCCGCTACTTCTTTTCTTCTTTTTTGACGCCGAGGATCCTCACGAGGAACTCCGTCAGCGGCAGGCCGAGGAACACCGACATGTACACGCCGTCGAGGCCGGAGATCATGTTGGAGGCGGCGGCGAACGCGCTGATCGTGTCCTTCTTGTCGGGGAACATCTGCACGAGCGGGGCCACCGAGGCCGTCATCATCGAAGCGGAGCCGGTGCCGCAGGCCATCGCGAGCGACTCGGGGCTGAACCACGAGAACGTGGAGGCGATCACGGAACTCATCAGGCCGCAGAACAGCGTGCCGAACAGCGTGCCGGTGACGTACACGCCCATCACGCCGACGCCCTCGGGGCTGTCCATGCCATAGCGCTCGCCGACGAGCGCCAGCGACGACTCGCGCGCGATGGAGAACGCGGCGCCGACCGTGGCGCGCCCAAGCCCGAGCGCCACCGCGACGGGCACGCCGAACAGGATGGTGCCCAGATTGCCGAACTCCTGCAGCAGCAGAGCGGGCGCGGAGTGGACGACTTTCCAGAAGTTGGGGCCGACGAGCGTGCCGTAGCGGGCCATCAGCAGAAAGAACGTGACGCCGACGAGCGACGACGTCTGTTTCATGTCGTCCATGTTCACCAGCTTGAACACGCCGCACAGCGCGCCGATCACGAACGCATACAGCATCGGGACAAGAACGACGGCCGCCGGCCCGATCTTGAACGAGATGTTGCCGATCAGCTCGGCGATCACCAGGATGACCAGCGCGAGCGCGTGGATCTTCCAGTTCCGCAGTGCCTTGCTTACCATTTCCATACAGACTCCTCCTCAAAAATGCAAATCATGTCCGCGCGGTTGCGGCGCGGGAACATCCGTTACATGGAACACCACGTGTCGATGTATTCCTGCTTCGTCATGGACGGCTTGAAGTTTTTCCTGATCTCAAGCCCGATCTTCGCGCCGTCGGCGAGCAGGTCGATGACGGTCATCGCCAGCGCCTTGGCCGCGACGATGTACGCGAGTTCCTTATCGACGACGCGGTAGTCCTTGCTGTGCGCCACGCCCTCCGCGCCGCCGATGTAGGCGTGGACAACGGGCATCAGCGCGGCCACGTCGGCCGCGTCGGTGCTGCCCCCGGAGTGCGGTATGTGTCTCCTCACGCGATCCGCTCCCAGCAGGGCGACGAGGTTGGCGTACATCACGTCCTGCAGGCCCTCGTCGTTCGTCATGGGCAGATACCCCGGCACCTCGACGATCCTCGTCCCGGCGCCCACGGCGTCGCCGCCGGCCCGCAGCGCGCGGTTGACCTTGGCCGAGGCGTCGAGGATGGCCTTGACCGACGCGCCGCGCACATACGTCTCTATCCTCACGTCGGCGGGGACGACGTTCACCGTGTCGCCGCCCTTGGTGATGATGGGGTGCACGCGGATGTGATCCTCGTCGCGGAACGTCTCTCGCTGCGCGTCGATGGCGAACAGGCCGATCTTGGCCGCCTGCAGCGCGTTGATGCCGTCGTGCGGCGCGCCGCCGGCGTGCGCGGCCCGCCCTGTGTAGAACACTTCCTTGGAGACGAAGCCGTTCGACGCGCCGCCCACGTTGGCCTTCCACGGCGTCTCCTGCGCGCCTTCGGTGGGCGTGTTGTGCTGCATGATCATCATGTCTATGTCGTCCATCAGGCCGCGGCAGATGAACTCCTGCTTGCCTCCGAACATCTTGATCTTGCCCTCGCGGCGGAGTTGACTGCGGTAGGCCATCTCGATGAACTCCTCGGCGGGGACGGCCATCAGCGCCACGTCGCCGCTGAGTTCGTCCGTAACGCGGCGGTCGGCGAGCGCGTAGGCCACGCCCGAAAGCGCCGCGATCATGCAGTGATGCCCGCACATGTGCGCCGCGCCCGTGACGGGGTCGGCGTAGGGGCTGTCGGGGACGCCGAGCGCGTCAAGCTCGCCCATCACGGAAATTTTCAGCTTCCTCTCCCTGCCCTTCACCTCGGCGACGACGCCCGTGACGCACTGTTTGTCCTTCGTCGGGAAACCGAGCGACTCAAAGACCTTCTTGATCTTCCCGGCCGTCTTGAACTCCTTCCAGCCCGTCTCCGGCTCGGCGAACACGCTGTCGCCCAGCGCGAGGATGTCGTCGCGGCGCGCGTCGATGATCCCGCACGCCAGTTTTTTCAATTCTTCTTTCGTCATGAGCAGGACTGTCCTCCCGGCAAGAACGTTCGCGGATCGGGCGAAAAACGAAGGACGTTTCGCCGCGCTTTCCGCGTTCGCCCGCCAAAAAAGACGGGCTATACGAAACCGACGTCAAAATATAATCGTCGCGACGCGAAATATTCTAGCAAAAAATTTTATATTTGTATACGCCCGAAAGCGATATTTCCGTGTATTTTTCCTGTATTTTTCGCGAAAAAAACGGAAATATCAGCCCGCCGCGGGCGTTCACTCGGCCCGGGAGCGATTATTCCGCGCCGCGTCCCGCCGCCGTGCGCGCGGAAGAAAGCCCCGCCGCAACGCGGCGACAGGCGTCTCAAAATACCCTCTCGCCCGGC
>CAZRXR010000101.1:0-2914 GCA_964604125.1 uncultured Synergistaceae bacterium
TGCGAGAGCGAAAAGAATTTTTCCTGTGTGGTGAACGACGATGGACACAAACGAGACGGCCGAGCGGTACGATCTGACGGTCGCGCGCGATGAGGACGGCGCGCGGCTTGATCTGTTTCTGGCCGGGGAGTTGTCGGCCACGCGCGCCCGCGCGCAAAAGCTGATCGAGAGGGGAGACGTGTCCTCGCCCGGGGTGAAAAAGATACGCGCGGCGCTGCGGGTGCGGGCCGGGCAGGTCTTTTCCGTCACGCTGCCCGCGGCGCGGTCGTCGCGGATTTTGCCGCAGAAGGTGCCGTTCGGCGTGGTCTACGCGGACGCGCACGTGATCGTGGTGAACAAACCGGCGGGCGTCGTCGTCCACCCCGGCGCGGGCCGCCCCGACGGCACGCTCGTGAACGGGCTGATGGAGCGTTTCCCGGAGATCGGGACGATCGGCGACACTGTCCGCCCGGGGATCGTGCACAGGCTCGACAGGGGGACTTCGGGGCTGATGGTGGTCGCCCGCAGCGACGCGGCGTTCGCGGGGCTGCGCGAGGCGTTCGGGAACCGCGAGGTGCTCAAGGAATACCTCGGGCTTGGCGCGGGCGCTCTCCGCTCGCGCGAGGGCACTGTTGACGCCCCGATCGGGCGCGATCCGCGAAACCGGCTGAAGATGTGCGTGTCGTGGGACGGGCGCGAGGCTGTGACGGATTACCGGGTGCTCTGGAGCCGCGCGCGCCGCTGTCTGCTGCTTTTCCGTCTGCGCACGGGCCGGACGCACCAGATCCGCGTGCACATGCGGGCGCTTGGCTGCGCGCTCGACGGGGACACGCTCTACGGCCCCAAGGATCCGGCGCGGCATATCCTCAAAGATCGCGTGTTCCTGCACTCGTGGCGTCTGGGCTTTACCCACCCCGTGACGCGGGAGCGGATGATATTCCGCGCGCCGCTTCCGCCGGAACTCGTCGCGGCGCTGCGCGTGCCGCTCTCTCAGCCGCCCGATCGCTGACGATTCGCGTCTGTCCCGGACGTTTCGCGCTCTTTGCGCGCTTTTCACGGCGGGGCGTTCCGCCGCGCGAAAATCGGAACGACGGTAAAAAAGCCGCCGCGTCGCTTTCCGACGCGGCGGCTTTTCGCGCGCTCTAGGCTTTATTCGAGGATCGATCTCCAGTCGTCGGCGCCGACGAGGATGGTTTTCGGCCGCTTGTAGGTCACGTTCGCGGGGCCGGAGCCGGCGATGTGGCGCACCTGTTTTTTCTCGGTGAAGTCGATGACGGACTCGCGCCCGGCGCACGCGCTGTAGCGCAGCGCCAGCGAGGCGGCTGCGCGGACGGCGATCTCGCGTTCGGCCCCTCCGGCGGGAGGGTTTTTCAGGATGACGTGCGAGCCGGGGAACTCGTGGACGTGGAACCAGAGGTCGTCGGGCGAGGCTTCCCGGAAGGTCACGTAGCGGTTGCCGCGCTCGTTGAGTCCCACGAGGATCAGGCTGCCGCCGAGCTGAAAGCGCAGGTGCGGCGGCGGCGTTTTCGCAGCGCGCGGCGGGGCGTTTTTCTTCCCGGCGCCCTCGCCGTACTGCTCGGCGATTTGTTCGCAGACGGCGGAGAGCCTTTCGGCGCTCTCAAGCCTGCCGACGTTGGCCTCCAGCGCGGCGATGTCGTCCAGTTCGGCTTGGAGCGAGCGCACACGCTCCCTCACGGCGGCGACGTCGGCGCGGTACTTTCGGTACTTTTTGAAATAGGCCAGCGCGTTGCCCCGCGTGTCGAGCGCGGGGTTGACGATCACGTCGGCCGACTTTTCGCCCTCGGGGGTCCAATACGTCAGCGTGACGCGCTCCCCGCGCGGGAGCGGTTTGCCGATGTTCTGAACAAGCGCCTCGCCGGCCGCGCGGTACTCGTCGGCGCGCTCGGCGTTCTCGATCTGGCTCAGCAGACCTTCCATGTGGCGCGTCCGACGCCCGCGCTGGCGGCCGAGGATCTTCAATGCCCGCGAGGCGAGCGCGCGCGCGTCGCGCCGCCTGATCTCCCCGGCGATAGACGCGCGGCAGAAGTCCAGCCCCGACGTTTGCGCGCCGACGCTTTGCGGCAGCGCCGCGCCGAGCGCGGTCAGCGTGTTTCCGAGACGCTGGAAGTATTTCGGCCGCCCGAAAAGCGCCCGGCGCACGAACTCGCGCTCGCCGTCCGCCCACAGCCCGGCGAGCGCCCGCGACACGGCCCGCCCCAGCCCACGGGGGCGCGCGAGAAACTCGCCCAGCCGCGCGTCGTCCATGTCGGGCGAGGCCAGTTCCCCCTCGAACGGCGGGGGCGGCGTGTACGGCAGTCCCGGGAGCACGGAGCGGTAGCGGTTGACATCGGGGCGTATATGGCGCGCGGCTTCCAGTATGACGCCGTTTTCGTCTGTGAACAGCGAGTTGCTCATGCGCCCGGTGAGCTCGAGGATCAGCGTGAAGTCCCTTCCGACCCCGCCGCCGACGAAACGCCGGAACTTGAGGAACAGCACGCGGTCGCCCGGCGCGCAGGAGGCGTCCGTCAGCGCGCCGCCGACGAGGCGCCTCTGCAGGCCGAGCGAGAACGGCGTCTTGACGCTCCGGCAGCGCAGGTCGCGAAGGTCGCTCTCGCGGAGGGCGCAGACGCCGAAACTTTCGGGATTCCACGTGAAAAAAAGCGGCTCCCCGCCCTTGAAGGCGAGCAGACACCAGTCGTTCCCCGCCTCGACGCGCCGCAGCGCGCGGCCGCGGTAGTCCCGAAGCTCGGGAACGAGCGCGGCGACGAGTTCCGGTCCGTAATTCATGGGTGTGTTCTCCTGACGTTGAGATATGCTGCGTCTCCATTATCGCAGAAAATCCCCCCTTGACAAGACGGATATGAAAGGATAAAATGCCCCTTGTTGGTAGAGGGGCTGTGGCGCAGTCGGGAGCGCGATTCGTTCGCAACGAATA
>CAZRXR010000102.1:0-2826 GCA_964604125.1 uncultured Synergistaceae bacterium
TTTGCCGCCGTGCGCCAGCACTTTCCGCGCCCCGTCGTCTCCGACCCGGCGGCGGAACTGACCGCGAAAATAGCAGCGGGCGGGCGTCTTGACGGCGTGCGGCCCGGCATGAGCGTCGCCATCACCGCAGGCAGCCGAGGCATCGCCAACTACCCGCTCCTGCTCAAAACGCTGGCGGATCTGGTCAAAGCCCGCGGCGGCGAACCGTTCATCTTTCCGGCCATGGGAAGCCACGGCGGCGCTACGGCCGAGGGGCAAAAGGCCATGCTGGCAGGGCTCGGCATCACAGATGAGACAATGGGCTGCCCCGTCAGGTCGTCCATGGAGACCGTGCGCGTCGGCACGGCGCGGAACGGACGCCCCGTCTACCTCGACAGATACGCCGACGCGGCCGGCGGGATCATCGTCGTCAACCGCGTCAAGCCGCACACGGGCTTTCGCGGCAGTGTCGAAAGCGGCATCTGCAAGATGTGCGCCATCGGCATGGGCAAGCAGAAGGGCGCCGACTTCTGCCACGCCGAGGGGTTCGGACACATGGCCGAGAACATTCCCGCCATCGCGCGCGTGACGCTGGAAAAGAAAAACGTCCTCTGCTGCGTCGCTGTGCTTGAAAACGCTTACCACGAGACGGCGCAGATCGAGGCGCTCGCCGCCGACGAGGTGCTTGAAAAGGAGCCGGCCCTGCTGAAACGCTCGTGGGATCTCATGGCGAAGATTCTCATCGACGAGTTCGACGTGCTGATCATGGACGAAATCGGCAAGAACATCTCGGGCACCGGGTTCGACACAAACGTGGTGGGACGTTACAACTCGCCCTACGCCTCTGGCGGCCCCAAGATCGCGCGCGTGGCGGCCCTTGACATCACCGACGCCTCGCACGGCAACGGAAACGGCATCGGCATGGTTGATTTCACCACACGCCGCGCGTATGAGAAGTTCGATATGGAGCAGACCTACCCCAACGCCATCACTTCGACCGTGCCGCTGACCGTGAAAATTCCCATGGTGCTGCGAAACGACAGACAGGCCATTCAGGGCTGCGTCAAGACCTGCAACGTCATCGACCCCGCCCGCGTCCGCGCCGTCCGCATCAAAAACACCCTCTCTCTGGACGAAATAGAGGTCAGCGAGGCGCTGCTGCCGATCGCGCGTTCCCGCCCGGGCATGGAAGTGGCGGGGCCCCTTCGCGAACTGGAGTTCGACGGAAACGGGAACCTCGTTTAACAAAATAAAAAAACGCCGCCCCGAGGCGCTTTGGCGGGATTTTTCGCCCACGGAAACGAAAAAGTGTGCTAAAATAAAAGGGAACAAAGTTTAAGGGTTTATGTCGGCAAAACCACCGGTTCGGCATGACGCCCGGTAAACGAAAAACAACCCTCGGCGCGGCGAGATCCCGCGGCTGAAATTTACGGAGGTGCAGCGATGAAAGTCTACGCCGACAACGCGGCAACGACAAAGATGAGCAAGGCGGCCATCGACGCGATGGTCGCCTGCATGAACGAAACGTTCGGCAACCCGTCCAGCCTCTACAGCATCGGCCAGAAGGCCAGAGATGTCCTTAACGACGCCAGAGCCCGCGCGGCGAAATGCCTTGGCGCCGACAGCGGCGAGATCCTTTTCACGGGCGGCGGCAGCGAGGCCGACAACCAGGCGCTGCTCACGGCGGCCAGGCTGGGGGCCGCGCAGGGCAAAAAGCATATGATCTCGACGAAGTTCGAGCACCACGCCATCCTTCACACGCTCGCCAAGCTCGAAAAGGAGCAGGGTTTCGAGGTCACGCTGCTCGACGTGCACGAAAACGGCATCGTCGGCGCGGACGACGTGGCCGCCGCCATCCGTCCCGACACGGCGCTCGTGAGCGTGATGTTCGCCAACAACGAAATCGGCACCGTGCAGCCCATTCCCGAGATCGGCGCCGTGTGCCGCGAAAAGGGCGTGCTGTTCCACACTGACGCCGTGCAGGCCGTCGGGCACGTGAAGATCGACGTTAAACAGATGAACATCGACATGCTCTCGCTTGCCGGGCACAAGTTCCACGGCCCCAAGGGTGTCGGCCTGCTGTACGCCCGCAAGGGCATCAGGCTCGCCAACCTCATCGAGGGCGGCGCGCAGGAGGGCGGCAGGCGCGCGGGCACCGAGAACGTGCAGGGCATCGTCTCCATGGTCGCCGCGCTCGAGGAGGCCTGCGCCAACATCGACGCTTACACGGCCCGCATCACGCCGCTGCGCGACAAACTCATCGCCGGCTTGAGCGAGATTCCCCACTCGGCGCTCAACGGCGACCGCGTCCACCGTCTGCCCGCCACGGTCAACTTCTGTTTCGAAGGCATCGAAGGCGAGTCGCTCTTGCTGCGCCTTGACGACAAGGGCATCTCGGCGTCCTCGGGCAGCGCTTGCACGTCCGGCTCGCTCGACCCGTCGCACGTGCTTCTGGCCATCGGACGCCCGCACGAAGTGGCGCACGGCAGCCTTCGTCTCAGCCTTGGCGACGACATCACCGAAGAACAGATCGACTATCTTATCAAGAGCGTCAAAGAGGTGGTTGAGGAACTGCGGAGTATGTCGCCCGTGTGGCACGACCTGTGCGAGGGCAAAAAGAAGTTTATCCTGTAGCGGAACGCGCCCGCGCGTCTTTACTGGAACAGCCCCGCGTAACGCGGCCCGCTTTTGGGCGCGCGGGCCGGCGAAACAAAAACGAACATGAAAGGACGAATATCATGCCACTCTACAGCGAAAAAGTCATGGATCACTTCCGCCACCCCCGCAACGTGGGCGTCATCGAGAACGCCGACGGCGTGGGCGAAGTCGGCAACGCCAAGTGCGGCG
>CAZRXR010000103.1:0-2790 GCA_964604125.1 uncultured Synergistaceae bacterium
AGAGCAACGGACTTTTAATCCGTGGGTCGAGGGTTCGACCCCCTCACGACCCACCATCGCGCACGGTCCCATAGTCTAGTGGCCTAGGACATCGCCCTTTCAAGGCGAGCACCTGAGTTCGAATCTCAGTGGGACCGCCATTCAGACGCCGGTGTAGCTCAGTTGGTAGAGCAGCGCACTCGTAATGCGCAGGTCTCCAGTCCGAATCTGGACACCGGCTCCACCCATGCGGGTGATTAGCTCAGTGGAAGAGCGCTTCCTTCACACGGAAGAGGTCACAGGTTCGAACCCTGTATCACCCACCATGACAACAGCGCCGCCTCCGCCGGAGGCGGCTTTTTTTCGGCGCGGGGGCCGCCCTCCGCCGGACGCCGGGCCGAAAACGCGCGCGAAATTACGCGACGGACGCCGTGACTTTGAAAAAATCCCGAAAAAATTTGTGTACAGCGGGCGGTTTTCGTGGTAAAATTTAGAAACAAAAAAAGGCGGCTTTTTCGCGAAATATTTTATCGAGGGGGAGGAACGTCCCATGACCGACATGTCCTGCCTGAGTCTGGCTCGGGCGTACTGGGACGAATGGCGTTTTCTCCCGTGGAGCGACAAGAGCGCGCGCGGGCTGTACCGGCGCGTTGATTTCATCAAAGCGGGGCTGTTCGGCGAAGTGGGGCGCTATCTCGCCGACGACTACATCGTCTGGGCATACGAAGAAGGCGACCCCGAGCGCGTGTTCCGCGATGCCCGGCCGCTGAAGAACCTGATGGTTCAGCGTTTTCTGTTCGTGCGCCCGGCGGGCGAGACGGTCTTTCGCAACAAGTCTTTCTGCATCGGCCTCAAGGGCTTTGTCGAGTTGTACCTCTATTCGCCGAACGCCAAGCGCCCGAAACAGATCGCCGATTTGGGGTATCTCGTAGACGCCGCGTACACGTATTTCCTGCGCCGCGGCGGAGCGGAGGTTCCGCCTCCGGGCGACGCGCGGAAGCCGTAAAAAGTGTTCCGGCGCGCCGTTTCCCCGAATCACGAAGGTGACCACCGACGGAGTAGCAGGCTCCGCCGGTCACGATAAAGCACTTTGCGTTCGCAGGTGCCATTATTTATGGAGGTGTGTTGTATGCTGTTCCCAATGATGTTCGGTATTTCCGCGGTTGTCTTCATCGTCGGTTACCTTGTCTACGGACGCTTCATGGCGAACGTCTACGGTCTCTCCGACTCAAACGAGACGCCTGCTGTCAAGTTTGAGGACGGAGTTGACTTCGTTCCCGCTCACCCTGCTGTCCTTCTCGGACACCACTTCGCTTCGATCGCCGGCGCCGGCCCCATCACCGGCCCCATCGCGGCGGCCATGACGTTCGGCTGGCTGCCCACGATCCTGTGGTGCGTCATCGGTTCGACGTTCCTCGGCGGCCCGCACGACATGGGCGCTGTCGTCGCCTCTCTGCGCCATGACGGCAACTCGATCGGCACCGTGGTCGAAAAGTGGATCGGCAAGACCGGCAAGTACCTGTTCCTGGGCTTCACGATCCTGACGCTGATCCTCGTCGTCGCCGTGTTCCTGGTCATGTCGGCCGGCACGTTCGCGGGCGACCCCGTCGTCGCGTTCGTTTCCACGCTGTTCATCGTCCTGGCCTTCATCTCCGGCCTGATGATTTACAAGTGGCACGTGCCTCTGTGGATCGTCACGATCGTCATGCTGGCCCTGATCGTGCTCGGCTGCACGAAGGTTACGCCCGAGACGGCTCCTTTCCTCGTCGGCGTCGCCAAGAAAGTCGTAGAGAACGGCGTTGAGAAAGTAGTCGGATCGAACGGTATCTTCGTCCACACCGTTGACTTCTGGAACGGCTTCCTCGGCGTGTACATCTTCCTCGCCTCCGTCCTGCCCGTGTGGATGCTGCTCCAGCCCCGCGACTACCTCGCGTCGTACTTCCTGTACTTCGCCGTGGCTGTCGGCGCTTACGGCATGTTCACCGGCAGCGCGCTGAACAGCAACACTGTCGCGCAGGTCGTCAGCAACGTCCAGTACTTCGGCTTCACCTCCAAGGCCATGTGGCCCGCCATGTTCGTCATGGTCGCCTGCGGCGCCATCTCCGGCTTCCACGGCCTCATCGGTTCCGGCACGACGAGCCGCCAGCTCCGCAAGGAAAAGGACGCCGTCCTGATCGGCTACGGCGCCATGCTGATCGAGGGCCTTGTGGCCGTCATCTCCATCGGCACGCTGATGGTTCTGGGTCTTGAGGGCGCGAAGGGCCTGTCGCCCGTGCAGATCTTCGCCAAGGGCTTCGGCCAGTTCGCCACGCTCATCGGCCTTGACGCCACGTTCGGCACCCGCCTCGGCGCCATCGCCATCAACAGCTTCCTGCTGACCTCCCTTGACACGGCGACCCGTCTTGCCCGCTACCAGATTCAGGAGATCACCGGCGGGAAGATCAGCATGTACCCCGCTACGATCATTCCCGTGATCCTCGCCGTCGCGCTGGTCTACACCAAGACTCACGTTGACGTGATCGTCGAAGGCGTCAAGAAGGTGCAGGAGATCGCCACCTGGGCCGCCATCTGGCCCATCTTCGGCGCGGCCAACCAGATGGTCGCCGCCCTGAACCTTCTGGGCGTCGCCGCGTGGGTCAAGCTGGGGCTGCACAAGAACAACACGTTCCTGTATGTTCCTTTCTGGTTCATGCTTGTGACGACGCTCTTCTCGCTGATCATCCAGCTGAAAGAGGGCTTCGCTTCGAGCGCTCCCAACTACCTGCTGCTTACGCTCGCCTCGATCCTCGTTCTCCTCGGCGTCGGCATGTC
>CAZRXR010000104.1:0-2764 GCA_964604125.1 uncultured Synergistaceae bacterium
TCGTTCAGAAACGGCAGGGGCTCTATGTGTCCTGCATCGAGGAAATCGCTTACCGGCGGGGATTCATAAATAAAAAACAACTGCTGGCGTTGGCGCGGCCGTTGATGAAAACAGAATACGGGCAATATCTCCGCGCCGTCGCGCGGGAAGATGTATAAAGACTATAAAAGGAAAAGGAGGATCCGGGAATGGGCAGTAAATATCGCGTAGCGGTCGTCGGGTTCGGGTACATCGGATCGGTCATCGGCTCCGTGCTGGCGGACAGAGGGCTGCGGGTAAAGGGCGTAGAGCCGAACCCGAGGATAGTCGGCGCGGTGCGGCAGGCGAAGACGCCGTTCAACGAACCGGGCCTTGATCAGCTGATTAAAAAGGGAACCCGAAGCGGAAACTTGACTGTGAGCGATGATTTTTCGACGATCGGCGACTGTAATGTGTTCATTATCACAGTGGGGACGCCCCTTTCGGAGAACTTTGAGCCTGATATCAGCCAGATCGCTTCGGCGGCGCAGTCTGTCGCGCCGTACCTGACCGACGAGAGCATCGTCATCGTCAAAAGCACGGTGCCGCCGTTTACAACGCGGGATGTCGTATATCCGATCTTGAAGAAGAAGGCGAACGTTCGTCTGGCGTTCTCCCCCGAGCGTCTCGCGGAAGGGAGAGCGATAGAGGAATTCAGAACCATTCCCATCGTGGTAGGCGGCGTCAGCGAAGAAAGCGGGAAGGCCGTGGCCGCGTTCTGGCGGGAAGTCATGGGTAACGAAGTGATCGAAGTCGATAATTCCGTTTCGGCGGAAATGGTGAAACTGGCGGACAATCTGTGGATTGACGTGAACATCGCCTTGGCCGGGGAACTGGCCAAACTCTCTGACAAACTGGGCTCGGATGTGCTCCAGATCATCCGGGCCGCGAACTCCCTGCCCAAGGGCGGTTCCCACGTGAATATTCTGTTGCCGTCCGTCGGCGTAGGCGGTTATTGCCTGACGAAAGACCCTTGGTTTGTCCAGAACATGGGGAACAAATACGGAGTGGAGTTGAGGCTGCCGAAGGACGGACGGAATATCAACGACTCTATGCCGGAGTATGCCGCGGCGGAGATTGACGCCACCCTGTGCGGTGACGGAAAAAAGAGGGAGGACAAGAAGATCGCGGTGATGGGGATCGCCTTCAAAAACAACACCGGCGACTGCCGTTTCACGCCTACCAGGCCCGCCATCGAGAAACTGATCGAGCTGGGGTACCGTGTGGAAATTTGCGATCCCCGGACGCAGGAACACGACGAGAAAACGGTGACAGACAGGCCGGTGTCGAAAGATATAGAGAAAACCCTGCGGGGGGCGGATTGCGCGGCCTTTTTGGCGGGGCATGACGATTTCCGGCGGCTGCCCATGCGGAAAATCGCCGAACTGGTACACCCAAACGCGCTTATTTTTGACGGGCGCATGTTCTTCGGCAGAGAGGAGATCGCGGAGATGCACCGTTTGGGCCTGCGTTACAGAGGCGTGGGGCGCCGCTGACATTATCAAGAGACAACCTTGCGGACAAAGAAAGGAATAACGAACATGAAAGACTCTGTCGTACTGGTGACCGGCGGTTCAGGCTTTATCGGCAGTCATCTGGTAGAGCGCCTGTTGAAGGACGGCAACGAAGTGCATGTGTTCGACATCATGCCGCTGGATCAGGCGCCGAACCTGAAAGAGGTAAAAAATCATCCCAACCTGCGCTATTTCCAAGGCGATTTGCGCAAGAAAGAGGATATCGAGAAGTTTTGGGTACCCGAAGCCAGGGTCATGTATCACCTGGCGTCGGTCGTCGGTATCAAGAACTACATCAGCGACCCGTTGAGGCTGATTGATATTGTCGTGATCGGGACGCGGTACCTGCTGGAAGTGGCGAACAAGTACGGAACGAAGGTCGTCTTCTCCAGCACCAGCGAGGTGTTCGGAAAGAACCCCGCTGTGCCGTGGAAGGAGGACGGCGACCGCGTGCTGGGCCCCACTTATGTGGACAGATGGAGTTACTCCGCCAGCAAGGGCGTATGCGAACATATGATGTATGGAAATTACAAGCATACCAAGTTGCCTTTCAGCATCGTGCGGTTTTTTAACGTATACGGTCCGCGGCAGAATCCGTACTTCGTCGTTTCCCAAAGCGTGTACAAGGTTTTGAATAACAAGCGGCCGCTGCTGTACGACGACGGAAGAATGACCAGATGTTTCACCTATGTGGGCGACATTGTGGACGGCCTTATCGTCGTGGCGGACAGCGAGAAAGCCGTAGGCGAGGCGTTCAACCTGGGCAACTCGGTCGAGGTCTCCATTCGGGAAGTGATCCAGACAGTGCTGCGCGTCGCGGGCAGCGACATCGGCTATCAGGTTTTCGATACGCGGAAAGAATACGGCAACAAGTATGAGGACATTATCCGCAGGGTACCCGATGTGCGCAAAGCCTACGACGTTTTGGGCTGGAAAGCGCGGGTACAGTTGGAAGAAGGGGTTCGCAGGACAGTCGCCTGGGCCAGGGAAAACGATTGGTGGCTCAAATAAGGCCGCGCGCGCTGTAACGACTGATACTGACGTTACGCGAAGGGGCCGTCCGCTAAAAGGCGGACGGCCCCTTCGCGCAACGAACCACGCGGCGTGACAGCGTGCTTTCAAAGAGCCGGGCGGCGAGAAACAATCCCGATGCGAGAAACTGTTTTGAAAGCCCCCCGTGTCGCGCGGCGCCGTCTCGGTTCGGGGTGGCCGCCCGCGCGAAAGTTTTTCCC
>CAZRXR010000105.1:0-2580 GCA_964604125.1 uncultured Synergistaceae bacterium
CCGCTTTTTTGCCGAAAGGAGCGTGACGCGCGATGGGCTACGCGATGAGGAGAACCGACCGCGAGGTGACTTCGCCCGATCTGCTGTGGAGGATCGCGGACGAGGCGCTCGTGCTGCACTTGGCGTTTATCGACGCGCGGGGCGAACCGTACGCGACGTGCGTGCATTTCGCGCGCGACCCCGAGCGGAAGCGCTTTTACTTCCACGGGGCCATGCGCGGGCGCAAGGCCGAGGCGCTGGCGCGCTGTCCGCGCGCGGCGTTCCAGCTGGTGGGCGCGGCCGAGATGCTGCACAAGGCCGACAGGCCCGGCTACCACCTGGGCGCTTACCGCAGCGTGATGGGGATGGGGCGCGTGCGCGTCGTCGCCGACCCGGCGGAAAAGCGCGTGGCCATCGCGCTGCTGCACGAACGCTACCGCGACGCGGCCGACGGCTACGCGATAGACGACGCCAAGCTCGAGAGGGTCGTCAACGTGCATGCGCTCGAGATCGAGGAGATCACGGGCAAGATCAAGGGCTATTACAATCCCGACAAGCCGAACGCCCGCATGGTCGCCGCGCGCGGCTGGGACGCGGGCGTTTTTTTATAGGCCCGATCGCGCCGGGCCGCCGGGGGCGAACGCTCCGCCGGCGCGAAGCGCGGGGCGCGGGCGTCCGCCGCGCGATCCGGGTTTCGGTCGCGCCGCGCGGTACACGCGGGCGCCGACGCGCTTTTCTGTCCGGCGGCGCGGGGGTTGGGCGCGATCCGGGGGCGCGCTTTAAAATTTTGTCCGCGAGGAAAGCTTTTTCCGCGCGCGTCTCGTTGCGGAGAAAGCCCCGCGCGGGTCGTGCTTTCCGCGCGCGGGTCTTTTAAAGGGTGTGCGCATGAAACGGGATCTGTCTTTAAAGGAGCTGCTCGTCACGGGCGGCGGGCTTTTTTCGATGCACTTCGGCGCGGGGTGTCTGCTCTACCCCGTGACGTGGGGGGCCGACGCGGGCAGCGCTGTGTACGCGGCGTTCGCCGGGGTGTTCCTGTCGGGGGCGGCGCTGCCGTTTCTCGGCTATCTGGCGCTGGCGCGCGGGCGGGGCGACTTTCTCGATCTGATCCGCCGCGCCTCGCCGCGTTTCGGGCGCGCGTTCGTCGCCGTGCTCATTCTGGTTCTGGGGCCGCTTTTCATGCTGCCCCGCGTCACGGCGGCGCTGTGGGCGGGCATCGTCCAGCTGGCGGGGCTGAAAACCGGGACGGCGGCGGGGGCGGCGTTCAGCGTCGCGGTGTACGCGCTCGCGTTCGCGTTCGTCTCGGATCCCGGAAAGGTGGCCGGCCGCGTGGGGCGCGTCCTGTTCCCCGCGCTGCTGTGCGTCGTGGGGGCGGTGATCGCCCGGGGTGTCCTCGCGCCGCTCGCGCCCCGCGTGCCGCCGGTGTTCACGCAAAATCCCGTGCTGCACGGCTTTCTGGCGGCCTACGCCGTGGGCGACCTGCAGTGCGCCTTAGTCTACGGGCTTGTGATCGTGCGCGGCATCGAGAGCGCGGGCGTCGCGCCGGAGCGCGTCAGCCGCAATCTGTTGTGCGCGGCGGCCGTCGGGCTTGGACTGTTGGCGGCGGCGCATCTGGGACACATGATCGCGGGCGCCAACACGGGCGGCGCCATCCGGCTGAACCTGTCGGCCACATACGTGCGGATGGTCGTGGAGCAATGGGGCCGCGCGGGAGGCGCGATCTTTCTCGCGGCGCTGGCGACGGCCTCGCTGACAGCCACGATCGGCATCGCCTCGTCCACGTCGGCGCTGTGGGAGCGGCTGCTCGACGGGCGCGTGAGTTACCGCGCGGCCTGCCTGCTCACGTGCGCCGTCTCGTGCGCCGTCTCGACGGCGGGCATCGACGCGATCGTGCGCCTGATCAGCCCGCTGATCGACGCATGCTACCCAGCCACGATCGTGCTGGCCGCCTTCTACGCCGCCGCGCGGCCGCCCTACGCCCCGCGCGCGCTGCGCGCTCTCCGCGCGTCGCTGATGACGGCGGCGGCCCTCGGAGCCGCCGGGGCGCTGCACTCGTGGGTGGCCCTGCTGGGGCTTGACGCGCCCGTCTTTGAGAGCCTCTACGCCGCGCTGCCGCTGTCGTCGTACTCGATGAGCTGGGTACCGTTCGCCCCGGCCGCGTTCGCGATCTCGTGGGCGACGGGCGCGCGCAGAGCGGCGAAAGACAGCGGCCGACGCGGGCAGGAGGCGCGGGCGCGAAACGGAGCGCTTTAAGCGCCCGAAAGCGGGGCCGCGCGCAAAAAGTTCTCAAAAAGACGGCTTGCGAGGGATCTTTTCGCCCGCCGGCGTCGGCGTCCCGACCGAACGGACGCGCGAAAAACGGCGCGCGAAACGGACAAAAAACTCTCCCCAAGGTTGAGACCTCGGGGAGAGTTTTTTTCGCGGCGGAGCGGCGCGGAAAGATACGGCCGCCCGCGCCGAACCGAAGCGAAAGCGCGCGATTTTCAGCGCGCCGAAGGTCGCGGAACGCGCGGCAAAGCGAAAACACGGCGAACGTCGGATTTTATCCGCGCGCGGAGAGCAGAATGTTCAAAAGCGGCGCGCGAAAAACTCCCCGTCGGCGCG
>CAZRXR010000106.1:0-2363 GCA_964604125.1 uncultured Synergistaceae bacterium
TCCAGCACTTCGCGGACCATTTCGGGGTCGAGCGCCGCCGTGATCTCGTCCAGAAGCAGGATCTCCGGGCGCAGGATCAGGGCGCGCACGATGGCGACCCTCTGTTTCTGCCCGCCCGAAAGCTGCCTCGGATAGTCGTGTTTCCGCCCGGCGAGCCCCACTCTCGCGAGAAGGGCCTCCGCTTCGCGCTCCGCCTCTTTCCGCTCCCGTTTCTGCACTTTCAGGGGCGCGAGCAGGATATTTTCCAGCACGGTTTTATGGGGAAAGAGGTCGTAGCTCTGGAACACCATGCCGATTTTCTGCCGCAGGAGAGGGCAGTTTTTCGCGCCTCTGCGTATAGGCTCGCCGTCGATGAGCACTTCGCCGCCCTGAATGTCCTCGAGCGCGTTGACGCAACGCAGGAGCGTGCTTTTCCCGCAGCCGGACGGCCCTATGACGACGACGACATCCCCCTTGCGCACTGTCAGACTGAAATCCCGGAACACCGCGTGATCCCCGTAGGACTTCTTCAAATGCTCGATCGCGAGTAAGGGCCGCCCCATACGTCACGCCCACCTTTTCTCGAGGTACGCGGCCAGTCTGCCGACGGGCCAGCAGACCGCGAAATACAGAAGAAACACGACGGCGAACACGCCGAAAGCGGCTTTGGGCGAAGACCGCCGGTTCGCCTCCACGATCTGCTGCGCCACTTTCAGCACCTCCACGATGCCGATCATCACGACGAGGCTCGTGGTCTTGATCATGCGGGTGATCAGGTTGATGGAGAGGGGGACGAGGCGTCTCGCCGCCTGCGGCAGGACGACGTAAAGATAGATCCGCGTCCGCGTCAGACCCAGTGCCTCGGCGCTGTCGTACTGAGTCTTCGGGATCCCGGCCAGCGCGCCGCGAACCAAGTCTCCCATTTCAGCGACGCCCCAGAAACTGAAGACGAGGACGGCGGAAAACTCCGCCGAGAGGTTCCAGCCGAATACGCGCGTCGCGCCGAAATAGACGATGAACAGAAGCACCATCTGCGGCATGACGCGGACGATCTCCAGATAGACGCGGAAAAACGCCTTGATCGCCCTGTTTTTGGAGGACATGAGCATACCCGCCGCGAGGCCGAGGACGAGGCTGTCGGCGACGGAGATCAGGCTGATACGGACGGCGACCCAAAGCCCGCCCAGAAGACGCGGGAAATTCGTCCCTTTGAAAAGAACGTCAATCCCCAAACTCCGCATAGCGCAGCCTTCTTTCGAGAATACTGCCCAGAACGGAGACGGGCAGCAGAAGCACCAGATAAAACGCGACCAACAGGAACAGACATTCGACGGTCTTCGCGTACATGCCGATCAGGTCTTTGGCCGTAAACATCAGATCCATCAGACTGATCGTGGAGAAAACGCTGGTTTCCTTCAGAAGGAATATCACATTGGCGACGATGCCGGGGACGCTCCGCGACAGGGCCTGCGGCAGGATCACATACCAAAAGACCTGCCGTTTGTTCATGCCGAGGCTTTCCGCGCTTTCCGCCTGGGCCGGGCCGACGGCCTCGAGGCCGGAGCGGAACGTCTCCGCCATATAAGCCCCGCCCAGAAGCCCGAGGCCGAGGACTCCGCACGTCCGCGCCGAAATCCGTATCCCGAGCTTGGGAAGCGCGAAGTAGAGGAAAAACAGCTGGACAAGAAGGGGCGTGTTACGGAACAGTTCGATATAAAGCCTTACGATCCCGCGAAGAAACGGGATCTTTAAAAACGACACCGCCGCGCAGAACAGCCCGGCCGCGAACGCGACCGCGATCCCCCGCCAGCCGACGACGGCCGTGAGGATCAGCGCGTCGCGGTAACGGGGCAGGTAAGAAAGTACGGCGTTCCAGTCCAAGTCCGATCATTCCCGCTTTCTGTGATCCGCTTTTCTCGCCGCGTAAGCGCCGATCCCCTGCATCAGCTGGATGATGGCGACGATAAATACGAGCGTCACCAGCATGACGCCGGTTTCATACCGGTAATAGCCGTAGCGTATGGCGATGTCGCCTAGCCCGCCGCCCCCCACGACGCCGGCCATGGCGGAATAGCCGAGCACCGTGCCCAGCACGATCGTGACCCCGGCCAGCAGGGACGTGCGCGCCTCGCCGATGAGGACGCGGTACACAATCGTTCCCGTTTTCGCGCCCATGCTGACCGCCGCCTCGACCACGCCTCTGTCCACTTCTTTCAGCGAGGATTCAACCATTCGCGCGATGAACGGCGCGGCCGCGAGGGTCAGGGGCACCACAGTGGCGGTCGAGCCGTAACTTTTGCCGACGATGGCCTTTGTCAGCGGCATCACGACGATCAGGAGGATCAAAAACGGAATGCTCCTCGCGATGTTGATGATGAAATCCA
>CAZRXR010000107.1:0-2352 GCA_964604125.1 uncultured Synergistaceae bacterium
AACATCAACAGCGTGTGGGGCATCGTCTTCGTGGAGATCTCGTACTACTTCCCGTTCGTGTTCATGCAGGTGGTCAGCGCGCTCGAGCGCATGGATCCCACGCTGGAGGAGTGCGCGCGCATCGCCGGCGCCCGCCAGACGACTGTTATACGCAAGATAACGCTGCCTCTCGTTCTGCCCGCCATCTCGGCGGGGGCGCTGCTGATCTTGATAACGTCGCTGGCGCACTTCGGCGTGCCGTCGATTCTGGGCTTCTCGCAGGGCATCTTCACGCTTCCCACGCGCATCTTCGACGCCATTCAGAGCACGGAGGGCAGTTTCGAGGGCATCCGTCAGGGCGCGGCGCTGTCGATCATGCTGGTGGTGGTGGTGTCGCTGGCGCTGATCGTCCAGAAGCGTGTGCTCAGCTCGGGCAGCTACGACATCATCAAGGGCAAGAGCATGCGCCCCACGCTCATCAAGCTGCGCGCGTCCAAGCTGCCTCTGCTCGCGCTGTCGATCCTGACGCTGCTGCTGATCGTGGTGGTGCCGCTCGTGATGATCTTTCTGGTGGCGCTGGTCAACGGCTACGGGAATGCCCTCGTGCCGTCCAACTTCACGCTGAACAACTACATCAACGTGTTCAAGGCCTCGGGCACGTTCGCCTCGATCAAGAACTCGATGTTCGCCTCGGTCGTGGCGGGCGTCGTCTGCATGTCGCTGGGCACGCTCATCGCCTACGTCGTGCAGAAGATCCGCCCCCGGGGCAAGGGGGCGCTGGAGATCCTCTCGGTGCTGCCGTACTCCATCCCCGGCACGGTGCTGGCTGTCGGCGTGATCCTCGCGTGGTCGGGCAGTCTGGGCGTGTCGCTGTACAACACCATCTGGATCATCATCGTGGCGTATCTGGCGCGCTACCTCAGCTTCTCGATGAAAAGTTCGTCGGCGGCGCTGCTCCAGGTGCACTCGTCGCTCGAGGAGGCGGCGCGCGCGTGCGGCGCGTCGCACACCGAGAGCCTGAAGGACATCACGTTGCCGCTGATCCGCCCCGCGATGGTCTCGGGCTTCTTCCTGATTTTCCTGCCGGCCATGCGCGAGGTCACAACGTCTATCCTGCTGTACGGGCCGTTCACGCGCACGCTGGGCGTGCAGATCTACGCGATGCAGGACGCCGGCAGCATGTCGGAGGCGGCGGCACTCGGCTCCGTCGCCATCGTTCTGATTTTCGTGTGCGACACGATCGTCAAGTACATCACCAGAGACAGGAAGGGGGTCTAGCGTCATGGATCAAGTCGTACTCCGCAACGTGACAAAACGCTTTTCCACCAAGACGCTGGGCGACATCGTCGCCGTGGACAACTTCAACCTGAACGTGCGCGAGGGCGAGTGTTTCTCGTTCCTTGGGCCGTCCGGCTGCGGCAAGTCCACGACGCTCCGGATGATCGCTGGTTTCGAAGATCTGTCCGAGGGCGAGATCGAGCTGTGCGGCCGCCCCGTGTCGGTCAAGAGCAAAAACCTCTACGTGCCGCCCGAGGAGCGCGGTCTGGGCATGGTGTTTCAGGCGTTCGCCGTGTGGCCGCACATGAACGTGTTTGAGAACGTCGCCTTTCCTCTGCGCATCAAGGGCATGAACAAGACCGACGTGAACAAAAAGGTCGCCGACGCGCTGCGGCACACCAGCCTCACGGGGCTGGAGAAGGTCTACCCGGGCGACCTCTCCGGCGGGCAGCAGCAGAGGATCGCCCTCGCGCGCGCCATCGTCACGCAGCCGAAGGTGATGCTGCTCGACGAACCGCTGAGCAACCTCGACCCCAAACTGCGCGAGTCGATGCGCTTCGAGATCAAGGAACTGCAGAGCAAGTTCAACTTCACGATCATCTTCGTCACGCACGACCAGTCCGAGGCCATGGCCATCTCCGACAGGATGATGGTCTGCGACATGGGCAGGATCATGCAGATAGACACGCCCGAGAACCTGTACAACAAGCCCGTGAACCGCTTCGTGCACAACTTTCTGGGCGAGAGCACGTTCCTCAACGTCTCCGTCAGAGACGGCAAGGCGTTCGCCGACGGCGACGATGAGCGCCCGCTCGACCTCCCCGTCCCGCCGGGAGCGGAACCGAGGATGGTGGTGGCCACGCGCCCCAACGCCATCGAGATCACAGGCGGGGAGGACGGTTATGTCACGCACGTGGCCAAGCGCATCTTCCTCACCGACCGCACCGAGTACCTGATCCCCGTGGGCAGCCAGACGCTCAAAGTGCAGACGCCCCACCGCGTGTCGTTCTCCGAGGGCGAACGGTGCCGCGTCAGGCTTGTGAACCCGATGTGGTACCCCGCCGAGGACGAGGCCGCCGAGAAGGAGCGCGCGCG
>CAZRXR010000108.1:0-2317 GCA_964604125.1 uncultured Synergistaceae bacterium
ACGCCCAGCGTGAGCATCGGTATCATGGCGCCGCCGGTGACGCCGTTGTTGCCGCCCTCGGGGCCTGAAACCGCCTCCACCGATCCTTTCCCGAACAGCTCCGGCTCCTTCGCGAGGCCGCGCGCGGTGTTGTAGCCGACGAACGATCCGATGTCGGCGCCCGCGCCGGGGATAATGCCGATAAACGTGCCGATCAGGCCGGTGACGGGCGCGATGCGGAAGATCTTCTTCAAGTCTTCCCTCTTGGGCAGAATGTTCGTTATCTTGGCCTCGACTTCCTCTTTCGTGAAGATCGTCTCGATGTTCTCAAAGGCCTGACTCATCGCGAACAGCCCGATCATGATCGGGATGTAGCTGATGCCGCCCATGAAGTTGAAGTCGTCCTTCGGCGAGAAACGGATATAGCTGGTAACGCTGTCGATGCCCACCGTGGCGACCAGAATCCCGAGGCAGCCGCAGATCAGCCCCTTCTCGATGTCCTCGCCCGAGATGTTGCCGATGATGCAAAGCCCGAAGACCGCGAGGAGGAAAAATTCGGCGGAGCTGAACTTGAGCGCCAGTTTAGCCAGCTGCGGGCTGATCAGCCAGAGGCACAGCACCGAAACGACGCCGCCGATGTAGCTGGCGAGCGTGGCGGCGCCGAGAGCGCGCCCCGCCTCGCCCTTGCGCGCCAGAGCGTACCCGTCGATGGCCGTCGCGGCCGAAGCCGGGGTTCCCGGCGTGTGCAGCAGAACCGCCGAAATCGATCCCCCGTAGATAGCGCCGCAGTAGATGCCCAGAAGCATCAGGATGCCCTGCGCCGCGTCCATGCCGAACGTCATGGGCAGCAGCAGCGCGACGCCCATCGTCGCGGTCAGGCCGGGGAGCGCCCCGATGCAGATGCCGCAGAGCACGCCCATCGCCATGTACAGAAATACGATCGGAGTCAAGCAAGTACTGAAGATCTCAGCAAGCAAAGCCATGATTCATAAGCCCCCCCCTGTCACAGTCTGATAAGACCAAACGATCCGATGGGGACGTTCAGCACAAACTGGAACACGCCGTATATGACCGCGGTGACCACGACGGAGATGGCAAGCGACACGGCGACGCTCCTCTTTGAAAACCACTTGATGAAGATAAATTCGAGAGCCGTCGTGGCGATGATGAAGCCCAGCGGCTCCAGAAGAACGACATACGCCACGAGGATCGCCATCGAGATGTAGGTGCGCGCGGGGCCCTTCCCCAGAAGCTCGATAGCCGAGTTCTTTTCGGGGGCCATTTTCCACGTGCGGTACAGCATCATAACGGAGCAGGCGATCATGATAATGGAGATGACCATGGGCCACAGGCCGGGGCCGGGCACGCCCGTGCCGTAGCTCTCGGCCGTGGGGTAGGTCGCGGAGACGGAGATGACGCATATGCCCAGCGCGATGCACAACGCGGCCAGAACGATGTTGCCTTTTTTCATAGGGTTGCTCCCCCCTGGAGTCTGCACAAAAGCGTAACGCCCGCCGGCGGCCGTTTTGAAAAACGCGGGGAAAGCGGAACGAGCCGCCCCCCGCGTTTCCTGTTTTTTTCCGGCCGGCCGGGCGGACTACTTGACCTTCAGGCCGAGCGAATCAACAAGTTCCGTGTAGAGCTTGAGCTGGTCGCCGATGGTCTTGGTAAACGTCTTCCCGTCCTGGATGTCGATGACGTTGTTCGTGTTCGCCATGAATTTCTTGAACTGCTCCGAGGCGGCGGCTTCCGAGAAAATGCGGTAAAGCTCGTTCACCACATCGTCCGGGGTGGAGGCGGGCACGCCGAGGCCGCGCCACGTCCCGAGGACGGCGTTGTAGCCCACTTCCTTGAACGTGGGAACGTCGGGCTGGGCCTCGAGGCGGTTGTTGGACATGACGGCGAGCACCTTCAGCTTGCCGGAACGCACGAAGGAATCGACTTCGGCGTAGGACACGGCGACGGCGTCGATGTGGCCGCCAAGCAGATCGGTGATGGCGCCGTTCGCGCCGTCATAGCCCACGTGCTTGAACTTGGAGCCGGTTTCCTTGGCGAGACCGGCGGCGGCAAGGTGCCAGATGGCCCCGATGCCGGAGTTGCCAACCTGGACTTCGTTCTTCTTCGAGTATTCGATGAAGTCCTGAATGGTGTTGAAGCGCTTGTCGGCGGCGTTGACGGTGATCGCGGACGCGGCGGAGTTGATCATCATGATGGGCTTGAACATCGTGTAGGTCAGCCCGGCGTTGTTCCCCATCGCCTCGAGCGTGGCGAGCTCCACCGTGATCATCGTGATGATCGAGCCGTTGGGCCTCGCGTGCGCGCCGTACAGCATGCCGAG
>CAZRXR010000109.1:0-2264 GCA_964604125.1 uncultured Synergistaceae bacterium
GGCTCGGCCGAGGCGATAAGGCGGCCCTTGTTGTACGAACGAAGCACTTCGCTCTTTCTGTTGAGCGCGTTGTAAAAGTTGTCGCTGTCAAGGATGATGAAACTGGCCGGATTGCCCTCCCGTATCCCGTAATTCTTGAGGCGCAGTGTTTTGGCCGCGTTGTAGGTGCAGAGCCGGTAAGAGTCCATGATTTCCCTGTAGCCCATCATCTGGCAGACATGGAGCCCCATAAAGATGACATCCCGCATGTTGCCTGTTCCGAGCGGATACCACGGATCGAAGATGTCGTCATGGCCGAACGAAACGTTGTTGCCGTTCGCTAGCAGTTCCTTGACGCGCGTCACGCCGCGGCGGCGCGGATAGGTGTCAAAGCGTCCCTGAAGATGTGTGTTGACGAGAGGATTGCAGACAAAGTTGATGTCGCTCATGCGCAGAAGCCTGAAAAGCTTGCCGCAGTAGGCGTTGTTGTAGCTGTGCATCGCCGTCGTATGGCTCGCCGTGACCATATCTTTCATGCCGCTCTCGAGCGCGCGGCAGGCCAGCACTTCAAGCCCCTTCGACTGCTCGTCGTCGATCTCGTCACAGTGCACGTCCACGAGTTTCCCGTACTTTTCCGCGATCTTCACGCAGCAGTTCACCGACTCCACGGCGTACTCGCGCGTAAATTCAAAGTGCGGAATGGCTCCTACGCAGTCCGCGCCCATTTTTACAGATTCCTCGAGGAGTTTTTCCCCGTTCGGGTAACTCATAATTCCCTCCTGCGGGAAAGCCACTATCTGGATATCGACAAAATCCTTCAGCTCCTCTCTGAGTTCGATCATCGCTTCCATCGCCGTGAGTTTGGGATCCGTGACATCGACGTGTGTGCGAATGTGCTGGATTCCGTTTGCCGCCTGCATGCGCACGGCGCGCCTTACGCGATCCTTGACATCCTCCTTCGAGAGTTTCTCTTTTCTCATGCTCCAGCACTCAATGCCTTCAAAGAGCGTCCCGGACTGGTTCCAGACGGGATCGCCGGCGGTGAGACACGTGTCCAGATGGACGTGGCTTTCTACGAAAGGCGGAATGGCAAGCTTGCCGCTCCCGTCGAAGACTTCTTCGCCGTCACGCGGCGCGAGGCCGGTGCCGATTTTCTCAAATCTGCCGTCTGTAACGCGAATGTCGTTCGCTTCGGTTGAATTTTCGATGAAAATATTCTTGATGAGCATGTGCGGAACTCCCCTTTCCGTTGTTCAGGCGCGTCCGCCGCGGACACGTTCGGCAGTCACAAACACCAGAGCGGCGACAATCAGCGAATTTACCGGCTTGATTCCGGCCGTGACAAAGATTCCGACGAGCGAACCGGCCGCGACGGCGAGTATGGCGGGGACGTTGACCGGGACTGTTTCGGAGCCGCCGCCGGACTCGTATTCGGCTCTGTGCGTGAAATAATGAAGGATCAGCACCGCCCCGACCGGCGGGATCATGCCCGAAAGAAGGTTCAGCATCCAGACGAAATTGTAATAAAGCCACGCCGCGAGCGCCGTGCCGACGGCGCCGCTGACGAGGACGAGAGGTTTGTTCGGTATCTTTGTGATGTTTGAGACGCCGAGCCCGGCGGTATAGAGCGCGTTGTTGTTCGTCGTCCATATGTTGAGGCCCAGCGTCAGCACAGCGGGGATCGCCAGCCCCTGAAGGATAAGCACGTCGAAGATATCCGCGACGCCGGTCACCGCTCCGCCGACCGCCCCGAAAATCATCATGATCGAATTTCCCGCGAAAAACGCGGCGACGGTCGCGACGACAGCGACGTAAGGCTTCCTCGCGAAGCGCGTGAAGTTCGGCGTCGCCGTGCCTCCCGAGATGAACGATCCGACGACGATCGCCATGCCCGAGGCAAGCGTGAGCGGCTTATCGGGGTTCTGCGCGAACACGTTCATAAAACCGCCGACTTCGTTTATCCCCCAGTTCACCGAGTAGACGCCAAGCAGGGCTATAAGAGGAACGGCAACGCTGCCGAGAACCGCGAGCGCCCTGATGCCGAGATACGCGGTCACAGTCATGATAACGCCTGTCACGATGATGAGCATCCATACCGGCACGGCTCCGCCGGTGAGTCCCGATACGGGGATCGCGAACATCGCGACGCCGACGCCGAACCAGCCGATCTGAGTGAAGCTGATGAGCGCGGAGGGCAGGAAAGAGCCTTTCTCGCCGAACGAGCGGCGCGCCAGAAGGTCAAGCGTCAGCCCCGTGCGCTGTCCGATGTAGCCGAGCAGCCCGCA
>CAZRXR010000110.1:0-2183 GCA_964604125.1 uncultured Synergistaceae bacterium
TCCGCGAGAGCGTGAGCGCCGACATCAACAACTGGTCGGTGGTCATGGCCACGAAGGACGGCTTCTACACAAGCAAGAAGTACGAGATCCGCGACATCGTAGACCGCATCGGCGGCGGCGACTCGTTCGGTTCCGGGCTCATCTGGGGCCTCAACAACCTCGACGGGCCGCAGGCGGCCGTCGAGTACGCGGCGGCGGCGTCCGCGCTGAAGCACACCATCTTCGGCGACTACAACAGGGTTTCCGTGTCCGACGTCCTCACGCTCGTCGGCGGCGACGGCTCCGGCCGCGTGCAGAGGTAGCGCCATGAACGCGACCATTGAAAAACTCGGACGCATCGGCCTTGTGCCGGTGATCAAACTCGATTCTCCCGAACAGGCCCTGCCGCTCGGCAAGGCGCTCGTGGCGGGCGGCATTCCCGTCGCGGAAGTCACATTCCGCACCGACGCGGCGGCCGAATCCATAAAGATACTGGCGAAGGAACTCCCGGAGCTCATTCTGGGCGCCGGAACCGTCCTCACGCTGGAGCAGGCCGACGCGGCCGCGGAAGCCGGGGCGAAATACATCGTCACGCCCGGCTTCAACCCCAAGATCGTCGCGCACTGCCAGAGCCTCGGCCTTCCCGTCACGCCGGGCGTGAACTCGCCCACGCAGATCGAGCAGGCGCTGGAGATGGGGCTGAACGTCATCAAGTTCTTCCCCGCCGAACAGTCGGGCGGAGTCGCGATGCTCAAGGCGTTCAACGGGCCGTACAGCGGGAAGGTCTCTTTCATCCCGACAGGCGGCGTAAGCCCCAAAAACCTCGTTGACTACCTCGTCTGCCCGAACGTCTTCGCCGTGGGCGGAAGCTGGATGGTTCCGTCCGACGCCGTCAAGGCCGGCGACTGGGGCAGGATCGAAAGCCTCTGCAAAGAGGCGCGCCTTCTTTCTCTCGGCTTCTCGCTGCTCCACATCGGTCTCAACCCGGACCGCGGCGAGTGCGCGACGCGGGAGGCGCAAGCTTTCGCCTCGATGATCGGGATGCCGTTCAAAGAGGGCAACAGTTCCGCTTTCGTGGGCAAGTCCTTCGAGTTCATGAAGGAAAAGGGACGCGGGACGCACGGACACATCGCGCTGGAGACGCTTTCCGTGGAGCGCGCCCTCGAATGGTTCTCGGCCTTCGGCATCAAGCCTGTCCAAGAGACGGTAAAGATGAAAGCCGGGCACATCTCCGTGGCGTACCTCGACAGGGAGATCGCGGGCTTCGCGGTGCACCTGAACAGGAAGTAGCGATTTTTTAAAGAGGGAAGGCCGGAAGGGAGATCCCCGTTCCTTTTTCGACGTTCCGGCCTTTCCCGTCTTTTCCGGCCGCGCGGGCGGACGCCTGTCCGGCGTCATTCGCCCCTTGCGCGCCCGCCGGTTTGCTCCCGGGCGGGGCGGCCGTTTCGGCGAAAAGCCGCGCCCCGCGGTCGCCGCGCTCGGCGCGGCTTTCGTCCCCCGCCTCGCGCGGGAAGGTTCTCAGGCGTTTTATTAGTTTCGTAAAAACTAATAATCTCTTAAAAAGGAGCGGTATCTGATGAAGAAAACGTTGACGGTTGTTCTCGCGGCGGTCGCGGCGCTGGGGCTGTCGCTCGGGCGGGTCGAGGCGGCGAAGAAGTACACGCTCAGGATCGGCACCTCCCAGACAGATCAGGCGTTTATCACGAGGGCGTACATGCTGCTGGCCGACAGGCTCAACGAGAAGTCCGGCGGGCGTCTCAGCGTCAAGGTGTTCCCGGCCGGGCAGCTCGGCAGCGACGAGGACATGCTCGAGCAGGCTATTCAGGGCGCGCCGGTGGCGCTCAACACGGACGCGGGCAGAACCTCGGCCTACGTGAAGGACACGGGCATCCTGATGATGGGCTACTTCGCCGACAACTATCAGGAGTGCCTCAAAGTCACGGAGACCGAGACGTTCAAGAAGTGGGAGCAGGAACTCGCGGCAAAGCACGGGATCCGCGTGCTCGCCTTCAACTTCTACGACGGCCCCAGACATTTCATGACCAACAAGCCCATCAACGTCCCGGCCGACCTTAAAGGACAGAGAATCCGCACCATCGGCCAGCAGGTCTGCGTGGAGTCCATCGCGGCGATGGGCGCGACGCCCGTCTCCATGTCGTGGGGCGAGGCCTACAACGGCATCCAGTCCAAGGCCATCGACGGCG
>CAZRXR010000111.1:0-2135 GCA_964604125.1 uncultured Synergistaceae bacterium
CGGCGCGCGGCCCGCCGCGCGATCGGGCCGCGCCGAAAAGGGCGCGCGCCTCGCGCCCGCGACGAACGCGCCCGGCCGGGGATCTCCCCCGGCGATCGTTCCGCCGGGAGCGCGCCCCTTCCGCTCGCCGGAAACTCCGGGGTTAAGGCACGATCAGACGGCTGCCCTGCGAGACGCCGCTCATGCGGTCGAGCCGCTCCAGATCGGCCGCCGAGGCCACGTCGAGACGCGGCCTTTTTTCCTCCTCCTCGATCATCGCCTTCACCTTTTCCTCGTACTCCGCCATGCTCTTTTTGATGCTTTCGGCGTCGTTTTTCACCCACTGCGTGACGTTGTCGGCGATGGCCTTCAACGCCGCCTCGTCGGGCATGGATTTGATCGCGCCGAGGTCGAGCAGGAGCCGGTGCTCGTCCTTCACCGACTGGAGAATGTCGTCGTCGGTCAAAAGCCCCTTCTTGTACAGGGCGCGGGCGAGGATGTTGAACTTGCTCTTGATGTTCTCGTTGGCCATCGTCATCGCGTCTACGCGCGACAGCAGCATCGAGAGAACCTCGTCGAGACTGATCTGCATTGGCATGGGCATTTTTTGTGCACTGACCTTTCCGTGATAAAATTTTTTTGTTTCGCGTCGTGAAACCGCCGAAACCGCGCTCCGGCGGCTACACGTTGAACAGGAACTCGACCACGTCGCCGTCTTTCATCTCGTAGTCTCTGCCCTCGGAGCGGAGCAGCCCCCTCGCTTTCGCCTCGGCGAGGGAGCCGCAGGCGACCAGGTCGTCGTAACTCACGACTTTCGCGCGGATAAAGCCGCGCTCGAAGTCGCTGTGTATCGTGCCGGCGGCTTGCGGCGCCAGCGTGCCGCGCCGGATCGTCCACGCGCGCGACTCCTTCTCTCCCGCCGTGAGGAACGAGATAAGCCCCAGCAGGCGGTACCCGGCGGATATCAGGCGGTCAAGCCCCGCCTCCTTCAGGCCGAGGGCCTCCAGGTACTCGCGCTTTTCGCCGTCGTCCAGTTCGGCTATCTCGGCCTCTATTTTCGCGCTGATGGCGACGAACTCGGCCCCTTCGTCGCGCGCGTGGGCGAGTACCCGCGAGGCGTACTCGTTCAGTCCGCCCGAGATTTCGTCCTCGGCGATGTTGGCCACGTAGAGCATCGGCTTGTCGGACAGCAGGTTCAGCCCCCGGAGATAGGTTTTCTCCTCGTCGCCGAGATCGAGCGTGCGAACCAGCCTGCCGGATTCGAGCGTGTCCTTGACCTTTTGGAGCAGGCCGAGATTGGGGGCCAGTTTGCGGTCGGCCTTCGCCAGCTTTTCGACTTTCGCGAGGTTGCGCTCGATCATCTCCAGATCGGAAAGGATCAGTTCAAGCTCGATCGTCTCCATGTCGCGCGCGGGATCGACCGAGCCGTCCACGTGCGCGATGTTGGAGTCGTCGAAACAGCGCACGACCTGCACGATGGCGCTCGCTTCGCGGATGTTGGCGAGGAACTTGTTGCCCAGCCCCTCCCCCTTGCTGGCCCCGCGCACCAGCCCGGCGATGTCGTAAAACTCGACGGCGGCGGGCGTGATCTTCGCCGATTTGAACATCCGCGCCAGAACTTTGAGCCGAGGGTCGGGTACCTCGACGACGCCGACGTTCGGCTCGATCGTGCAGAAGGGGTAGTTCGACGCTTCCGCGCCGGCGGACGTGATCGCGTTAAAAAGAGTGCTCTTGCCGACGTTGGGCAGACCGACTATTCCCAGTTTCACAGCAATCCCTCATTTCGACGGAAGATGAAAGGCGGCGGCGATCCGCGCGCCCGCGCGGAAAACGGGCGTTGGGGCCGGAAAAACAGGATACGCGGCGCCGGACGGGCCGCGCGCACGGGGGGCCGCCCGTTCCGCTCCGGCGGCGGGGAACCGGCGGGCGCGGGCGTAAGACGCGGGAAGAAACGCCCCGCCCACGCCCGATCCCCGGCTCGTCGCCCCGCCCGGGCTTTCGCGCGGACGCTTGTCTTATTTTACAACGCGACGAAAAGAATTTCACTGAAAAAATTTTTTTCGGTTCGGCGATCCCGCGCGGCGCGGCGGGAGAAAGAGCGGCCCGCGAAAGGAGCGAAAAAAAGCGGCCCTTGTGACACAGGCCGCTCGCGGGAC
>CAZRXR010000112.1:0-2084 GCA_964604125.1 uncultured Synergistaceae bacterium
TGGGATTTAACGAAAAAACACACGCTTACATCGCCGCGAAATATTATCTGTACCTGACGGGGACATTCGGCGAAAGAGGAAAGATGGCGTTTATCCACGCCACGCAGTATTACGCGGAGCAACGGGGCCGCCGCATGGCGCAGAGAGCCATACGCGACGGACACCCCCTGGACTTTACGAACTACTCCCGGTACGGCGAATGGGTCAACACCGAGGAGATCAAGGCGGAAGGCTGTCAAAATGTCTCGAGATGCGTCTCCTATAAGCCGGACGTCGTTCGTTATATCGATCGGTGCCCGTGGCACGAGCAGTTCAAGGAGATGGGGCTGTGCGCGACCGCCGGGGCGGAATACTGCGAACACCTTGACAACTCGATCGCCCGCGGGTTCAACCCCTATCTTGCGTATGAGGTCGATCAGACGCTGCACACGGCCAATTACTGCGTCCACAGGATGAAGGACGCCGGTATCGACGAGACGACCGACCTCGCCAGAGACCCGAAGAACATGAGGAACTTTGAATATCACTGCGCCCACTCCTACTGGGCCTACAACGAAGTCACGCGGGCCATTTTCAAGGACGAGGGAGAGGCCGTCAACCGGAACGTCCTCGCGGATTTCCGCAGGGATTACGGGGACGAGATGGCCGACACGCTGGCGCGCTACGAACACGTCAACTTCAACGTCTGCGATTAGGCGGCGAAACGCCCAAAGCCGCGCGGGACATTCTCCGCGCCGGCGGCGGACGGCGCCGGAACGTCTCCCGCCGCGTGTAAAACGCAGACGCGGCCGGAACCGCCCGGAACAAAAAAAAGCGCGTCGCGGGCCGGAACGTCCCAAAAGGTCATTCCGGCCCGCGACGCGCGCGTACCCCCGTTCCGCCGTCGAGGCCCCGTCGCCGAATCCCGCTCCCCGCTTCCGCCCGCGCGCTGGAAACGCCGCGTCGCGCGCTCCCGGGATCCGCGCGTCAATAAAAAAAAGAGGCGGCGGGATACCCGCGAGGTATCCCGCCGCTGTTTCTTTTTCTCCGGGGCGTCTGTTTTACAGGAACAGTCCGCCCAGATTGAACACGCCGAGCGCGGCCATGATAACGTTCACGACGACGTTGGCGACCGACAGCAGGAAAAGGTTCCTGAACAGTTTGTTCATCTCGTCGTTCGTCGTCTCCTTCGTGGCCGAATACGAGCTCATGATGATGGCGCCGCCCGTGGACAGGGGGCTGATGGCCGCCGCGAACGACGTGGCCGTGATCGCGGCGATAAGCTCCACGTAGCCGACCGAGGCGAACTGCTTGGCCACCTGATCGGCGACGGGATAGAGCGCGGGCATCACGACGCCGGTGGTGGAGCTGACCCAGGAGAGGATGCCCGATGTGGCGGCCATGATGGGCACGGCCGTCTTCTCGCCCATGAAACTGTTGAGGAACTCGGAAACCAGTTTGATGCCGCCCAGTTTGTCGATGACGTTCACCAGCGCCCCGACGCCGCAGATGAAGACGAGCGTGCCCCACGGGATGCCTTTGATGGCGGCCTTCTCGTCGGCGGCGCCCAGAAGGAGCAGGATCGTCGCCATGATGAAAGCGAACAGGCCCGTGTCCAGCTTGAAGCCGATGCAGCAGATGACCATCGTGACGATGGCGGCCATGGTCAGCTTCTGATTGCGGTTGAACTTGGGAATATCCGACCACTTCAGGGGGTTGTCCGCCTTGACCTTGTAGCTCTTGGAGCCGACGTAGATGATCAGGGTGAAGACGAATCCCGAAAGCAGGGTGGAGAGGAACAGGTGGGCCGAAAAGCCCGTGTGTCCCATCGGCGTGGACAGTTCCTTGGCCAGCAGGCCCGTCAGCGAGAGGGGCGAGGCGCAGCCCGCGTTGGCGCCCAGTTTCGCGAACAGGGCCGTTATCCACGGGTTGATCTTCATCTCAAAGGCCAGGTACATGGCGAACGTGGTCATCAGGATCCCCGCGGCGATATGGCCCGGACCGATGGCGGAGATGAACGCGCTGAGCACGAACATCAGAACGGGGATCAGCACGGTATGCTTTCCCACAAGGGCGACGACTTTCTTGGAGAAAAGATCGAGCGT
>CAZRXR010000113.1:0-1935 GCA_964604125.1 uncultured Synergistaceae bacterium
CGCCTTCCCGTTTGCCGGGAAAGCGGTCGCTCTGCTCTTTTTAAGGCTCGACGCGATCGGGCGTGACGGGCAAGGCGCGGGCGGGCGCGCCGCGTTCCACCTCCACGACGCTGTCGCCGACGCGGATGGAACTTGGGCCGCCTTTGCCCTTGACGTAGGCGCAGACGCTGTAATTCGGCTTGACATCCACGACCTTCAGCAGCGCGTGGAACACCTTGCGCGTGTCCACGACCGCGCCGCTCATGTCGCGTATCGGATCGCCGTCCTCGTACACGCCGTAAAGGACGCCCTTGGCCGCGCCGCGTGAAGAACCCGCGTCTACGAGGGCGCGTTTTTCCTCCACCTTTATCACGCGGTAATCGACTCCGCCGACGCGGCGCTCCAACTCGCGCACGGCGCGTTTCACGGCCTTCATCGCGGCCTGCGAGCCGACGCCGCCGTAGCGCGTCGTGCCGATGATCGTGCCCTCGTAGACGGCGCCGGCCACGGCCCTGCTGGCCTGTCCTGTCTCGCGCAGCGCGGCGGCGACGGCTCCCGTTTCCGTGTCGATGACGCGGATCTCGAGCGTGACGGCGCCGACGTTGGTTCCCACGGCGAGGCCCACGTTGTGCAGCGGCAGCACGCCGCCGGTCTGATATTCCTCGAAGCGCGTGACGGAGCCGGTGACGATGTATTCGACGCCGACAAGCCGCCCCGCGCGCACGAGCGTTTTCTCGGAGACCGCGCCCGACTGCGAGAGGCGCTGTTCGCGCGCGATCCTGTCCAGTTCGGCGCGCTCGTACACGCGGAACGCGCCGGAGTTGGAAAGTTCGGTGATGAACATTTCCGTGACGGCGTCGGCGACTCGCGGCGAGACGGCGCGTGTCCCGCGGCGGAAACGATCGACCCCGGCGCGGACGGCGGCCCGCGCCGGCGCCGCGACGCAGATCAGTAGCAGCGCCGCGCAGCCGAGCCGAAGAAACCGTTTCATGTGTCGCCTCCGTGAGCGCCGTCTTTGACAAAACGCGCCGCGCGGCGCGGAAAACGTGCCGCGCGAGCGTTCAAAAAGCGAAGAAAGACAGCCTTGTATGGAGGCGCCGCCCGGACACGGCGGAACGCCTCCCGAAAGACAGTCTCCGCGCCGATCACGGCAAACCGGCCGCGGGAACTAGATGATCTGCAGCAGGACGCTCGCGAGGATCATGATGAACGCGCCGCCGATGCGCGAGGAAATCTGCGCGAAGGGCATCAGCTCCATGCGGTTGGCGGCCGAGAGCACGGCCACGTCGCCGGTGCCGCCCATGTTGGCCATGCAGAGGCCGGCGGTGATGGAACTTTCCACGAAGTAGAAGCCAACGACGCGGCCCACGAGGCCCGAGCCGACGATGGCACCCAGCACCGTCACGCCGACGAGCAGCAGGTACTGCGCCGAGAAAGCGGAGATGATCTGGCCCAGATCGGTGTACGAAACGCCGATGCCGACCAGCAGCACGCCCGTGAGGTTTTTCATCACGAACTGGAACCACTGGTAGCAGCAGATCTCATACTTCTGGGGCAGCACGCCGAGCGCCTTGACGATGGCGACGGAGAGGATCATCCATGCGTAGCTGTGGATCTTGGGGACGAACGTCTGGACGATGCAGCCCCACGCGAAGAACGTCGTCGCCAGAAGCAGCCCCGTGCCCATCATGCTGAGGTTGAGCTTGTCGCGTCTCGCGAGGAACTCGGGGTCTTCCTTCACCTCGTCGCCGCCCTTGGTGATGAGCATCTGCCCGTTGCCCGTGAGGCTGGGAACGGCCTTGCCCAGCTTGCTGAGAAGGCCGCCCGCCACGATGGCCATCGCGTTGCCCAGCGCCACGGCGGGGATCATGATGTTGATGATGTTCTTGGGATCCTGATTCAGCGTCATGCCGAAGATCTTTGAAAGGGGCACCGCGCCCGCTCCCATGCCGCCGC
>CAZRXR010000114.1:0-1878 GCA_964604125.1 uncultured Synergistaceae bacterium
CGAGCAGGACTTGAACCTGCGACCTAGTGATTAACAGTCACCCGCTCTGCCGACTGAGCTATCGAGGAGTGTATTGGAGGAGGTACCCAGATTCGAACTGGGGATAAAGGATTTGCAGTCCTCTGCCTTACCACTTGGCTATACCTCCGGGGTTGGGGCAGAAATGGAGCGGAAGACGGGATTTGAACCCGCGACCCCAACCTTGGCAAGGTTGTGCTCTACCCCTGAGCTACTTCCGCTTGCAAAATGGTGGCGAGACCCAGAGTTGAACTGGGGACACGGGGATTTTCAGTCCCCTGCTCTACCAACTGAGCTATCTCGCCATGAATGATGGCGGGGCTGAAGAGACTCGAACTCTCGACCTCCGACGTGACAGGCCGGCGCTCTAACCGACTGAGCTACAACCCCGTTTCGCTATGGTGGGCGATACAGGGATCGAACCTGTGACCACCTGCTTGTAAGGCAGGCGCTCTTCCGCTGAGCTAACCGCCCCTGTACGCGCCATCGCTAGCACGACGAACATTTTAACATCGGGCGCGCGGCCTGTCAAGCGCGAAATATCATTTTCGCCGCGCTTTCCGCGCCTCGATGTCCTCGAGAAAACGCCGGGCGTTCCCGCCCGTCAGCGCTTCCAGCCCCCCCCCGGCGGCGTAGGCGTCAAGCCGGGTCTGGTAGCGCTTCCGCGACAGAATAGGCCAGTCGGATCCGTAGAGCATCTTGTCCGCCACTCCGGCGGCGCGCGCGGCTGCGGCCGCGGAGGCGTCGTACAGAAAAGGCCACGCGGCGGTGTCGTAGCGGGCGCGGCGCAGGTACAGCCGAAGTTCGGGCATGGTCTCGTACAGCCACAGGCCGCCGCCGAAGTGGGCGAATATAACGTCATTTTCGGGGTGGTGCGCGCAGAACGCGGCGGCCTCGCGGGGGCCGGCGGAACCTTTTCCGGCGTAGGCGTGCCCCACAGGCTCGGCGGTGTGCACGCGCAGGGGCATGTTCATGTCGGCGCATGCGGCGGCAAGGCGCCACGTCTGGCTCTGATCGTCGAGGCGGAATCCCTGTCCGTCGGGGAACAGTTCGCCCACGCCGGTCAGCCCGAGCGACGCGCAGCGTTCGATCTCGGCCATGAAACCGGCGCGCGCCGGGTTCACGACGGCAAAGCCGCGCAGGCGGCCGGGCCACCGCCGCACGGCGTCGATCACGTAGTCGTTGCACAGGGCGCAGAGCGCCGGGTCGCGGAACGCGAAGCCGGAGATCCACGACTGATCCACGCCCGTCGCGTCCATGGCGGCGATCAGTTCGTCGGCGTCGCCCCAGCGGTGGACGGGGCTGCCCGTCAGCAGCTCAAAGTACGGTTCTTTCTCCGCGATTTTTTCCCGGTCGCGGCGCAGTAGCGGCGGGTACACGTGCGCGTGCGTGTCGATAAACATATGCTTCTCCCTTCGCGCCTTTTTCAAGGCGGCCCGCGGGCAAAAGAAAAGCGCCCCGGTGCGGAGCGCTTTTCGCGGACGTGTGCCCGCGCGTTTTCGCTTATTCCATCACGACGGTGGCGCCGGTGGGCTCGAACTTCTTGACGAGTTCCTCGGCCTCGGCCTTGGGCAGGGCTTCCTTGATGGGCTTGCCGGGGTTCTCGACGAAGTCCTTGGCTTCCTTCAGGCCCAGCCCCGTGACCTCGCGGACGGCCTTGATGACCTGCAGCTTGTTGGGGCCGATCTCCTTGAGGACGACGTTGAACTCGGTCTTCTCCTCGGCGGCGGCCGCGGCGGGAGCGGCGCCGGCGGCGGCCACGGCCATCACGGGCGCGGCGGCGGAGACGCCGAACTTCTCCTCGAGGGCCTTCACAAGGTCGGCCAGGTCAAGGACGGACATGCTTTCAATCGCGGAAAT
>CAZRXR010000115.1:0-1859 GCA_964604125.1 uncultured Synergistaceae bacterium
TTGACGGGGCCCTTGCTGTTGGTCACGCAGCGGAAACCGTTGCAATAGTGCGCCAGAACGCGCATGTTGTTCGGGATCAGCAGATCTTCGGCGGCCTTCTCGATGTCGCTGTCCATGAACGCCCAGGCGTCGTCGAAGTTTGAGAACTGGAAGGGCAGCGCGGAAATCCCCATCTCGGGAACCAGTGTGGCGAAGTTGGAGGCGTCCGAGATGATCACGTCCACCGTGTTGGAATCCAGAACCAGAGAGTTGATCAAGTCGGCGTCGCCGCCAAGCTGGCCCGAGGGATAGAGCTGGCCGGTCACGGCGCCGCCGGTCTTCTCGGTGATCTCCTCAATGAACTTTTTCGCGCCGACAGCGCGGGGATCTTCTTCGTTTGTGGAGATGCCTATCTTAAGCGTCAAGGCATCCGCCTTGGCCGCGAAGGCCCCGGTGGCGGCCGTAACCGACAGGATCATCGTCAGTGTGAGAAACAGCGCATAGAACTTTTTCATTGGAACTTCTACCTCCTTGTTGTGATATTGCCGCGGTTTCCTGTTTCCATGTCCCGTGCCGAAAGACTACCGAACGCCCAATCCGGCGGCCGCGTTCAGATAACGCCCTTGCGCTCGAGCGCCTCCTTCAGCGCTTTCGCGCCGAAACGCGGGCTGCCCAAAAACGGCTTGGAAAAAACGCTCTCCAGATGCGGCTCCGCGTATGCCATGCTACCCTGCGCCAGCACGACCACGTCCACTTTGTCGGCTATCGCGCGTGCCGCCTCGGTGAGCCGCGCGCGGAACGAATCCTGATCCAGACCGAACGCGCCGTCCACAAGGCAGTCCACCAGATCGATCTTCCTGCCGGCCTCGCGCGCGACGCGAGCCAGCGTGTTTTTGGTGGGCGTAAGCGTCGTTTCCAGCGTCGCCATAACGCCGACGCGGCTACCCAGCCTCACGGCCTCGCGGCACATCTCCTCGTCGATACGCACGATCGGCATACCCAGATAGCGCGCCGCGTCCTGCATACTGTCGGCGACCTCTCCGACCGAAGAACAGATGTTCAGCACCGCGTCGCAGCCTTCCAGCGCGGCCCGCATATACATGGAAATCAGCCGGGCCGCGGGCGCCGTTGTGACATAGCCGGCGTCGCGCACGTCCGCCAGTATGCTCGGATCCCGAAGGCTGAACAGTTCGGCCGCCCCGCCAAGCTGAGAACGCACTTCCCGTTCGACCATATCGATCAGTTCGGGCGTGGTGCTTGTATAGATGAGACCCGCTTTCACGTCAATCCCTCCCTTCTTTATGTTCTTTTCAGCGGTAACGCGATTTGCGAAAGAACAGAGAACTGCGGATGGACAGTCACCCTTTGTAACGTTCCGCGACCCATGTTCGGCATCCCGCATACTATTAAATTTATATAATATTTTATCAACGGTTGTTCTTTCTGTCAAGCGACGAATAAACAATTATCAACGTTCTTTTTTGGAGAGAGGGGCGAATAAAATTTCTTGGGCACCCTTCGGGAACACGCCGGAAACAGGATCAAAGACGCCCGACGACGGAGAGTTCGCCCCGGTAACAGCGCAAATCGAGCAGGAGGAACAGCGCGCGCACAGCGCGAGACCTCGGGCACAATACCGGGGCGTATACGCACGGTCGCGGCAAAATTACACCGGAGATTGCGAAAACCGGCGTGTTGCCGACGGCATTAGCGGCACGGACGGCGACATCGCGCGAAGTGCAAGGCGTTCCGCGCGCCGCTTTTTTGTGTTTCTTTTTCGGCGCGGCGCCTTCCTTTCGAACAACGGAAAAGCGGCCTCTTATTCGCGCCGTAAAAAAGTTTTTACGCTCACGGATCCCACGGACGCCGAACAGGAACGC
>CAZRXR010000116.1:0-1823 GCA_964604125.1 uncultured Synergistaceae bacterium
CGTCTGTTTTTACCTCGGCGCGCGCTTTTCGCTGATCTACGGCCTGTTCCTCGCGCTGGAGCTGACGGCGGCGTACCTGTGCCGTATGCAGGTGAGCGTGTACGATTTCCTCTGTCTCGGGGGCTTTCCCGCCGTCGCGGCGCTTTCGGCCTGGGCGGCCGGGGGGCGCGGGGGCGGTTTCGCCCGCGCCGCGCGCGTTTTCTGCGCCGCGCTGACGGTCTGGGCGTCGTTCCAGTACGGGGTCTACATCTCCTACATTCTGCGCTACGGCGGGCGGCCCGGCGTGACGGCGCTGACACAGGTTCTCGGCACGAACGCCCGGGAGGCGCGGAACTTCCTGTTCGGCCAGTTCGGCGGCGGGTACGTCGCTCTCGCCGCGCTTATCGCGTTCGGCGCGTCGTGGGCGGCGCTGGCGCTTTCGCGCGGCGGCCGCGCGAAACGCGGCGCGGCGCCGTGGGCGCTGCTCGCGCTGACGGCGGCGGTTGTTCTGGGCTACAGGTCGAAGGCCGAGTCGTACAGCATCCTCGCCGCCGACATCCTGCACGCTCTCAAACGCTCGCGCGCCGTGACCGCCGCCCTCGCCCTGCACCGCGACCGATCGGACGAGGCCGCCCGGCTGCGCCCGTCGGCGGCCGGCACAGGCGAGCTTTGCGTGGTCGTGATCGGGGAGTCGGCGAACCGGGCGCACATGCAGTGCTACGGCTACGGCCGCCCCACGACGCCGTGGATGAGCTCCGCGCCCGTGACGCTGTTCACGAACGCCTACTCGTGCATGACGCTCACGATCCCCGCCGTGACGATGGCGCTCAGCCGCCTCAACGACTATGATCCGGCGGCGCGCGCGGACGAGGGCGAGATGCTGGCGCGCGTGACGGCCACGCTTTCGCTCCCCGAACTGCTGCGCGCGGCGGGCTTTAAAACGTTCTGGCTGAGCAACCAGTACAGTTTCTCGTTCCTCGACAACCACCTGACGGCGCAGCTGGCGATGAACGCCGACGGCGGGCGTTTCCTCACCGACGACCCGGTGATGCCCGCGGGCAGCGTGATCCACCTCGACGCCGAGCTTGTTCCGGCGCTGCGCGAAACGCTCGCCGCGCTGCCGGACGGGGAGAACGCGGTCGTCTTCGTGCATCTGGCGGGCAGTCATTGGGACTACGAGAAAGAGACGCCCGCCGACTGGCCCTATCTGCCGCCGTCGCCGCTTACCGAGGGGCTTTCGCCCGCCGGGCGCAAGCGCGTGGAGACCTACGACCGCACGATCTCCTACACCGACATGGTGCTGGGCCGCCTGGCCGGGGAGGTCGCGGAGTCGAAGTTCGGCGTCTCCTGTATGCTGTACTTCTCGGATCACGGCGAGGACGTCGCCTCGGGGCTGGGGCACAATTACGACTTCTTCACGCCCGCGATGACGACGATCCCGCTCGTGTTCTGGTGCTCGCCGGAATACGAGCGCCGCTGGCCGGAGACTGTCGCGTGCCTGCGCGCCAACAAAGACAAAGTCTTTACGAGCGATTTGGCGTTCGAGCTGGTGTGCGGCGTCGCTCACGTGACGTTCGACGGGCTTGACGAGAAACTGCAGCTGACCTCGCCGGACTACGCCGTGACGCCGGAGACGGCGCGCTTCTGGCGGGGACGGCCGCTGAAGGAGTTTGTGCCGGATTCGGGCGGACGGTAAAGGCGTCCGCGTCGCGAAGAAAGGCGGATGGAAGATGGAATTTCCCCCGGAAAAAGTCAAAAGCGCGCTTCTGCGCGGCGTTCCCGCCGGACTTCTTGTCTTTGCCGCGTGCCGCGCGGCGGGCGCGGTTCCGGGCGTCCCGGGCGCG
>CAZRXR010000117.1:0-1711 GCA_964604125.1 uncultured Synergistaceae bacterium
GCGGAAAAGCCGGTTCGCGGCGCGGAGTGGCGTCTTCGCCCCGTTTCGCTTCCCGATCTCCGCCGTCTTTTTTTTGAGGCGGCCGTCCCTTTTCCGCGTCCTCACCGGCGCGGCCGGAAATTTCCCGCCGCCCGCCCGTGCGAAATGCCCCGAAGCGTGATATGATTGCTCGGGAGCATCGAAAAAACTTTGCGAGGAGGAATTGTTTTGAGCAACGCGGAAGATTTGAAAAAGAGGGTCTTCGCGGCCGTGGACGCCTCCGGCCCCTGGGTGCGCGAGTACGCCGACGACGTGGGCGCGCACGCCGAGCTTGGATTTTTCGAGACGCGCACCGCCGCGAAGCTGGCCGGCCGTCTCGAGTCGCTCGGCTTGAGCGTGAAAAAGAACATCGCCCTCACGGGCATGAGAGCCGACATCGGCGCCGCTCCGGGGCCGAAGGTGGCCCTGATCGGCGAGCTCGACGGCATCGTCTGCCGCAACCATCCGCAGGCCAACCCGATCGACGGCGCTTCGCACAGCTGCGGTCACAATCTGCAGACGTCCATTCTGCTGGCGGCCGCCTCGGCGCTCTCGAAAAGCCGCGCGATGGACGAACTGCGCGGCTCCGTCGCGCTGATGGCCGTGCCCGCCGAGGAGTTCATCGAGATCGACCGGCGCAAGCGTATGCGCGACGAGGGCACGATCCGCTACCTGTGCGGCAAGCCCGAGTTCGTGCGTCTGGGCGAGTTTGACGACGTGGACATGGCGATGATGATCCACGCGGGCGAGTTCGCCGAGGGCAAGGGGTTCTCCGTGCCGCGCCACGGCAACGGTTTCCGCGTTTTCATGGTGCGCTACGAGGGCAAACAGGCCCACGCCGCCGCCGCTCCCGATCAAGGCAGGAACGCGCTCTACGCCGCCGTGGCGGGCATCAACGCCGTCAACGCCCTGCGCGAGACGTTCCGCGACGACGACCACGTGCGCGTGCACTTCATCATCACCAAGGGCGGCGACTCCGTCAACAGCGTGCCCGACGACGTGCGCCTCGAAGGGTACGTGCGCGCCGCGACCGCCGCGACGATCGACGAGGTGTTCGCCAGAGTGGAAAGCGCTTTCCGCAGCGGCGCCGACGCCCTCGGCTGCAAGTTCCATTTCACCAGCATCCCCGGCGACATGCCCCTGGCCGTCAACCCCGAGCTGAACGCGCTGTTCGCCGAAAACGCCGCCAAAATCGCCGGGAAGGACAACGTTGTAACGGGCACATACTTTTCGGCGTCAACCGACATGGGCGACATCTGCCACCTGATGCCCGGCATCCACCCGTCCGCGGGAGGCTCGGTCGGCGCGCTGCACTCGGCCGCGTTCCACATGACCGATTTCGGCGCCGCCGTGCTCGACCCGGCGAAGGCCCTTCTGTCCACGGTCATCGACCTGCTGTGCGACGACGCCGCGCGCGCTCGCGGCATTTTGAGCCGCTTCAAGCCCCTCTACACAAAAGAGACCTACCTCGCGGCGATGGATCGGAGGTTCTCCGAGTACTAGAACGTTCCGCCCGATGGCGGAACATGGCGCGACGCCGCGCGGAGCGGGCGCAAAGAGAGTTTCTCTCTTCTGCCCCGCTCCTTTTTCGCGCCGAGGCGGCGCGAAACGAAAGTCCGCGCGGAGCGGGCGGGCGGAAAACAAAGCGCCGTCGGCCGCGGCGCGCGAAAACGCCCGGCCCGGCGACGGTTTC
>CAZRXR010000118.1:0-1706 GCA_964604125.1 uncultured Synergistaceae bacterium
AGCGTCATGCCGAAGATCTTTGAAAGGGGCACCGCGCCCGCTCCCATGCCGCCGCCCATGATGGGGATGGCGATGTAGAGGATGGCCTGTTTGGCGCTGTCATACGCCGAGATCGGGGCCTCGGGAGTGGAACCGTAGTGGGTGAGGTAGCCCACGACGCCCGCGCCGGCGAGAGCCAGCGCCACGCCGCCCACGATGGCGGGCAGGTAGCGGATGGCGGCCCTGATGAGCAGGTCGCGGTTCATGCCGAGAATGGAGCCGCAGATCAGCGCCGCGATGTAGAAGTCGAGGAAGCCCTCGGGCTTCATGAAGTTGTCCATGATCTTGACGGCGCTCTCGGGCAGCGCCTTGTAGTAGCACAACGCGGCCACGCCGAAGATGATGACGATGGCGCCCCCGCCCAGATAGGTGTTGACGATCGGCGTGCGGTCGCCGATCTCGTTCAGCACGGCGGCGATGACGATCATGATCGGGTACGCGCCGATCATGCCCTTGGGCAGTTTGCCCATGTACGCCGAGACGATCACGATCGCCGCGAAGACGGCGAACATGGGCCACGGCATACCGTACAGTTTGAATCCCTTGTTCTCCTCGCTCATGGGGAATCCTCCTTGGTTTCACGCCGCCCGGCGGGCGCTCCCCGGAACGCTTTCCGGCGCGCCGGAGATCCGCGCGCGGCGCTTTTTTGTCCGGCCGCGGGAAGCCGCGCGCGAAACGGGCTCCCGCGGACGCGAAAATTTTTTTGAAGGCCGGGAAACTTACAGACGCGCCACGCCGGTCGCGCGGGCGGCTTCGGCCACGGCTTTGGCGACGGCGGGCACGACGCGCGGGTCGAACGAGTCGGCGATGATGTGGTCGGGGCGGAGTTCCCCGTCGGGGACGAGCGCGGCGATGGCCTTGGCGGCGGCCAGCTTCATCTCGTCGTTGATCTGTCTGGCGCGGCAGTCGAGCGCCCCGCGGAAGATGCCGGGGAAGCCAAGGCAGTTGTTGACCTGATTGGGGAAGTCCGACCTGCCGGTGCCCACCACCTTCGCGCCGTTGGCCAGCGCCTCGTCGGGGTAGATCTCGGGCGTGGGGTTGGCCATCGCGAAGATGATGGCGTCCTTGGCCATCAGTTTGACGTACTCGCCCTTCAGAGCGCCGCCCACGGATGTGCCGAGGAAGATGTCGGCTCCCTTGATCACGTCGGCCAGCCTGCCGTGTTCGAGGCGCGGATTGGTGATCTCGGCGAGGGCTTTCTTGGCGGGGGCGAGATCCATGTCGCGGGCCAGAGCGCCCTTGCTGTCGAGGGCCACGATGTTGCGCGCGCCGTACATCGTCAGCATCTTGCAGATGGCCGTTCCGGCCGCGCCGGCGCCGTTGAGGATGATTTTGCAGTCCCCGATCTCCTTGCCGACCACTTTGAGGCCGTTGATGACGGCCGCGAGCAGGATCACCGCCGTGCCGTGCTGGTCGTCGTGGAACACGGGAATGTCGCACAGCTCTTTGAGGCGCGTTTCGATCTCGAAGCACCTCGGCGCCGAGATGTCCTCCAGGTTGATGCCGCCGAGCGTGGGCGTGAGGTTCTTGACGATGTTGATGATTTCCTCGGTGTCCTGCGTCTCAAGGCAGATGGGGATGGCGTCGATGTCGGCGAAGTTCTTGAACAGGCAGCACTTGCCCTCCATGACGGGAATGGCGGCCTTGGCGCCGATGTTGCCCAGCCC
>CAZRXR010000119.1:0-1622 GCA_964604125.1 uncultured Synergistaceae bacterium
AGACGGCGCGCTTCTGGCAGGGGAGATTGCTGAAAGAGATTGTGCCCGATCTGGGAAAGCCGTGAGGGCGGGCGAACAAAAAAATAAAAAGAACGGGGCCGCCTCCGAACGTTCGGAGACGGCCCCGTTTTCGCGCCGCGCGCGGCGTTACTCGCGCGGTTTGAGCGAGTCGCGGTAGATTTTGCCGACCACTTCGGGCGTGGCGGGGATGGGAGCCAAATCGAGCAGGCCGCCGAGCGAGGGCGTCTCGCGGGTGAGGCGCACGAGTTTCTCGACATCGGCCTCGGTGTAGCCCATGTCGGCCAGCTTCTGGGGCACGCCCATCTTGAAGATCCACGCCTCGACGGCGTCGGCGGCGGCGGAGGCGTCGGCGGGATCGGCGGTGATGCTTCCGGGCAGCATCGGACTCAGCACGTTGACAAGCGTCTCTCCGGCGACGGGCCAGCAGGCCTCGACGACGGAGGGCAGGATCATCGCCAGCCCCAGACCGTGCGTCAGCGTGGGCTTGATGGCCGAAAGCGGGTGCTCCAGGCCGTGGGTGAGGTGCAGCATACCGTTGTCGAAACCGATGCCGGCGATCATCGAGGCGTAGAGCAGGAAGTAGCGGGCCTCGAGGTCGGCCGGGTTGGCGACGGCGCGGGGCAGGTACTTATCGACGAGACGCACGGTCTCCTCCGCCAGCAGCACCGTGTAGGGCGACGAGAAGATCTTCGTCGTCGAGCCTTCGACCACGTGATTGACCGCGTCGATGGAGACGTACTTGGTCTGATCGGCGCTCAGCCCCGTCATCAGCGCCGGGTCGTCGATCGCGAACATGGGATAGATGCAGTCGTAGGCGATCGCGGGCTTGTAGTCTTTCTCGAGGATCGTCGCTACGGCGAAGCGGTCAACCTCGGTGCCCGTGCCGTGCGTCAGGTTGACGGCGACGATGGGCGCGGCGTGCTCGGGCGTGAACTTGTACTCGTACAGGTCGCGGGCGTTCTTGTCGGGGTACTCCAGCAGGATCGCGGCGCTCTTGGCCGTGTCGATCGGGCTGCCGCCGCCGATGCCGAACACCGCCGTCGCGCCGATGCCTCTGCCGAGCGCGACGGCCTCGTCGATGCCGTCTACCGTGGGGTTGGGCGTGACCTTGTCGTACAGGACGTAGCCGATGTCGTGGGCGGCGAACGCCTTGACGACGTGATCCCACGCGCCCGTGCTCTTGTACGAGCCGCGGCCTGTGACGACAAGCGCGTTCTTCACGCCTTTTTTGGCGAGCGCGGCGCACACGCCGTCAACCTTGGCGATCGCGCCCACGCCCAGATAGCACGTCGTGCGCGAGATGATCGTCTTAACCTCGTTGATGTTAACGTTCTTTTCCCACATGAAAAAATTCCTCCTCGAGAAAAAAGCCGAAAGACGTTCGGGCTTTCGGGCCGTTTTTGTGAACGAAATCACAATACAGCGGAACGGGTCTTTTGTCAAGACGGAGCGTGTATAAAAATTGTTTTTTGGAAAAGAGCGCCCGCCGTCCGCCGCGCCGACAGGCGCGTGGTCGGCTTAAAAAAGCGCCCGGGCGGCGGCGCGGCGGTTCGCGGTCGGTAACGTCCGCGCGCGCGGCGGGAACGCCGCCGGGGATCGGG